>URST01000051.1 GCA_900550585.1 uncultured Eubacteriales bacterium
TGGTGGTGATCTGGCTGAGCTTGAAGAACTCCTTGCGGTCCATGCGCTTCAGCACGTCGATGAGATACTGCACCAGGCCGTCGTCCATGGCAATGCAGTCCAGAAACACCTCGAAGGCGTGCTTATTGGCGTCGGGATCGGGAGTTGCGGGCCGCTCCGGTGCGGCTTCCGGCGTCTCCGCGCCCTGCAGGAAAAACTGAAGACCGCCCAGATCGCTGTTCTCGGCGGTGAACAGCTCCTCCGGCAGGACGGTGCCGTCCTGAGCGGCGCAGGCACGGACGAAATCGGCCATGCCCATGGCCTGCAGCTGCTGGCCCAGCGCCTGGATGCGGGCGTTCTCATCGCCGCTGTCCGGCAGGGTGATGCCCTCCGGGGCGGGGCACTTGCCCTCCCACACCTCGGTCATGTATTGCAGGTAGTAGTCAAAAAGGGTCATAGTATCCCTCGCTTTCCAACATCATATCTTATCATACGGAGGTTGCCAATGCAAGAAATATCGGGTATGATGGGGGAAGAGGCAGGTTCTAATATGTATTTGCAGGGTGCAGAACTCCGAGATGAAGCTCTGTGCCCTGCAAATTTTATACAACGAAAAGGAGTACAACGATGAAAGTAATTGGTTTCCGCGCGTCCTCTTTCAAAGGCAATGACGGCACGGAGGTCTCCGGCGTCAATCTGTACCTGACCGACAAGTGTGAAAAGGGCGAAGGTCTGTCCTGCGACCGCATCTATGTGATGGACAAGATCCTGGCATCCTGCGGCTACACGCCGAAGCTGAACGATGAAGTCATCATCGAGTATAACCGCTGGGGCAAGTGCTCCGGTATCCGTCTGGCCAAGTTCTAAAACTTCGCTCGTGCCGTGAACGTCGGGATGATGTGCACCGTCAGAGCTGCCCTCAACAAGTCGGAGTAGCTGCTCCGACGAGGGGCACTTGACACCATATCGAATTCCGGGAAGTGCCTGCAATATGACGAGTTCTGTCTCCCCCGTTCACAGCATCCACGAATATGGAAACGGCATCTATAAGGTCGTGACATTTAAGGGCAATCGTGATCCTGACAATGCTTACCTCCGGACGTCTGAAGCTACGCAGTCCAATGATGCAAAGCTGGATAACAATTTCAGCCGCGCTCGAAATATGGTGCTGCAATATGCTCTCTGTAATTCGTGGGACTACTTTTTCACCGGCACGATAGATCGTGCTAAGTTCGATCGCTTCAATTTGGACGCCTACCAAAGCCGTCTATCTCAGTTCGTGCGAGACAAGCGCAAAAAGTACCAGTCACAGATTCAGTATCTTCTGGTGCCGGAACAACATAAAGACGGCGCTTGGCATATCCACGGTCTGATTTCTGGGTTGCCGGAGGATGCAGTATCCCCCTTTGCTCCTCCGGCACCTCAGCGGCTCA
Organism: uncultured Eubacteriales bacterium; assembly: GCA_900550585.1. Taxonomy (GTDB): domain Bacteria; phylum Bacillota; class Clostridia; order Oscillospirales; family Oscillospiraceae; genus Vescimonas. Next base: position 1,413 of record URST01000051.1, read on the forward strand.
TGGACGGCGGTTTCTTGAATTGGTCGGATTATATGGACACCTTTGGCTTTTGCTCACTGGCACCCATCAGAGACGCCATAGCAACGGCCTATTACATAACAAAGTACGTCAGTAAAGATTTATCCCGGCGTCAGGCTGATATTGGAAAGCACCTGTATTTCCATTCTCGCCCGCTCAGAAAGGCAATCAAGGCCAGTGACGTATACCTCTATAACCGTCCACTGGATGAGTTGTGTGTCAATGAATATGACTTCTGCAAAACTGGCATGGTGTACGGTGAAGATTGGATGTGGCCTTACGATTGGGCTGGTGCTGAACCTGCCGAAGTGATACCGCTTTATCCAGTGGTGCCCGATCCTGACTTTCAGCCCATGACGATAGAGCCGGATTTCCAACAACTCAAAATGGAGGGTTACCTATGATCAAGTTTCTGATCACCGCCGCTTTCGTGCTGGTATTCGTGTTCATCCTGTTCCTGCTGCTCTCGCTCATGGCGTGGATCGCCGGTAAAGTCCTGCGCTCCCTGTTCCCGGATAAGTTCAAGGGAAAGGCGGGTAAGGCATAATCAACGCTGTGGTCGAGTTCATTCTGCACTTCTTCCTTGTTGCTTCGCTTTTCGCCGTCGGTGTCTGTGCTGTCAATATATTCTACTATGCGTGTGTTGTGCCTTTTGACCAGCTGATCGGCCGCGTGAAAGCACACCTTCAAAAGCGCAAGCAAAACTAAATCCCCCGCCTACGGCGAGGGATTAGTGGTCAGCGTCTGCGGCGTTTTGTACCTGTTATTGTCCCTCCGATTGCTACGATGATTATGCAAACGGTGATAAGCAGGTCTTTCACATCGCTTATTGGGTTGTTCAGCGTTAGCAGTTGTCGGAAGAAGTTTCCGAACATTGCTAATATCGCTTGAATGTCAGATAGGAGTTTTTCTATGGCTAATTCCCTTTCTACCGTATTTGGTGCAGTGATTTTGTTTTTGCTGGTGCTTATCGCTTCGCTGGCATGGCACTTCGGCGCATGGATCATCCAGCGGTTCGATGGTTGTCGTGCGAGGGATTAGGGGTCACTTCTTATAGTAGTATTTTTCTTTCAGGTATTCTTTGCAGCTTTCTATACTGGTGTCGCCTTTTGCTTTCTTTGCGTTGTGTGTGACAATAGAAAGAGGAATAGCAATAATTAGGGGCGTTATTGACATTGGCCACCAGATTATAGACATAAGGATTGTCCATCCCCATAAAGGTATTAGTATTAGTCTCATTTTCCGTCCCCCTTGTGTTTTTTCTTATTATAACGTAACTGTGGGAGGTGTCAAGTCGATATGAAAAAGGGCCTTTTGACATTCAGCCTTGTGCTTGCGCTGTTGACTTCTATGGTTACGGTTGCTTATGCGGGTTATCCAAAGATATCCGGATTGGTTCCCGGTAGTGCTGGATATAGATTGGTGCAAGCGCTCTTATATAAGACTGGTGACGTTGTCGTTGATGTTGGCCCTAATGCTGCCAGCTTTACATACAAAGTGACGATCGGTTTTGATAGTCTTTCCGATATTTGCGTTACAGCTAATGGTATTGGCTTAACGTGTTCGCTTTATTACAATTCTGCGCAAGGCTTGTATGTAATTCGTGTTCATGATGAGGGAGTGTTTGGGTTTAGCGGGTCTTATGGAACACTTGCAAATTCTGACGGTTACGTCTATACCGCGCCCAAGGAGGATACCGGTAACACCACGGTTAATAACACCTACAACTACAATCATACAGTTATCAATCCATCGTCTCCGGGCTATACTCGCACACCTACCTCCAACACGGCCCCGTCTTACTGGGAGGTCATTGATACTTTGAAAGCGGTTTATACGAAAGTCGATTTCGCTGTTCAGTATCTTAGCCTTGTCTGTGATTGGCTTGATTTTCAGGCCGGTCTTTTGATTGATGTTGTCCATAGCCTGGAACGCAGTGTGGCCCCTGCGCTGGAGGCCGTCAACAATAACCTCATCAGCTTCAAGGACAGTACCGTTACCGGCTTGAAGAATCTGGATAATGATGTAGTGTTCGGCATCAACGTCCTGCTGGAACAGCTGAACGTGCAAAATCGCATCTATTCCGGTGTAACCGGCATCGGCTCCCGGTTGGATACCCTCGTCACCAACAGCGCCGGCATCGGTTCGCGCCTGGACAGCATCATCAGTAACGGCGCCGTGCAGGTGAACACAAGCCCCATAGAAGCCCGGCTGGACAAGCTGATTTCTATGTATCGCAAGGTCAATAGTGTCGTGCTGGATACCGCCAGTATTTCCAGTGGCAGTGTTTCCAGCGGTAGTATCAGGTCTGCCGTTGGCGGCGAATTGGACGATGCCGTATTCTGGGGCATGTCCGGCTATAACAGTGCTAATAGCTTCGCCTACGCTGACCCGTTGACGTATGTCCTCAACGATGTAGAGCATCCAGTCATTGATCGTCCGCTCCGTGGTATTCAGCTGGGCACGTCCATTCCGGATAGTTTGAATAGCTCGGATAGTGTCCTTATGGCTGGTGTCTGGAAGCTTGCGAACGGTCAATATGAGATTTCAGACACCTACAACGCTGCTACCGGTGAGTACGTTCAGCGCCTTTATACTCAGTCCTACGATGGCACCGAGAACTGGAACATGGCGGTCAAGTCAGATGGTATGAATCTGTTCTATCTCTCTGATTATGCCTTTGAGTATCTTGAAGCGAATCGTTATTCTATGTCCGGTTGGAGTCAATTCAAATATCGCCCCTATGCATACGCTTTCAATGCGGATAAGAATGCAGCTGCTGCTTATAAGAATACATACACCATCTGGGGTCGTAACATCCGATTTGTTGTGGATGCTGCGGAATATCCGGATGTGGCCACATGGAAAACCCGCCTATCTAATATGGCTGCCGCTGGTACTCCGTTGGAGATTTGGTGGGTACCGAGCGTTTCAGGTAAAACTTATTCAGATGGCCCCATTGTCGAGACGCTTGACCGTATAACCGTCGCTATTCCGGAAGGTAACAGCAGCATTTTTGGCAATCGCGTCCGCATTACCGGCAAGTATGAGACTTATGACAGCTACACGCAGACGGCGGACATCATCGCCGCCATCAATAATATTCAAGCTGGTGTGACTCCTGATCTGGAGCCTATCGTTTCCCGGCTGGACACGTTGATCTCTCAATCGTCTGATTCGGTGGTGAATGTGGTCAACAACAATACATTTATCACCAGTGTCTACCAGCTGGATGATGAAAATGATGTGGCGGATCGCTCGAAGGAAGGTATGGAGAAGATCGGCGGTGTGTTCAAGTGGCTCTGGAAAGTGGCTTTCAAGGACGCCTTCGGCGCTGCTGATATCACAAAGCTGGATGGCCTGTTATAGGAGGTGCTGCTATGGATTCTGACCTGTATACGTTCCTGCACTTCATCCGTGGCGTCTATGACGCTATGCCCTCTGGCCTGCAGGCCTGTGTGCTCTACTCTATTTCGGCGGTGCTGATCGTGTCGCTGATCATTTTAATTGCGAGGTGGGATTGATGCTTTCTAAAGTCGCTATTGGTGTCAGCTGGATGCCGAACAGTCTGGCCGCTGCTGTATACGCGCTGGCTGCGCTTCTGCTGGTGTTCCTGTTCATCAAGATCGTGCTGCTCATCGTCAAGTGCATTTCTGATCTTGTCCTATTCTGGAAGAAGTAGGTGATTCTATGGATTCGTTGCTTTTTGCAATCAGATCGCTGCTGGGCTGGGCATGGGATATCTTCTCTATCAATATCCCGATCCTGAATATTCCGTTCTGGGTCATTGCCATGGCTGCTGTTGCTGTTGACCTGGCATTCTATATCATTGGTCGGCTCATCGGCTCCTCCGTGGCTTCGCCGCCCACACTCCCCAAAGGGAAGGATGGTAAAGGGAAATGAGAATGCATATCGGCTTTTCTTTTAAGCCTAAATTTCTGTTGATCGTTCTGGCCGTGATCCTCGGCATTGTCGGCTACTGCGTGGACGTTTTCGCCGCTGAATTGCCGGAGGACGTCCCGGACTGGGCATTAGTCCCGGCGCTGGAGCCGGGCGAAGATACAGAGCGCGGATATACGACTGTCTATGATATGGACGGCTCTATCCTGTATACGGATGATCCTGCGCTTTCTGTGACTGCCAACGATACGGAGACTCCCTCTAACACGGTAGTCATCAATGCTGCTCCTGCTGCCGAAGCTGCTACGCCGGAGACATACACCTACCAGCGCGGGGAGCATACCGGCCTTGCTGCATCTGTGCAAAGCATCTTCGGTGACTATCAGCCCCTCATGGCAACAGACAGCGCCGGTAATGTCTCCGCCGTCTCCGGCCTTGCCGGTCTGGACTTCTGCTGGATCGGCGGCTGTCTGGCGTTCCTGATCCTGTTCTATTCGTTCTTCAGACTGTTAGGAGGTGTGTTCCTTGGGAGGTCTAAATGATGTTTCTGCCATGCTGGTCGACATGTTGGCTGCTTTGTCTGATTTCCTTTCTGAGGGCGTTGGCTGGTACTGCTTCTGCATGGTCCTGTGTGTTCTTGTGATCAACCTGTTTTTCAGGATGTTCCATATCAAACGATAGAAGGGAGGTTTCTGTATGGCTGCTCTGGTCGCTACCATTGCCACTTTCTTTAGTGGCGTCATGGGTATGGTGTCCACTTTGACCACTACCATTGTCGGTGATGATCTGCTCGTGCTGGGCGTTGTCGCCGTCCCTCTGGTGGGTATCTCCGTGGGTCTGCTGTCCCGGCTGTTCCGTCAGCGTGTGTAACGCCTGACCATCTACATCGAAAGGAGTTTTTGTTATGGCTGCTCTTATCACCAAGATCACCACGTTTTTCTCCGGTGTCATGACCATGATCACCGGCGGCACCATCGGCTCCGGCGAGTCCGCTGTCACCGTCACCGGCCTGACCGATACCATTGTCGGTTCTGATCTGCTGGTGCTCGGTGTCATTGCCGTCCCGCTGGTCGGTATCTCTGTGGGCCTGCTGTCTCGCCTGTTCCGTCAGCGCGTGTAAAGAAAAAAGCGCGGGGGAGTGCGAATGCACCCCCGCGCTTTTTCCCCTATACTTCGGAGGTCGTTATGAATGTTCCCTACTTCGTCAAGTGGTGCTATCACCAGTATTTCTGGCGTTTCGTATACCGCCCTGTCAAACCTTATGATACCGGTATTTATCTGTATTTTGGCCTTCCTCGCAGCGGTAAATCTACCTACGCTGCAAAACTGGCAAAAAAGGCTCTGGCTTCTGGCCGTGCTGTGTATAGTAACTTTCCTATTCGTGGTACTTACCAGATCGTCAAGGATGATATAGGTCGGTATCTTATGGAAGATTGTCTGATCATCATAGATGAAGCTGGCGTTGATTTTGATAACCGCAAAATGAAGATGACAGATGAACAGATCTATTTCTTCAAAAATCACGGTCACTATCAGGCGGATATCGCTTTCTTCTCTCAGTCTACCGATGTCGACATCAAGATACGTAAATTGGCTGTCTGTCACTATGAGATAAAGCGCTTTCCCCTCGTGCGTGATCTCTCCTACATCAAGACCATTGGCCGTAAGATAGGCATTGACGATCTCACCCATCAGGAAACGGAGATGTTCTACTACGTCCACTTCCTCGCCGGTGGTATCAAGCTCTTTTGGCGCAGACCGTACTATAAGCTCTTTGATACCCGTTACCGGCATGAGCTTCCCGCTAAGTCTTTCCCGAAATGCTGACTTATGCCGCTGCTTCGTTCGGCGTCTGCCATTGCAAGATTTTTCGAGGATAGTTGTTCATCCAGTCCTGGATGGCAGCTATCCTCTTTTTGCTGATCTTGGAGAAGTCCGTCCCCTTGGGAAAGAAACGCCGGATCATGCGGTTATGGTTCTCCACGCTGCCTTTTTCCCACGCCGCATAGCTGTGACAATACCAGACTTGAAAGCGGCTGCCGCCGTGTATGCTCCGGCATAGCTTTTCGTACTCCATGAACTCGCTGCCGTTGTCCGTGGTCAGTGATTTGAAGCGTTGAGAGAAGTCCTTGTGCTGCCGTTCCAGTCGGTCGAATACACCTCGGATGGTAGCCGCCTTTCTGTTGGGCAGCTTGAATATAAGCTCTTGTCGGCTGTATCTCTCCGTCAGCGTCAGTAGTACCGGCTTCGTCTCGGCCTTGCCGATGATTAGATCCATCTCCCAGTGTCCGCGCTCAGAGCGCTGTCCTATGTATGCGGGCCGGTTCTCTATGCTGGGCAGCTTCGGGTGTGCGATGCGTTTTTCGGTCTCGTCCGTCTTCTGCTTCTTCCTGCGCTTGTCCCACAGGTGCTTGTTGGTCAGGGTCAGGAATACGTGCTTGTCAATGTAGCTGTATAGAGTGCTGACGCAGATTCTGGTCTGAAAGTTGTACCGCCTTGCCGCCGCCAGGGCTGCCGCAGGTGAGTACTTGTCCACGATGATCTTATGTTCGATGTAGGCGGCAAAGGCGTGGTCGCTGCCGATCTTCAATGGCCGGCCTTTGGCTGTTTGATTGTAGTGGTGTATCTGCTGTCCTTTCTGTGCCGAGTACCGTTTTTCATCCCAGAAGTCGCAGGTATGCATATAGCTTCCCCGCCGAAGCTCGTAGTAGATCGTCCTCTCACAAAAGCCCAGCTGACGGGCGATCTCCCGCACGGGTATCTTGTTCCGCCGCATGGCCTCCAGCTGGTGGCGCTCCTGCTCCGTCATGTAGTGCTGCTTTCTCATCTCTTGTTCCTCCTCAATAAGCGTTGTTGGAGTATCGTTATTGTACCACGTTTCCCATAGTGGGTGGTGGTGTGAGCACGGCGCGAGTTCGCGCCGTGTTGGTTACCGATCCCGCAGCGATAAAAGCCCTGTCAAGGAGTCCGTGGAATAAATCCAGTGCGCACACTGGTTTTATGCCGCGAAAGCTCCTTTACAGGGCTTTTTCGGTGTGATATAAAACGCTTCCCCTCTCATTGAGGTTTGATATTTTTTGTCAATACTGCAAATTCATCTTGACATTTGCGTATGATGGGGGAAGAAAGGGGGCGGCGCCGGTGTATTACGTCTATGTGCTGGTGTGCCGGGACGGCAGTTTGTATACCGGCATGACCAACGATCTGCGCCGCCGCATGGTGCTGCATGCTGCGGGGAAGGGGGCAAAGTATACCCGCGCCCATCCGCCGCAGGCGCTGGCGGGGCTGTGGGGCTGCGGCGGCAGGACAGAGGCGGCCCGGCTGGAGTACGCCTTCAAGACCCTGACACGGGCGAGAAAGCTGGCGCTGCTGGCCGCGCCGCAGCAGGTGGGGGAGATGCTGCCGGCGCTGGCGGGATATGACTATGCACCGGTGCGGGACATGACGCTGGAGCGGCTGCTGGAGGAGGGATATGATGGTTGACATAAAGCTATACGCCGCGCCCATGGAGGGGCTGACCACCTGCATCTGGCGCGGGGCCCAGCGGGAGATCTTCGGCGGGGTGGACAAGTACTTCACGCCGTTCCTGTCCCCCAACGGGAACCTGACGTTCCAGCGGAAGGAGCTGGACGAGGTGACGCAGGGGGAGCGGGACACGGTGCCCCAGCTGCTGACCAACCGGGGCGAATATTTCGTGTGGGCGGCCCGGGAGCTGTACGCCATGGGATACCGGGAGGTGAACTTCAATCTGGGATGCCCCTCCGGGACCGTCACCGCCAAGCACAAAGGGGCGGGGCTGCTGACCTATCCGGAGGAGCTGGAGCGGTGTCTGGACGAGATATTCGCGGCGCTGCCGGACATGCGGGTGTCTGTCAAGACCCGCATCGGGAGGAGCGACCCGGCGGAGTGGCAGCGGCTGCTGGATATCTATGAGAAGTACCCGATCTCGGAGTTGATCGTCCACCCCCGTGTGCAGAAGGAGTTCTACCGGGGGCCGGTGCACCGGGACGCCTTTGACGCGGCGCTGGCACGGCGGCAGGAGGCGCCGGTGTACAACGGCGACCTGTTCACGGCGGCGGATGTGACCGCGTTCTGCCGTGAGTACCCGCAGGTGCAGGCGGTGATGGTGGGCCGGGGGCTTATCGCCGACCCGGCGCTGGGACGGAAGCTGCGGGGCGGCGGAGCCGCCTCCCGCCAGGAGCTGACGGCGTTCCATCACCGGCTGCTGGCGGACTACCGGCAGCGGCTGTCCGGGGATACGCCGGTGCTGCACCGGATGCGGGAGCTGTGGAACTGGCTGGGCGGCAGCTTTGACGGCGCGGAGCGGGAGCTGAAGGCCATCCGCAAGGCGAAAACACTGGCGGAGTACCTGCCGGCGGCGGAGCGTCTGCTGGTGCAGTGTCCGTTGCGGGAGAATGCGGTCGTCGGGACGTGAAAAAAGCCCTGTATGTGCTGTGAACACATACAGGGCTTTTTGCGTGCGTAAGGGTGCGGATATCCGGCCGTTATGCTTTCTTGTCCAGGATATACACGGTGACGGCGCGGCGGCCCCAGCTGCGGCAGTCCGCATAGGTGGGGAACCACAGGTCCACGATGTTGCCCTTGATGGCGCCGCCGCAGTCCAGCGCCGTGCCCATGCCGTAGACGCGGCTGCCGGTGGTGGTCTGGATGAACATTTTGGTGTAGTAGGGGATGACGGTGGGGTCCACGGCGATGGTGCCGATGCCCACGCTGGCGCCCACGGCCGTGGTCCAGGCGGCACCGCCGTCGCCGCCGCTGTAATAGGCGGTGGAGCTGCAGGCCATGACCTTGGAGTAGATCATGGTGTCGCCGGACTTGAAGTAGAGAAGGCCGCCCTCGCCGTCTGCGTTGGGCACCACGCGGTCAATGGTGTCGTCCCGTGCCACCTCGTAGACCCGGGTGCCGTAGCGGATCAGCTCGGCATGGGAGGTGTCGTGGCTGGCGCCCACATAGCGGGTGGACACCACCTCGCCCCGCACCATCGTGTCCTCATACGTTTCGATGATGTGGCCGGAGACGCCCTTGCGGATGACGACCTCCGTGCCCTTGTCCATCAGGGGATCGGGGGTGCGCTCCACAGCGTAGTCCGTCTCCACCGTCACGAAATGCTGGTAGGTCAGGGAGCTGCTGATGCGGAGGGACAGCTCGCTGCCGGTGAGGTCCAGCTCCACCATCTCGTCGCTGCCCAGCCGGATGCCGCAGCGGTCCAGAAAGACCGGCAGGCGCTCGCCCTGAGAGACGGCGGTGACGGTGCGGCCGTTGTGTTGGACGGTGACGGTGCGGCCGGGCTGGAGGATATACTGCATGGTGTGGCTGCCGCCCAGACTGCGGCGCAGGGACAGATAGTCCCGGTCCAGCTCCGCCGTGTCCTGCGACACCACCTGGGGGCCGGAGTCGGTGACCAGGACGCAGATGGCGTCCAGCGTGGGGGCGGCGGGGGTCAGGGAGACGCCCACGAAGATGGCCGCCGTCAGGGCGGTCATGGCCGTGAGGCGCACCAGCCAGTTGTCCCGCAGCGCCGCGGCAAAGCCCACCAGCACCGGTGCGTGGAGTAGGGCGCGGCAGCCCCGGACAAAGCGGGAGCGCAGAAAGTCGTGATACATTTGTTTCTGATCGGTGACCACCGCGTCCCATGTCCATGCCACCCAGTAGCCCACGGCGTGGACGCCGCGGCGCACAAGGCGCGCAAGACGGTAAGGGGCGTCGTGGATGGCCTGGCACACGGAGACGGGGGTCAGCCGGGGGCGGTGGTGCCTGGGGGCAACACGCCGGCCTGCAGTTTCGATTCGTTCCATAGTACCTCGCAGTATGGCCGCCCGGCCCGGTTCTTAAACAGGGCGGCGGCATGATTTGAAACAATTTGTAACTTTTGTTACCGATAAGCAATACTCGTGGAGTATAGCACCATCCGGTTTTTTTGTCAAGTTTTACCGCTGTTTTTGACAATTTGCCCCACTTTTGCCGTTGCAGGGCGGTGTTCGGCATGGTATAATGGCGCAAAACAGACGGTACAGGGAGCAGAAGGGGGTGCGGATATGGAACAGCTGTGGGAGCTGCTGGGCGTTGACCGGGGCGTGACAGCGGTGATGGGCAGCGGCGGCAAGACCAGCCTGCTGTATGAGCTGGCGGAGGAGCTGCGGCCCCAGGGCACGGTGCTGCTGGCCACCACCACCCACATCATGAAGCCGGCGCAGTACCCCTTTGCCGGGACGGCGGAGGAGCTGGCGGCGGCGCTGGCCGCCTATGGCGCGGCCTGCGCCGGCAGCTATACGCCGGAGGGGAAGCTGACGGCTCCGGCCTTCGGAGGCTGGCAGCAGGCGGCGGACTTCGTACTGGTGGAGGCGGACGGCTCCAAGCGTTTGCCCGCCAAGGCCCACGAGACATGGGAGCCGGTGCTGCCGCCGGAGCGGACGCGCACCATCTGCGTGCTGGGCGCCTCTGCCTTTGGACAGCCCATCCGGCAGGCGGCCCACCGGCCGGCCATCTACGCACGGCTGGCGGGGGCACCGTGGTCAGCGGCCATCACACCGGAGATGGCGGCGCGGGTCATCTGCGCCGAGGGACTGTGCGATATAATTTATGTAAACCAAGTGGATGGTATGGAGCTGACGCCGCCGTGGGCGGCGGCTTTTGCCGGGGAATCCGATGTACCCGTTGTCATCGGGTCGTTACAGGCGCGGCGGTGGCGGCGGCTGGTGTAAATGCATAACAAAACAGGAGGTGTGCCGCGGGCACACCTCCTGTTTTGTTATGTGAACCTATTTCGATGCCTCCAGCAGGGCATCGGACAGCCGGGCGTACTCCGCCAGACCCAGACGTTCACCCCGGACGGTGGGGGAGAGGCCGCAGGCGGCGACAATGTCCGTCAGGGTGTCCTTGGGCAGCTCCCAGCCGGTCTGCAGGCTGTTGACCAGCGTTTTCCGCCGCAGGGCGAAGCCGGCCCGGACGGTGCGCCAGAAGGCGGCCTCCGACTGTACCTGCACCGGCGGGGCGGTGCGGGTCTTACAGCGGATGACGGCGGATGTCACCTTGGGGGCCGGGAGAAAGCAGGTGTTGGGCACGGTGAACAGCAGCTCCGGCTGGGTGTAATACTGCATCAGCAGGGTGAACGCGCCGTAGTCGGCGGTACCGGGGGCGGCGCAGGTGCGCTGGGCCACCTCCTTCTGGATCAGCACCGTCAGGCTGTCGAAGCACCGGGCCTCCACACAGGCGGTGAGGAACGGGGTGGTGATGTTGTAGGGCAGGTTGGCGCACAGCACGGGCCGCAGGCCGGTGAGGTGCTCCTGCACCAGTCCGGGCAGAGACAGCTGCATCACATCACCCTCCACCAGCGTGAAGTTGGGGTAGTCCGCCATCGTCTCCGCCAGCACGGGGTACAGGCGGCGGTCCAGCTCCACGGACACCACCCGGCCCGCCCGGCGGGCCAGCTGGGTGGTGAGGGAGCCGATGCCGGGGCCGACCTCCACCACGCCGGTACCGGCGTCCGCGCCGCTGGCGGCGGCGATATCCTCCGCCACCCAGCTTTCGATGAGGAAGTTCTGGCCCAGAGACTTGGCGAAGCGGAAGCCGTGCCGCGCCAGCAGGGCCTGTATGTCGTTGCGGTCGCAGAGATCCATAGTGGTGCTCCTTTACGGTTCGTTGTCCGTATTGTACCACAGAAACAGGGGCTTGACAACGGGGAACAGGGGTGGTATAGTGGCAAAAGTAAGAAAAGTTATACCAGTTATACGGAGAGGAGCGGTGATATGGGCAAGGACGAGCGGTATTTTATGAGCAGCGTCAAGATCGGCCCCAAGGGGCAGATCGTCATTCCCAAGGAGGCCAGGGCCATGTTTGGACTGGAGCCGGGGGACACGCTGGTGCTGCTGGCGGATAAGAAGAAGGGCATCGCCTTGCAGACAACGGATAAGCTGAATCCATTCCTGCGCAAGGCGTTTGACGCCCTGCCGGAGGACGATGAGGAGGTGGAGGAGCCGTGAATGTGCTGGAGGTGCGGGAACTGCGCAAGACGTATCCCGCGTTTACGCTGAAGGATGTGTCGCTGGATGTGCCCCAGGGGGCCATCGTGGGCTTTATCGGGCGCAACGGCGCGGGCAAGAGCACCACGCTGAAGTCCGTTCTGGGGCTGGTACACCCGGACAGCGGTACGGTGCGGGCCTTCGGGCTGGACTACGCCGCCAACGAGGCGGCCATCCGGCGGCGCATCGGCGTGGTACTGGGCGGCATCGACTTCTACCCCAAGAAGAAGGTGGGGGTCATCACCGATGTGACCCGGCGGTTTTACAGCAACTGGGACGAGGATAAGTACCGGCATTATCTGGAGCTGTTCGCCATTGACGAGAGCAAGCGGGTGGATCAGCTGTCCAGCGGCATGAAGGTGAAGTACATGATCGCGCTGGCGCTGAGTCACAGCGCGGAGCTGCTGATCCTGGATGAGCCTACCAGCGGGCTGGACCCTGTGTCCCGGGATGAGCTGGTGGAGCTGTTCCGCCACATCGTGGCCGATGGCAGCAGGAGCATCCTGTTCTCCACCCACATCACCTCCGATCTGGAGAAGTGCGCCAGCCATATCGCGTTCATCAAGGACGGCGAAATGCTGTATGACGGCGGCGTGGAGGATTTCAAGGCGAGGTTCCGGGACAAGGGCGAGACGCTGGAGGATATCATCGTGGCCGTGGAGAGGAGGGAGCTGGATGACAGCGCTATTATATAAGCAGTTCCGGTTGGTGTGCCATCCCATGACGCCCATTTTCTGTCTGTTCGGCGTGATGGTGCTGATCCCCAACTACCCCTATACCGTGATCTTCTTCTATGTGACGCTGGGGCTGTTTTTCACGTTTCTGAACATGCGGGAGCAGAAGGACATCTACTACTCGGCGCTGCTGCCGGTGCCCAAGCGGGACACGGTGAAGGCCGGGTGTCTGTTCACGGTGCTCATCGAGGTGCTGTCGCTGGTGCTGCTGGTGCCATTTTCGGTGCTGGCGGTGCATGTGCAGCCGGGAAAGGACAATCTGGTGGGGCTGGACCCCAACGCGGTGCTGGCGGCCGCCGGGTTCCTGCTGTATGCCGTGTTCAACGCCGTGTTCCTGCCGTCGTTCTATAAGAGCGGCTACAAGGTGGGGGTGTCGTACCTGAAGGCGTGCATCGTCATGGCGGTGCTGATGCTCGTGTGCGAGGCGCTGCCCCACTTCCCGATGCTGGGGTGGCTGGACGATCTGGACCGCGCCGCCCAGCTGCGGCAGCTGCCCATCCTCATCGGCAGTATTCTCATTTACGCGGGAGGCGCGGCGCTGACGTTCCGGGCCTCGGAAAAGGCCTACGAAAAAGTGGATCTGTAAGAGAAAAGACCGGCGGGAGCCGGTCTTTTTTTGTCGGGGAGTGTCGAAGTCAGCGCAGCAGCGCCTGCATATCCTCCGGCAGCGGGGCGGTGACGTCGATGACGGCGCCGGTGACGGGGTGCGTCAGGCGCAGATGATAGCTGTGGAGGGCGGGGCGGGCGATGAGAGATTTGTCCTCCGTGCCGTAGAGCCAGTCACCGGTGAGGGGGCAGCCGATGGCGGCCATGTGTACCCGCAGCTGGTGGGTGCGGCCGGTGGTGGGTGTCAGCCGCAGCAGGGCGCGGCCATTGGCGGTGGACAGCACCTCGTAGTGGGTGTGGGCTGCCTGCCCGTCCGGGGCGGGACAGCGCTTCAGCAGAGAGCCCTCCGCCCGGCCCAGGGGCAGGTCGATCTCCCCCTCCCGCCGGGGCGGCAGGCCGTCGCACACGGCGCGGTAGTCCCGCTGAAAGCCGTCGGTGTGGAGCAGGGTCATGCAGCGGGCGTGGACGAAGCCGGTCTTGGCCACGGCCATGACGCCGGTGGTGCCCCGGTCCAGCCGGTTCACGGCGTGGAAGCTGTCGCTTCGCAGGTAGTGGGCCACGGCCCCGGCGATGGTGGCTGTCTCCTCCGTCAGAGCGGCGGGGTGGATGGCGATGCCGGCGGGCTTGTCCAGAAGCAGCAGATCCTCGTCCTCGTAGAGAACGGTCAGGGGGTAGTCCACCGGCAGGATGTGGGGATTTTCGCCGGGCAGGTCGGACACGTCCGCCCGGAGGATATCCCCGGCGCGGAGGATGCGGTTCACCGGGACGGGCACGCCGTTGACGGTGATGGCGTCCCGGAATTTCAGGCGGCTGAGGAGGCTGCCGGAGATGTGCCACAGGTTCCGCAGCAGCTCCTTGACAGTGCGGCCATCCCCGGCGGCGGAGACGGTATGGGATAAAACGCGCACGGGCGGCACCTCCTTTTCAGTGAAAAACAGTATAGCACATTCCGGCGGGATGTGCTATACTGTGGGCACCGAAACTACGAAAGCGAGGACACGATATGGCATCCAAGGTGTATTTTGCCGACCTGCGGGCGGACTATCATGAGAATTTGCAGCAGAAGCTGACCCGGCTGATGAAAACGGCGGGTATGGGCGACATCGACTTCGACGGGAAGTATGTGGCCATCAAAATGCATTTCGGTGAGCCGGGGAATCTGGCGTTCCTGCGGCCCAACTGGGCCAAAACCGTGGCGGATTTTGTGAAGGAGCGGGGCGGCAAGCCCTTCCTGACGGACTGCAACACCCTGTATGTGGGCGGACGGAAGAACGCGCTGGATCATCTGGACAGCGCCATGCTCAACGGCTTCAACCCCATGACCACCGGCTGTCAGATCCTCATTGCCGACGGTCTGAAGGGCAACGACGAGGTGGAGGTACCGGTGGCCGGCGGCGAATATGTACAGAATGCCAAGATCGGCCGGGCCGTCATGGACGCCGATGTGTTCATCTCCCTGACCCACTTCAAGGGCCACGAGACGGCGGGCTTCGGCGGCTGTCTGAAGAACATCGGCATGGGCTGCGGCAGCCGCGCCGGTAAGATGGAGCAGCACAACGCCGGCAAGCCCCACGTTAACCAGAAGCTGTGCATCGGCTGCGGCCAGTGCCGGAAGATCTGCGCCCACGACGCGCCGGTCATCACCGACCGCAAGGCCAGCATCGACCACGATAAGTGCGTGGGCTGCGGGCGCTGCATCGCCGTCTGTCCCAAAAACGCGGTGCAGATCAAATGGGACGAATCCACCAGCAACCTGAACCGGAAGATCGCCGAGTACACCAAGGCCGTGGTGGACGGACGGCCCTGCTTCCACATCTCGCTGGTCATCGACGTGTCCCCCAACTGTGACTGCCGTTCGGAGAACGACATGGCCATCGTGCCCAACGTGGGCATGTTCGCCTCCTTCGACCCGG
>URST01000052.1 GCA_900550585.1 uncultured Eubacteriales bacterium
CCTCGCCCACGATGTCCGGCTCCAGAATGCGGGAGGTGGACTCCAGCGGGTCCACGGCGGGGTAGATGCCCTGCTCCGCGATCTTACGGCTCAGCACGGTGGTGGCGTCCAGATGGGAGAACGTGGTGGCAGGGGCGGGGTCGGTCAGGTCGTCGGCGGGGACATACACCGCCTGTACGGAGGTGACGGAGCCGTCCTTGGTGGAGGTGATGCGCTCCTGCAGAGCGCCCATCTCGCCGGCCAGCGTGGGCTGGTAGCCCACGGCGGAGGGCATACGGCCCAGCAGCGTGGAGACCTCGCTGCCCGCCTGGACGAAACGGAAAATGTTGTCGATGAACAGCAGCACGTCCTTGTGCTCCACATCGCGGAAATACTCCGCCATGGTCAGGCCAGACAGCGCCACGCGCATACGGACGCCGGGGGACTCGTTCATCTGGCCGAAGACCAGCGCCGTCTTGTCGGACACGCCGCTCTCCTGCATCTCGCCCCACAGGTCGTTGCCCTCACGGCTGCGCTCGCCCACGCCGGTGAAGATGGAATAGCCGCCGTGCTCCATGGCCACATTGTGGATCAGCTCCTGAATCAGCACGGTCTTGCCCACGCCAGCGCCGCCGAATAGGCCGATCTTGCCGCCCTTGGGGTACGGCTCGATAAGGTCGATGACCTTGATGCCCGTTTCCAGAATGTCGGCGGCGGGCATCTGCTCGGCAAACGAGGGGGCGGGGCGGTGGATCTCCCAGCGGGGCGCGTCGGCGCTGACAGGCGCCTCACCGTCGATGGGGTCGCCCAGCACGTTGAACATGCGGCCCAGCGTGGCTTCGCCCACGGGCACGGCAATGCCGTGGCCGGTGGCGGTGACGGTCAGGCCCCGGCTGAGGCCGTCGCTGCCGGCCATCATGACGCAGCGCACCGTCTTGTTTTCCAGATGCTGCTCCACCTCCATGGTATAGCGCGTGCCGTTTGCCTCCACGGTCAGCGCCTCATTGATGGCGGGCAGGCTCCCCTCCGGGAAGCATACGTCGATCACGGGGCCGGAAATGCCCGTGATGGTTCCTTGTTTCATTGAGGTCAGCCCTCCTTTTCTTTCTTGCTGCGCTGGGCGCGCTCACCGGCGGAGACCTCGGTGATCTCCTGGGTGATGGCGGCCTGACGCGCCCGGTTGTACTGCACGGACAGATCCTTCAGCAGCTCCTCCGCGTTCTGATCCGCTGCGTTCATGGCGGTCATGCGGGCGGACTGCTCACTGCAGAAGCTGTCCACCAGCGCGCTGTAAATGAAGCCGGTGAGGCAGCTGCGCACCGCGTTGTCCAGCACGGCGGCGGGACCGGGGACGAACTCGAACACGGGGCCATCGGCGGCGTGCGCCGCCGCGGCGGAGAACCGCTCCCGGTGCAGGGGCAGCAGCTGCGCCTGACGCACCGTGGCCTCCAGTCCGTTTTTCATGTCCGTGTAGATGACATGCACGGCGTTGATCTCGCCGGCATCGTACCGCTCCAGCAGCAGCTCGCTGATCTGGCGGGCGCGCTGCAGCGTGGGGTTCTGGGCGGTATAGAGAAAGCTCTTTTCGATGGGGATGCCACGCTGGCTGAACCAGCGGCGGCCATACTCGCCCACCACATACAGCACCGCGCCCTCGCTGGCGGACAGGAACTGCTGGGCCTGACGGATGGCGTTCTGGTTGTAGGCGCCGGCCAGGCCCTTGTCCGCCGTGATCAGCAGGCAGGCGGCCACACCGGGCAGAGGCCTGGCGCTGGGGTCCACCGGCATCAGATAGCGGCTTTCGATGCTGCTGTCGGCATTGAACACGCGGCCGATCTCCGCCTGCAGGGCGTCGAAGTAGGGACGGGTATTGCTCAGGTCCTGCTTGGCCTTGCGCAGCTTGGCCTGCGAGATGAGGTACATGGCGTGGGTGATCTTCTGGGTCTGCCGGACGCTTCCGATGCGGCGGCGGATCTCACTTGTGCTGGCCATGGCCTCACCGCCCGCCTGCGCGCCGGAACTTCTCCAGCGCGGTCTTTGCAAAGTCCACGATCTGGCCGCGCACCTCGTCGGTCAGGGCCGCGCCCTGCTCCAGCTCCTGCATGAGCTGGGACCGGCCGGCGGCGAACTCGCCCAGGATGAAGTCCCGGAGCTGGCAGACCTGGGCCACCGGCACCTGCTGATAGATGCGGGCCATGGCCGTCACCAGCGTGACGATCTGCTGGGCCTGGCTCAGAGGACTGCACCGGCCCTGACGCAGGATGTACATCAGGCTCTGGCCGTAGGCCAGCTGGTTCTTGGTGTCCTCGTCCAGATCGCTGGAGAACTGGGTAAAGACCTCCATCTCGCGGTACTGGGCCAGGTCAAGGCGCAGGGTGCCCACAGCCTTCTTCATGGCCTTGGTCTGGGCCGCGCCGCCCACGCGGGACACGGAAAGGCCCACGTTCACGGCGGGACGGTGACCGGAGAAGAACAGGCTGCTCTCCAGGAAGATCTGACCGTCGGTGATGGAGATGATGTTGGTGGGGATGTAGGCGGACACGTCGCCGGCCTGGGTCTCCACGATGGGCAGGGCGGTCATGCTGCCGCCGCCGCGCTCGTCGCTGAGACGGGCGGCGCGCTCCAGCAGGCGGGAGTGCAGATAGAACACGTCGCCGGGGTAGGCCTCACGGCCGGGAGAACGTCCCAGCAGCAGGCTCAGGGCGCGGTAGGCGATGGCGTGCTTGGAAAGATCGTCGTAGACGATGAGCACGTCGCGGCCCTTGTTCATGAAATACTCGCCGATGGACGCGCCGGCATAGGGCGCGATGTACTGCATGGAGGCGGACTCGCCGGCGCTGGCGCAGACGATGATGGTGTAGGACATGGCATCGTGCTTGCGCAGCATCTCCGCGATCTGCGCCACGGAGCTGGCCTTCTGGCCGATGGCCACATAGATGCACACCATGTCCTTGCCCTTCTGGTTCAGGATGGTGTCGATGGCGATGGACGTTTTGCCGGTCTGGCGGTCGCCGATGATCAGCTCACGCTGGCCCCGGCCGATGGGGAACATGGAGTCGATGGATAGGATGCCCGTCTGCATGGGGGTGTTCACCGGCTGGCGGTCGATGATGCCGGGAGCCGGGCTTTCGATCATGCGGTAATCGTCGGCGGGAATGTCGCCGCAGTCGTCGATAGGCGCGCCCAGCGCGTCCACCACGCGGCCGATCATGGCGTCGGATACGCCGATACCGGCAGTTTTGCCGGTGCGGTACACGGCGCTGCCCTCGCTGACCTCCTCCACACGGCCGAACAGGATGCAGCCGATGCGGTGGCCCCGCAGCTCCTGCACCATGCCGCGGATGCCGCCCTCAAAGAGCAGGATCTCGCCGTAGGCCGCGTCGTCCAGGCCGCCCACATAGGCGATGCCGTCCGCCACGGACAGGACGCTGCCCACCTCGCGGGCGCAGACCTCGGGCACCCAGTCCCGGACGGTGTCGCGGATCAGAGGGATCACGGACTGGCCGCCGGCCTTCAGGGCGGCAAGGCGCTCCTTCAGCTGGCCCAGGCGGCCCTCCGCCGTCCAGTCGATGACCTCGGAGCCGATCTCGATGCGGAAGCCGCCGGACGCGGTCTTATCCTCCTGCCACGAAAGCTCCACCGGCCGGCCGTATTTCTTCGCCAGCACTTCCTCCAGTCTGGCGCGCTGCGCGTCATCGGGCGGGCAGGCGCTCAGCAGTCTGGCGGTCAGGCGGGGATCATTCGTGCTCATGCTTCTCCTCCCCCTCGGCTGCGTTTACAAACGCGTCATAGGCGTGGGAAGTCTCCTTCGCCAGCAGCTTCTCCATGGCGGCCTCCGCGATGGACACGGCCTCGCGGTTGGCCTCGGCCACGATCTTCTTGCGGTCATTCTCCGCGTTCTCCCGGGCGGCGGCCACGATCTTGTCCGCCTGCTCACGGGCGGCGTCACGCTGCTGCTGGGCGTAGGCCTCCGCCTCCTTGGCGGCGGCGGCGCGCTTTTCGTCCAGCTCCGCGTCCAGCACGGCCTGGCGCTGCTGCATGGCCGCCTCCATCTCGGCAGTGGTCTTTTCCCGCTCCACGGCGGCGGACTCCATGTCCTGATAGTGCTTGGTGCGTTTATCCATGAAGTTCTTCACCGGCTTGAACAGCAACAGGTACAGACCGCCCACCAGAATGGAGAAGTTGAACAGATGCAGCAGGATCTGCTGCCAATCAATATTCAGTGGGATATTATTCATAGTGACTCTCTCCGTTCCTTACAGCACAAAGATGATGAGGATGACCGTAAGCAGCGCGTAGATAACGACCGTTTCCAGGAACACCAGACCCAGCATCATGGTGGTGCGGATCTTGCCCTCGGCCTCCGGCTGGCGGGAGATGCCCTCCACGGACTTGGCGATAGCCATGCCCATGCCGATGGCGCCGGCTGCGGCGGCGATGCCGATGGCGATGGCGGAGGCGGTGGCCTTGGAGCTGGTGACGGTGTCGGCGGAGGCCTCCTCCGTCTGGGTGACGGCGGCGGCGCCGTCCACAGGCTCGGTTTCTGCAAAAGCGGTAACGGTCAGCATAGCGGTCAGTGCCATCACCAGGCACAGCAGCAGGGCAACAGCCTTCTTATTGGTCTTTTTCATGATCTCTCGTTCCTCCATCAGTTATTTACAGTATTGACAGCTTTTGCTTTGATTTTTTTGGCTTTCTTGGGCTTGGGCGGGTGCTTCTCCGTGACCTCGCCGTAGAACATGGAGGTCAGCATGGTCAGCACATACGCCTGGATCAGCGCGTGGAGCATGGTGAACAGCACGGCGATGATCACCGGCAGCACAAAGCTCATATTGATATAGTAGTAGACCAGCTCCGTCACCAGCAGACCGCTGAGCAGCGCGCCGAACAGACGGAAGCTCATGGACAGAGGCAGCGAGAAGTCCTTCAGGGCCTGTCCCGCGCCCTTGGCGCCGTTGGCCACGATGCCGCCCACCAGAATGACGCCGTAGGACAGGCAGCCCAGTGAGATGGCGGCGTTCACGTCGGACAGCGGCGCCGGCAGCGCGATGGAGTGTCCCGCCGTTGTCACCGTCTGGAAGCCAAACAGCTCGAACAGCGTGCCGATGAAGATGTACACACCGGCGCCGAACACATACGCACCCAAAAAGCCGTTGCGGTGGGGGCTGTTGCTCTTGGCCAGTCCGTCAAACATCCCCACCACCGTCTCGACAACCATTTGCAGCTTGCCGGGAACCATCTTGAAGCGGGGAATGACGAACAGCCGCAGCAGCAGCGCCGCCAGCAAAATGACGCCCACCACCACCAGCGAGGAGATGTACGCGGGATTCACGTCCTTCAGCCCGAACAGGCTGACGCGGTTCGTCCCGTGGAGCACCGCATCACGCATGGCCTCCTGCACCGACTCCGACTTCCCGTGTCCGGGAACCAGCAGAGAACCGGCCAGCAGAGCCGCCGTGATCAGCAGCCACCCCACGATGAACCTTGTTTTCTTCTTTTTTTCCATCCTTTTATCACCTTCACATACGATCGGGATTTTGTGCCGCTGCGTCGTTTTTTACGGCACCAGCGGCACGGTGCCCTCCCGGCGCGGCGTGATTCCTTAGCGGAATCTTTACACTTCGGGTCAGCATCTTGACGCTACGTGCTCTATTATAATGAAATCTTACCTATAACACAAGTATTTTTTCGGCAAGTCTGTCCAAACACTTCCTCTTTTTTCACCGAAAACGGGACAAGCACCGGAAAATGTCCAAAAACAGCGGGAGCCTGCGGATACCGCAGGCTCCCGGCGGGTCATTTTTTCCTTTTTTTGGCAAACGCTTCTTTCTTGCGCGGGGACATTTTCCCCTTCTGCGCCGGCTGTCGCGCCGTGGGTGTACCGCGGCGGCCCCGGTTGCCCGCGGTCTCCTTCCGGGGGCGGCGGGCGGGACGCTCCGGCTTTTCCGGCGCGGCCGGCGGCTGGCCGTAGGGCTCGCCCTTCCGGGGGCGCAGCAGGCACTCCTTCCCGTAGCCGATGAGGTCGGTGCGGCCCGTCTCCTCCAGCGCCTCCACCACCAGCGCCCGCTTTTCCGGGCGGGACCACTGGAGCAGCGCCCGCTGCATGGCCTTATCCTTCGGGTCACGGGCCACATAGACAGGGGACATGTCGCGGGGGTCGATGCCGGTGTAGTACATGCAGGTGGAGAGGGTGCCGGGGGTGGGGTAGAAATCCTGCACCTGCTCGGGGGTGCGGCCGTTCCTGTGAAGGAACTCCGCCAGCTTCACCGCGTCGCTGAGGGTGCAGCCGGGATGGCTGGACATCAGGTAGGGCACCAGATACTGCTCGGTGCCGTCCTGCTCGTTGAGCTTTTTGTACTGCCGCCAGAATTTGAGGAACACGTCGAAATGGGGCTTGCCCATGTAGTCCAGCACCGAGCTGACACAGTGCTCCGGCGCCACCTTCAGCTGGCCGGAGATGTGGTACTGCACCAGCTCCTTGAAGAAGTCCTTGTTCTTGTCCTGCAACATATAGTCGTAGCGGATGCCGGAGCGGACGAACACCTTCTTGATCTTGGGAAGCTGCCGCAGCCTCTGCAGCAGCTCCGTGTACTCGGAGTGATCGGCGTCCAGATTGGGGCAGGGCTCCGGCGCCAGGCAGCTGCGGTTCCTGCACATGCCGCACTTCTTCTGCTTCTGGCAGCTGGTGTGGCGGAAGTTGGCGCTGGGGCCGCCTACATCGTGGATGTAGCCCTTGAACCGGGGGTCCTCCGCCAGCAGCTGCGCCTCCTCCACCACGGAGTCGATGGACCGGCTGGTGACCATGCGGCCCTGGTGGAAGGCCAGTGCGCAGAAATTGCAGCCGCCGAAGCAGCCCCGGTTGTGGGTGATGGAGAACCGCACCTCCTCAATGGCGGGGATGCCCGCGGTGTACATGGGGTGTACCTCCCGCGTATAGGGCAGGGCATACAGGCGGTCCAGCTCCTCCCGGCGCAGGGGGCGGGCCGGGGGATTCACCACCAGCAGGCGGCCCTCGCAGGGCTGGAGCACGGCGCAGCCCCGGATGGGGTCATGCTCGTCGTATTCGATCTTCGTGGCGCGGGCGTAGGCCTCCTTGTCGGCGCAGACCTCCTCGTAGGAGGGGCAGGGCGCCTTATGGAAGCGGCAACCGCTGTCGTCGGCGGTGATGTAAGCGGTGCCGGGCACATCGGTGATATCCTGCACCGGGGTCTTTTTCGCAAGGCGGCGGGCGATCTCCGCCGTGGCGCTCTCCCCCATGCCGTAGACCAGCAGGTCGGCGGGCGCGTCGAAGAGGATGCTGCGGCGCACCCGGTCGTCCCAGTAGTCGTAGTGGGCGAAGCGGCGCAGGGACGCCTCCAGTCCGCCGATGACGATGGGTGTATCAGGGAACGCCTCCCGCGCCCGGTTGGTATAGACGATGGTGGGTCGGTCAGGGCGGTGTCCCATCTCGCCGCCGGGACTGTACAGATCCCGTGTGCGGCGGCGCTTGGCCACCGTGTAGTGGGCCACCATGGAATCCAGATTGCCGCCGCCGATGAGCACGCCGTACCGGGGCTTGCCCATGGCGCGGAACGCCTCCGCCGTATGCCAGTCCGGCTGGGCCAGAATGGCCACGCGATAGCCCTCCGCCTCCAGCAGGCGGGCGATGAGGGTGGAGCCGAAGCTGGGGTGGTCGATGTAGCCGTCAGCGGTGACCACCAAAAAATCGTAGTAGTACCAGCCGCGGTCGATCATGTCGTCACGGCTGACGGGCAGGAATATTTCGCCTCTTGTCATGGGGCTGCTCCTTTCAGGGACGGTATTCCGCCGGGATGGGCGGCAGCTGGACGCGGATGTCCTTTTCCATCACATCGCCCTCCAGCGGATAGAAGCCCAGACGGGCGAAGAAACGGCGCAGCCCCCTGTCGCCGCAGCGCAGGCGCAGGTATTCCGCACCGCGATGGCGCCAGTACAGCAGTACGCGGCCCATGGGGGCGATGCCGTGGCCGGTGCCGCGGTACGCGGGGTCCAGCCAGTACCAGCCCAGGCGGCCCACGCCCGGCTCCTCCTCCGGCAGGAGCTGCAGCGCGCCGATGAACGTTCCGCCGCAGCGGATGCCCACGGCCTCGCCGCCGGCAGGGACATGGAACTGGTCACGCAGCTCCTCCGGCAGGGGGACGTAGTCCTCGCCGGGGTCCACCATGTCGGCGCTGCGCCACCAGCTCTGGCGTGCAAAGGTGGACAGGCCCTCCGCCGTCAGGTGGCTGTTGTCGTCGCGGTACTCCACCCGCAGCACGCCGTTATCCCATGTCAGCAGGGATACGGCCGTGTTGTCGCCGTGGGGCGTATCGCCGATGCCGGAGAGCGGGACGCCCTGCAGCGTGCCCAGTACGATGCGCAGGGCCGCACCGTGGGAAAACACAGCCACGGTACCGCCGTCATGGGCAGCGCCGACGCGGTGCAGTGCGGGGATATAGCGGTCCAGCACCTGCTGGGCCGTTTCACCGCCCTCCACGCGCCACAGATCCACCCGGCGGTTGAAATGGTACATCTCCTCCGGATATGCCTTGTTCAGCTCGTGCCAGGGATGATCCTCCCACACGCCCATGTGGACCTCCCGGAAGGCCGGCTCCAGATGGAGCGGCAGGGACTTGGGCAGCCAGATGGCCCGGGCGGTGGTCTGTGTGCGGTAGAGATCGCTGGCGTACACGGCATCGATGTCCACATCCTGAAAGCGGCGGCGCAGGGCGTCGATCTGCCGGTAGCCCCGGTCGTTGGTGATGAGGCCGTTGTGCCAGCCGTGGGCAATGCGGTACAGGTTGCCCTCCGCCTCGGCGTGGCGGATGAGATAGATCTTCGTCATACCACCGCCACCCACTGCTTCATCTCCCGGGCGGCGCTGTCGATGGCCTCCGCCGCGTCCGGAGCGAACTGCAGACCGAAATCCACGGTCATGGCGCCGTGACCGTACTCGTCAAAGGCGGGGACGGCGTTCTCGCCATCGCATTCCGGCAGCAGCAGGAAGGACTTGGGGCACAGGCGGCGCACATCCCGGATATCCAGGCTGTACCCGCTGCCCACCACCAGGGACGCGCCCCGGCGGGCCATCTGCTCCGCCACCGCCAGATACAGCGGGCGGTCGCCGGCCATGAGGTTCTGCACCTCGCCGCCGCTGCGGTTGCAGGTGCGCACCAGCGCGAACACCGCCTGCTCCCCGGCGTCGCAGCAGTCGCTGCCCATGTAGGGGTCCACGGTGATGGCGTCGGCACCGTAGCCCTGCCACAGGGCGGGTTCCTCCGCGCCCATGCCCAGAATGACGTACAGCCCCTTGGCGTGGGCGGCGCTGACCAAATTGGCCAGCACATCCGCGCCCATCATGCCGTAGCGCAGGTAGCTGGCGCCGTGGAGCATGACGGCGGGCAGCTTCTCCGCCGCCGCGTCCAGCAGGGCCGTGCCGTGGTAGCGCAGGGCTTCCGCCTCGGCCATGCTGCCGGGGCCGAACATATCGGTAAAGTTTTTCAGGATCTTAGGGCTGAGCTTGTCCAGCTCAGGCCGCAGGCCCAGGGCCAGCGGCGTTTTCTTCTCGCGTATGCGCTGCTGCAGAACTGTAACGGACATGAAAGCGTCCTCCTTTGCGTTGTGAAAAATACATTAAATAATATTATAACGCGGCGCAGGGGGATTTGGCAAGAAACACCGCGTGTTTTTTTGCGCGGGCGGGAGATACTGCCACTGTACGGAAAAAGGAGTGATGCAAAATGAACATGACCGCATTTCTGCGGGGCGTATGCGTCGGCATGGTGGCCGGCGCGGCTGTGGACATGGCGGCGCATCCCTACCCGAAGGCCAGAAAAACCGCTGTCGGCAAGGCCATGCAGCGGATGGGTAACGCTCTGGACTCGGCGCTGGTCACTGTCACGTCCATGCTGCACTGAGGTATCGCACGCGCGGCGGCGGAGGGAGCTGTTCTCTCTCCGCCGCCGCTCTGTGTAAAAAAAGCGCCGTTTTCCGGCAATTCCATCTTGACAAGGCCGCTTTTTTTGTTATAATAGTCAGTGCTGTTCGTCGCAGAACTGAATATTTGCAGTGGTATCGAAGAGGTCATAACGAGCACGACTGGAAATCGTGTTGTCGTCAAAAGCGGCACGAGGGTTCGAATCCCTCCCACTGCGCCAGAAAAGCCTGAACGATGCCATGCGGTGAAAGCCGCATGGCATCAGGCATCTTTACCGAAAACCCCGACCGCTCTTGAGCTGTCGGGGCCATTTGTCAACATGCTTTCCCGGCACAGCGCCGGGCATACACCGAAGGAAGGAGTGCATCGTACATGGCCGCTGCCACCACAAAGGATATGACCCACGGCGTGCCCTGGCGGCTCATCGCCGGCTTCGCCGTTCCCATTTTCCTGAGCCAGCTGTTCCAGCAGCTGTACAACACCGCCGACTCCCTGATCGTCAGCAACTTCCTTGGCGACAACGCGCTGGCCGCCGTCAGCGCCTCCGGCCCCCTGATCTTCCTGCTGGTCAGCTTCTTCGCGGGAGCCGCCAGCGGCGTGGGCGTGGCCATCTCCCGTTACTTCGGCGCAGGGGATTATGACAAGGTGTCCCGCGCCGTCCACACCGCCGTGCTGCTGGGACTGATCAGCAGCCTGATCCTCACCGTCATCGGCGTTTTGTTCACCCCCACCCTGCTGCGGTGGATGGACACCGACCCGGAGGTGCTGCCCGACGCCATCGGCTACTTCCGGTGCTATTTCGCCGGTGTGGGCGCGGGCGTGATGTACAACACCTTTACAGGCATTATGAACGCGCTGGGCGACAGCAAGCGCCCGCTGTATTTCCTGATCGTCTCGTCCCTGACCAACGTGGCGCTGGACCTGCTGTTTGTGGCGGTGTTCCGCTGGGGCGTGTGGTCGGCGGCACTGGCCACCATCATCTCCCAGGCGCTCAGCGCCGTGCTGTGCGTCATGCACCTTGCCAAGAAGGGTACCATCTACCAGCTGAAGCTGTCCGCCCTGCGGATCGACGGCCCGCTGCTGCGGGAGATCCTGCGCTACGGTCTGCCCGCCGGTATTCAGAATTCCGTCATCGGCCTTGCCAACGTGGTGGTGCAGACCAACATCAACTCCTTCGGCAAGATGGCCACCGCCGCCTACGGCGCGTACTCCAAGATCGAGGGCTTCGCCTTCCTGCCCGTCACCAGCTTCACCATGGCCATCACCACCTATGTGGGGCAGAATCTGGGCGCGGGCATGAAGCCCCGTGCTAGAAAGGGCGCTATTTTCGGCATCGCGGCGGCAGCCGTCATTGCGGAGATCATCGGCGTGGCCACCTATCTGGGGGCGCCGTGGCTGGTGTCCCTGTTCTCCCGCACGCCGGAGGTCATCGAGCTGGGCGTGCTGGAGACACGCACCATCTGTTTGTTCTACTGTCTGCTGGCCTTCTCCCACGCCATCGCCAGCGTGTGCCGGGGCGCCGGAAAGGCCTTCGTGCCCATGACCATCATGCTGGGCGTGTGGTGCGTGTTCCGCATCTTCTACATCACGATGATGATGCAGTGGCGGCACGAGATCGTCTACGTCTACTGGGCGTATCCCCTCACATGGGCCATCAGCTCGGTGATCTATCTGTTCTATTTCCTGTTCTCCAACTGGCAGAACGGATTCGACCCCAAGCCGGAGGAACCGGAGGGCAAGCACCATCACCACTTCCACCTGTTCCACCACAAGTAAGACGCACAAAAGCAGCGCATCCGCTTTCGCGGATGCGCTGCTTTTATTCCCCCCTGCCGAGTGCAAGGATGTCCGTGTGGTTTTACCGCTTTCTGCGGCGCAGGGTCGTGAGGCCGGCGGCGGACAGTACCGCGGAGGCGGCGTACAGCGTCAGTCCCGCGTCAAAGGTCTTGGGCGAGTTGTAGCCGCCGGTGGAGCCGCTCAGGCCAGTACCGGAGGTGCCGCCCGAACCGCTTCCGCTGCCACTGCCGGAACCGCTGCCGTTACCGGAGCCGGTGCCGTTGCCGGTGACAGTCAGGGTGTAGCCCCGCCAGATGTGGCAGCGGGTGTAGTAGTCGGTGCGGATCTCGTTGATGGTGACCTTGCCGGGACTGCCGGTGCCGAGAATGGTGCCGGGATCATAGATGGTGTCAGGGTAGTCCAAGGCGGATCCATCGTAGGTGGTTTTCATCATGGTCTTGTCCTCCTGCTCCGGGCAGGTGTAGGTGCCGTCGGGCAGGTCGTCGTAGTTGGCGACGGTCATGACCACGGTGTCGTTATCCACGGTGTAATAGGAGATCTCCACCGGGGTGGACAGGCCGCGGAAATTTACGGTCAAGCTGCCGCTGTCGGCGCTGAAATAGCCTGCCGCGTCATCAAAGCTGTTGTAGCCCTTCTGCAGGTCGAATGTCTTTTCCTCGTATGTATCCGTGTAGTTGTTGCGGACGGTGGTCTTGACCGTCGTATGGCTGCCGCCGGTGACATCCGTGACGCCGGCCAGCGCTGGGGTCAGGAGCAGCAGGGTCATGCACAGCGCCAGCAGCAGGCCCAGCAGGCCCCGGTGGGTGCAGTCGGTCTTTTTCATAGGCAGTACCTCCCTGTGGATGTTTTCCCTTATTCTACCAGATGCGGCGGTGGGCGCAACAGAGTTGCCAGCATTGCCAACTGCCAGTTGCGGAAACAAATTTTCCGGCGTATAATGGCGGCAGCTACACACAGGAGGTGCGTTATGCGTTTTTGTCAGCAACTGCAAGCGTGGATGGAGCAGACGGACTGCCGGGCCAGCGAGCTGTGCGCCCGGGCGGGGATCACCGCGCCGTCCCTGAGCCGCTACCGGTCGGGAGAGCGGACGCCGGGGCGGGATTCCGCCGCCATGGACGGCCTGTGCCGGGCGCTGGCGGCATTGGCGGAGGAGAAGGGCGTCCCCGGCCTGACGGAACCGGAGGTGCGGGCAGGGTTCCTGGCCTGCGAGGAGTACGCCGACGACCGGCGCACCCACCTGCGGGAGAACTTCAACACGCTGGTGGAGGTGATGGAGGTCAGCGTCAGCCGGCTGTGCCGGTACGCCAACTACGACCCGTCCACCATTTTCCGGTTCCGCAGCGGGGCGCGGCAGCCGGCGGAGCCGGAGCGGTTCGCCCAGGCGGTGGCCGCCTATGTGTCCCAGGAGCTGGACGACGTGCAGCACCGGGAGATCGCCGGGGAGCTGCTGGGCTGCGGGGCCGACGCGCTGGCCGACCGGGCCGTGTACTGTCAGCGGGTGCAGGACTGGCTGCTGGGCAGCCACGCCCCCCGGCAGGACGGCGTCCGCCACTTTCTGGCAAAGCTGGACGAGTTCGACCTGAACGAATACATCCGCTCCATCCGGTTCGACGAGCTGAAGGTACCCACGGCACCGTTCCAGCTGCCCACGTCCCGCAGCTATTTCGGCCTGCAGCAGATGATGGAGAGCGAGCTGGACTTCATGAAGGCGGCGGTGCTGTCCCGCTCCATGGAGCCGGTGATCCTGTACAGCGACATGCCTATGGAGCAGATGGCCCAGGAACCGGAGTTCCCGAAAAAGTGGATGTTCGGCATGGCTATGATGCTGAAAAAGGGGCTGACCCTCCGGATCATCCACAACATCGACCGCTCCATGTCGGAGATGATGCTGGGGCTGGAGAGCTTCATCCCCATGTACATGACCGGGCAGATCGAGCCGTACTATTTCAAGACTCCGCAGAACGGCGTGTTCCTGCACTTCATGCGCTCCGCCGGGACGGTGGCCCTCACCGGCGAGGCGGTGGCCGGGCACCACAGCGAGGGCCGGTACGACCTGACGAAGGTGAAAAGCGAGGTGGCCTACTGCCGCCGGCGGGCTGAGGCCATGCTGGAGAACGCCAGCCCGCTGATGGACATCTACCGGGAGGACGGGGCCGCGCGGCTCAACGCCTTCCTGCTGGCGGACAGCCACACGCCGGGACGGCGGCGGCACATCCTGTACACCCCGCCGCTGTGCACCATGGAGCCGGACTATCTGGCGGCGCTGCTGGAAAAGCAGGGCCTGCCCGCAGAGGACCGGCAGCGCATCTGCGCCTACGCCCGGACCCGGCGGGAGCAGCTGGAGACGATCCTGCTGACGGACACGGTGCATCAGGAGCTGCCCCGGCTGACGGAGCATGCCTTCGCCCAGTTTCCCCCCTCCCTGCCGCTGTCGGGCCTGTTCTACGGAAAGGACGTGCCCTACACCTACGAGGCATATCTGGCGCATCTGGCCCAGACGGAGGCGTTCGCCGCCGGGCATCCCCGCTATGAGCTGGAGTTTACCGGCGGCGGGGCCTTCCGGAACCTGCAGATCTGCATCCACGAGGGGCAGTGGGCCATGGTATCCAAGGAGCGATCCCCCGCCATCCACTTCGTTATCCGGCACCCCAAGCTCCGCGCTGCCATCGAGCGGTTCGTTCCGCCGGTGGTGGAGGAATAACCGCAGTAGACAAACAGCGTTTTGCATAGTATACTGTATATACATTTTTTGGTTTGAGGATACTATGTAAGGAAGGACATTGTTTATGGATCAGAAACTGAAGGGGATCGTGGGGCAGTACGCCATGATCACCCTGTCCTGCGCGCTGTACGCCGTGGGCTTCAACTGGTGCTTTGACCCCAACCACCTGAGCGTGGGCGGCTTCACCGGTGTGGCCCAGATCATCAACTTTTTCATCCCGCAGGCGCCTATCGGTACGATGATCGTGGTGCTGAACCTGCCGCTGTTCATCCTGAGCTGGAAAAAGGTGGGGCGCCAGTGGCTGTACGCCACGCTGTATGCCACGCTGGTCAGCTCCGGCATGATCGACCTGCTGGCCGGGCTGCACACGTTCAAGCCCATGGAGCCTATGCTGGCGGCCATCTACGGCGGCGTCATCGTGGGCTTCGGCTGCGGCCTGATGCTGCGGTACAGCGCCACCACCGGCGGCACCGAGCTGGCGGCCCGGCTGCTGAAGCTGAAATTTCCGGGGCTGTCCATCGGCACGCTGTGCCTGTCCATCGACGCCATCGTGGTCGTCTCCTACGCCGCGGTGTTCCGCGACCTGACCCAGGCGCTGTACGCCATGGTGGCACTGTTCATCATCTCCAAGGTGATGGACCGGGTGGTCTACGGCGGCAACGGCGCGAAAATGGCCTACATCATCTCCGAGCAGTACGAGGCCATCACCGCCAAGCTGCTGGAGCTGGATCGGGGCGTCACGCTGCTGGAGGGACGGGGCGGCTTCAGCGGCAGGCCCAAGAACGTGATCCTATGCGCCTTCAGCCGCGCGCAGATCGTCAGCATCAAGTCCATCGTGAAGCACGCCGACCCCGATGCGTTCATCATCGTGTGCGACGCCTATGAGATACTGGGCGAGGGCTTCGGCGCCAACAAGCCCGACGGGCTGTAAAAAAACGCAGAAAACACCCGCAGTCTTTGGGACTGCGGGTGTTTTTGCGTCTGCTGTGCGGTCAATCCAGGGCGTCGTGGCTCTCGAACACATCGTGGATGGAGCCGTAGCGGTCCGGGGCGGGCGGCGCCTCCTGCGGCGCGATGCCCTTGGCCATCTGCAGCTCCTGCCACTTCTCCCGTGTGATGAGGAGCTGGCGGGGCTTGGAGCCCTCAAACGGGCCGACGTACCCCCGTTCCTCCATCTGGTCCACCAGACGGGCGGCCCGGGAATAGCCCAGCTTCAGGCGGCGCTGGAGCATGGATACGGAGGCCTGCCCCGTCTCCAGCACCACCTCCACGGCGGCGGGCAGCAGCTCGTCGCCGTCCTCGCCGTCGGCGGCGGTATCGGCCGGGGCGGACTTGCCCTTGTCGGCCTTGGCGTCCACCGCCTGCTGGATCTTCTCGATGACATCCTGGTCGTAGTGGGCCTCGCCGGCGGCGTCCTTGACAAAGGCCACCACCCGCTCGATCTCCTCCGGCGTGATGAAGCAGCCCTGTACGCGGGTGGGCTTGCTGTCTCCCAGCGGGGAGTAAAGCATGTCACCCTTACCCACCAGCTTTTCCGCGCCGGGAGTATCCAGAATGATGCGGGACTCCATGGAGCTGGCCACGGCGAAGGCGATGCGGCTGG
>URST01000053.1 GCA_900550585.1 uncultured Eubacteriales bacterium
ATTGGCATACGCCTGCGTCAGCGTCTCCGTCTTGAGACTGCCCCCCTCCGCCTTGTACACCGTCACGGGAACGTCGATATTCTGCACCGCCGCGTAGTTATCGGCGTCGGCGGGGGTGAACCGCGCCTTGAAGGTGTTGGGGGAGAAGGAGACATTGCCCACGGAGAGGGTGCTGTCCATCCAGCTCCAGCCGTCAGGCAGCGTCACGGCCGCCAGCGTCTGGCCGTAGGCCGCCTGCAGATCGGAGGGAACGGTGTAGTCCGGTGTGGCCTGCGCCACCACGAATTCGCAGTACACGACGTTATATTCGTAGTAGTTCGCTGTCGCGCCGATCCGTGCAAACATCAGGTAGGTACCGGCGTTCAGCCGGGGCGGGGCGCTGATGTCCCACTCCTGCACCGCACCGCTGCCAACGCCGGCATAATAGTAGGTCACGGGGGCGTTCGGGTCGCCGGTCTGCCTGATCAGGGACGGCGTGCCGGGCGTCTCGCCGTAGGTGTAGCCGTCCATGCGGATCTCACCGTACTGCACGGCCTTGTCGACCTCGACCTTTGCCGTGCCAGTGGCCTCAGCGTACTTCGCCGTATCGTCCGGGGTGAACGTCCATGCGGCGTCATAGCGTGTGCCCGCGTTCAGGACGGCGTTGGGATACTGCCATGTGAAGGTGCCGGGAACCGTTGTATCACCCGCCTTCATCGTGCCGGTGAGGACGCTCTCGTCCAGCGTCTGGCCGTAGGTGATGCCAGATGCCGTCACCGCGCCGTCGGGTGCGGGAACCGGCCGGTTCTGCGCGCTGACATTGACCGTCAGGGGGATCGTCTCGTAGTTGTCCGTTGTGACATCAACGGTGATGGTGCCGATGGGGCCCTCCGTACCGCCGCTTCTATTGGAGACCTCCAGCGTCATCGCGCCGGTCTCGCTGTTGACGCGGGTGACGAAGGTACCGACACCCAGATCCGTCTGGGGATTGCCGTAAGTAACGGTGCCGTACTCGCCCTTGGGCGCGGCGG
The DNA here is from genome assembly GCA_900550585.1 of uncultured Eubacteriales bacterium. Classification (GTDB taxonomy): domain Bacteria; phylum Bacillota; class Clostridia; order Oscillospirales; family Oscillospiraceae; genus Vescimonas. The sequence continues at coordinate 1,011 of URST01000053.1, forward strand.
GCAGCAGGTCGGAGAGATCGAAGGTATATGTCCCGTCCACATTGTTGAGGATGGTCAGCGCACCGGCTGCTGCGGCGGGCGCGGCGGCTTTGGCGATGGACAGTCCGGTTTTCAGGAACGTGATGCTGCTCGCACCGCTGCCACCGTTGTCGAGCACATAGTTTTGGTGAGCATTGCCCCGCAGCTCCACGGTGATCTGGATGGTCTTGCCGCCGCCCGCGCTGCTGTCGCTGTAGACGCCGGAGACATGATAGCCCGGCGTTTCGTGGTCCAGCGCGTTTCCGAAGGTCACGGCGCCGCATACCGCCTCATCCGTGCCGTCGTAGGTCTTGGGCGTGATCACCACATCCTGGACGGTCAGCATCCGCTTTGCGATGGTGATCTCCATAAGGGGGAAATGCTCGACGCCGGCATAGTTGTCGCTGCATAGGATCTTGCACCCGAAAAGATAGGTGCCCGCATTCCTGGCCTTGGGGATCGCTGTGGAATAATCACTCAGCGCGCCGTACAGGAAGGTGCCGTACTTCGGATCCAAAACACCCGGGGTGAGCAGCTCCTGCTCCGTGCCGTTGTAGACCAGATCGGTCTTTGCCTGCGGCATGGTGATGACCTCCGTCGGGATGTGGGGCTTGGAGATATTCAGGGTGCTTTTGCTGCTCCGGGCGGTATAGCCGTCCCGGGTGGCTTCAAACCAGACCGTGTATCTGCCGTCCTCGGGGAACGCATAGGTGCTGACATAGCTCACGCCGCTGGCGGTCGCATCGGTCAGCCGGACGATGGTCTCACTGCCATTTTTCTGCAGATAGAAGGTCACGGTGGGCGCTGCCCCTGTTCCACAGTTTGCCACAAGCTGCACCGGCGTGTTGATCTCCGCTCCAATGGTGTCCCTTCCGTTGACCTTGATGCGCAAGGTAGGGTCGGGAATAGGCAGACGTGCGATGCACACATTGGTCATGGAGGAAACGTCCGCGTCGGCGGTGTCGCTGTCCTTCCACTCATACCCGCCGCCGACCTTGCGCAGCTTGTAGCCGTGGCGGTCGGATCTGGTGGGCAGGATGCTGCGCCAGTCCGCGCCGTCCGTGATGGTCAGCGTACCGATCTCGGGGAGGACAGATCTTCTCTCGATAAGCTCGAATTTTGCCTCGCTGCCGGACATGGTGACGGCGGTGACGGTGCTTCCCCTGCCGGAGAAGCTCACTGTGGCGTTCTTCACGGTCAGTGTGCCATCAATGCGGAAACCCTTCGTGTCGAGGGACACATCACTGTCAATGGTGCAGCCGCCGGAGATGTTCCGCAGCAGGGTGATGGCCTTGGCGGTGTCGCGGTTTTTCTCACCGATGGCCGCCTGCAGCGTCAGATAGAACCCATCCTGCGCCGTGCCGTCCACCGTCACCGGCACCTGTATCGCGCCTGTCTGACCGCAGTAGGGGCAGACGGCGCTGCTGTCGCTGCCGTACCAGCCCTCATAGCCGCAGGTAACGACGGAGACGGTCTTTGTCAGATCCTCCGCGGCATCATACGGCACATAGCTGCCGTCCCCGTATTGGAAGGCATAGCCGGATGCCAGCAGGGAACCGGCGGTATTGCCGCCGAGAGTGACCTTGTCAAAGGTACCGCCGGCCAGCGTGGCCTTGCCGCCGTCGTACACGTAGAGCAGCTCCATTTTACCCGCCCAGCCGGTGAGGTCTGCGACGTTGTCCTTGTGTACATAAAGGCTGTCGATATCGCCCGCCCCTGTGACGGCCAGGCTGTTCACGCCGCTGCTCCGCCCCACGTACAGGTGTCTGACGTTCTTCCCGTTCAGGTTCAGCGTCAGCGCCTTGCCGCCGTCCAGATAGCCCGTGACCGAGCTGCCGCCCAGCACCGTGACGGTGCTGCCGCTGGAAGCGGCCTCCAACGCGAAGTCCAGCCCGGAGCGGGAATTGCCGTTGTCGTAGGCGCCGTCGGCGTAATAGACGGTATTGCCATCACCGTCTGTCACCTTCGCCGTGAAAGTCATGCCGCATCCGGCGCACTTGCCGCCTGCATCCACGCTGTCGTGGGTACAGGTCTTGCCGCAGGCGCAGGTGGTCTGGGTGCTGTCGGCAAAGTCGTGGTCGTGGGCCGCCACCGTGTAGTATTGACCGTCCTTCAAATGGTTGTTGCTCTCCTTGTACGGGCCGGGCAGATACTGCTGCAAATTACCGTTATTGTACAGGTTGTAGTAGCCGTTCACCAGCTCTTTCGTCCCTGTAGTCTCATCCACCAGATAGACCGCATAGCCCGGCTCCAGCAGGTCGGCCACTACCTTCTTGTTCGAGCCGCTGTAATCGCCCAGCATGCGGATCTTCCTGACCTTCACCGTGCCCTCGCCGGTGATCTTGATGCTGTCTGCATACGAAGCGATGAGCTCGGCATAGCTGCCGTCCTGTATGGTAACATGACCGCCGTCTACCCACAGCGCGCCCATGCTGCCGGTCTTCTTCTCAGAACTGTCGATGATGGTCAGGACGTGATCCTTATAAATGATCACCTGCGAGGTCGATATCTGGAAGCCGTTGAGATCCAGCGTGCAGCCGCTGCCCGTGCCAATATTGGTCACGTGGCTCGTATAATTATCCAGCAGCTTGATGACGGGATTATCCGTCCGGTTCGTCACCGCCTCCAGTGCTTTGTAGATGGTCGGATACAGCGTACCCTCCACCTCGCAGAACATCACCCGGCCGCCGCAGGCCGTGCAGAAGCCGGCTTCATTCAACTCCACATGGGGGCAGGGCGCGCCGCAGATGGTGCACTTGCCGCTCTCCCGGTCGATGACGTGGGAGGTGTGCTCCGTGATGGTCACCGTGTCCGCGTTCAGCCAGATATCCATGCGATAGCCCAGCGAGTTCTTCTTGTCCCCGAGGGTATGGTTCCCCGAGGCAAAATAGTTGATGGCATTGCCGCCTGCGTCGGCGTAGGTGTGCTCCGGTGCCAGATACTTCTGCAAAGCGGATGGGCCGGTGACCGGGCCGGGGTTCATGATGCTGTGGGTGTCCGGATTGGCGATGAACGTGCCGCCGCTGATCTGTATCGTACGCAGCGCGCCGCCGTTCAGGCCGCCCTTGTATGTGCCGCTCCTGATATACAGCTCTCCGTTGCCGGGATTGACCTCGCCCTCCGTGTCGTTTTCCTTATACGCCGCCTTCACCGCCCAGCCGGTGGCGGCAGTGGCGTTTACGTTCTCCAGTGTCAGATTGCCGTCAGAATAGCCCCATATGCCGGCCTTGACGCGTATCAGCTGAATGGCGTCGCCGCTGCCGGTGTTCTCGATGGTACCGTCCCTGACGGTAAAGCCGTATTCCTTATAGATCTGAAACACGGTGTCGCCGCTGCCGGACAGCGTGTGCCCGTTCAGATCCAGCAGCTTGCCGGTCACATCGGAGGTCACCACAAGCGCCCCCGTGCCCATATCCACGTCGCACAGCAGCGTTACGATGGGACCCCCGTTTTCATAGCGTTCCAGTGCCTCCCGCACGGTTTCGGTGTATTCAACGGTCTTGTAGCTTGTTCCCTCGTTCACCACCAGCCGCGCCACATAGATCCGCTTGCCGCAGACTCTGCACACGCCCTCGGTCTCCGAGCCGATCTCTGCGTCGACGCTCTCATGCGGGCAGTCGTAGCCGCAGACGCTGCATACACCGTCCGTATAGCGATGTCCCTCCGTCTTACCGCTGACAAAGCCGCAGTCGGTGCAGCGGTAGGTGTGGGTCGCGCCGTCCGCGTTGGGGGAGTAGGTGGGGGTGTGCGCGGTCAGCGCCGCGCCGGGCGCGGTCCGGTGGCAGACACAGGCCTGTTTGTGCCCGCTCTCGTCCTGACCGAAATAGGTGTCATACTCGCAGTTCGCATAGACACCTGCGCCGTTGGGGTTATAGCCGCACAGCTTGCAGGTTTTCAGGTGCTGCTCCGCACTTGCATGCTGCGCATAGCCCCACTGGTGCTCCGTGCAGCGGGAGAGGGTCACGGAGGGCACATTCTGCCCGTCCGCCCAAACCTCCGGGTCGCTGCCGGTGGCGATGCACTTGATCTCGTCGTTGCCGTTCTGCTGATTCCATGTGGTCACGTTGGAAAATGCCGCGTCCTTGCCCGCTGCCGTCAGCGTGCCGCTCAGCAGCCGGAGCACGGACAGATTTCCACAGGAAAAGGCGGCGCCGCTATTGTTGGTGACGGCCATTTTTCCGGTGCCGCCGCTCTGTCCGTAGATGGTCAGCGGTTCGGCGCTCCCATCGGGGAGAGTAATGCCGCCGTTCACCGTCAGGCTTGCGCGGTCGCAGAGGATGATGCCGGGCATAGTCCCGGTAACGGTCACGTCGTCATCGATGGTCACATTGCCTCTGACCACATAGAGCCCGCCGTTCCATTCAGTGGTGTCCGGCTCCATCTGGATGTACTCCGTCGCCGTGGCTCCGGCCCCATTCTCATCCACATAGGGCACGGGCGTGAGGCCCTTGACGACCTTTACATCCGAAACGCTCTGGACATAATAGTCCTCCAGAGAGGAACCGTCGGTGTGCTGATAGGTATAGCCCGGCGCCAGCAGATCGACGACCGTTACCCCTTCGTTGATCGCACCGAAGTAATCTCTGGTCGCGATGTTCATGCCGTTAAAGCTCCCGCCATAGAGCCGGACCGTCCCCTTGGTGTATTCCAGCGCCACACCGCTGGTGGCGGTGAAGGTGTCGTCCTTGATGATCAGCGTGCCGCCCTTCGCCGCGATGGCGCAGGTTTTGTCGGCGACGGGGCTGCCATAGAATTCCTTTCCGCCGTAGGCAAACTCGCCCTTGACCGTGATGCCATCGTCGATGGTAAGCGTGCCGCCGCGCACGGTGACCGCGGCGGTATTATACATTCCGTGGATCGTGCCCTTGCCCGTGATGGTGAGCGTTCCGCCCCCCACGTCAAGGATAGACACTGTATTGAAGTCCGCGTAGCCGGTGTCGGCGTGGGTGATGGTGTACCCGTTCAGATCCAGCGTGGAGGTACCGCTGCTTCGGAAGCCGATCCTTCCCGGAAAGCCGCTCTCATCATTCGGCAGCTCCACATTGTCCAGCAGCTTAAAAGTGGCGTTGACGTTTTTGAAATTCACCGTTTCCTCAAACGCTTCGATAATATCGCTGTATTCCGTCGTTTCGCCGTTGATGGTGACACTCACCACATTCTTCTCGGCGCGCAGCGGAGCGATCCCGCCCTCCGGCGCGGCGGCGTCCCCATCCACGGTATAGACAGCTTCTCTGCCTGCGTCTTTGCTTGCGGCCGCCCGCACCTCCTCCGCCAGCGCCGCCGTAGGCAGCATCGACAGGCAGAGCACAAACGCCATGACCAGACTCAGAACTCGTTTCTTCATGGGCCCTCCTTTGGACTATGCACACTTGGTTTCACTGTATCCTACATTTTACCAGAGCCTCCGAAATGTGTAAATCAGCCCAAAGTATGAGATGCCCTGTCATGCAGACGCGGAAACAGCAGACGGGAGCCTCTGCCGGATCAGCAGAGGCTCCCGCCTGTCCAAGGATCAGTACAGGTGCAGCTCCGAGAGATAGTGGTCGATGCGGGAGAGCCGCTTCTGCGGGTAGATGCCCAGAATGCGGCTCACCTCGAAGGCGATGGCCTCAATGAGGAAATTTACCCCGAGGTAGGAATTGATGGCCGTGGGACTGGAAAAATCCGCCAGCAGCACGATGTCCGCCCCCGCGGCAATGGGCGCGGTGAGCTTGTCGGTGATGGCGACCAGGCGGCAGCGGGCGTCCCGGGCCATCTGTGCCAGCACGCAGGACATCCGGGAGTAGCGCTCCGCGCCGAAGATCACCACGCAGTCCTGCGGGCCGTAGTCGATCAGCCCCTCCACGCAGCGGGTGTCCGCCTCGCAGAAATACGACACATGATCGGTGTACTGGGACAGCAGGACGCCCATGTAGCGGGCAGGCCCGGAGAAGCCGCGAAAGCCGGATATGAACACATGCTCGCTCTGCAAAAGGAGCTGGGCGATGCGCATGAACTTTTCCGGCTCGTTCTTCCGGTACGTCTCCTGCAGGCTTTCCAGCGCCATCTGCAGCCACTGGAAGGTGCTGCAGTTCTGGTACTGCTCCAGCTTGTTGGGGATATTCTGCTGGGGGATGACATAGCTGCCGTGCTCGATGACCTGCGCCAGCTCCGTCCGCAGGCTCTCCTGCAGCTCCCGGAAGCCCCGGTAGCCCAGGGTGCGGCACAGCCGTATGATGGACGTGTCGGAGACATCCATCTCCTGCGCGATGTCCTTGGCGGTCATGAAATACAGTGCGCCGCTGTGGCTGAGAAAATAGTCGGCGATGCGCTTTTCGGTGCGGGTCAGGTCGGCATTCTGGATGCGCTGCTGCAGGCTGGTGCTCATGGGATAGGCCCCCTTCTGTCATAATGACTGCAATATATATTGTTGCGGCAACAACATTATACTGTATGTTTTGTAGAAATTGCAATAGCAACAACAAAAATATGGGAAAAGCTATTGACTTTCTCCTCTCTGTGAATAAGATGTGAACAAACCTGCCGCAGCCGTTACCCCCTCGGCTCTCCGGTGGGGATCATACAAAAAAGGAGAAGATGAGAAATGGAAAATCAAAAGAAGATGCAGTTCTACGGCGGCACCTTCGGCGCATGCCTGCCGCTGCTGGTGTTCATGGCCCTGATGATCACTATTGCGGCCCTGCAGAAGGTTTCTTTGGTCCTGTTCTGCATGGCCGGCTTCGCCGGACTGTGCGTGTCCTTCCTGCTGGCCAAGGATAAGAAGGAGTTCGAGCAGGCTGTGGTCAACGGCCTGAAGAACGATACCCTGTGCGTCATTATTTTTGCCTTCCTGCTGGCCGGCATCCTGTCTCAGGAGCTGCGCCAGAGCGGCCTCATCCAGGGCCTGACCTGGCTGGTGACGGAGCTGGGCCTCAGCGCCGGCTTCCTCCCGCTGGTGGGCTTCATCATCTGCGCCCTGATCTCCACGGCCTGCGGCACCTCCAACGGCGCCATCGTGGCTGTGCTGCCGGTGCTGCTGCCCGTGGCCACCACCGTGGGTGCCAACCCCGCTGTTGTGGTGGGCGCCATCGTCAGCGGCGCCATCTTCGGCGATAACCTGGCCCCCATTTCCGATACCACCATTGCATCTGCCCTGACCCAGGGCGCTGAGGTCCGCGACGTGGTGCGCACCCGCCTTCCTTACTCCCTCATCGCCGGTGTGGTGTCCGCCGTTCTGTTCGTGGTCATCGGCTTCCGCACCTCCGAGGCGGTAACGCTGCCGGAGCTGGTGGATGCTTCCTACGCAAAGACCCTGATCATGCTGGTGATCCCCGTCATCATGATCATCCTGATGCTCAAGGGCTGGAACCTCATCGGCACCCTGATCGTCTGCGACCTGGTGGGCTTCGTCCTGTGCCTGGTGTTCGGCTTTATCGAGCCTGCCAAGCTGGTGGACGCCTCCGGCCCCATCGGCGCCGGCCTCACCGGTATGCTGAACGTCATCTGCTTCAGCTTCTTCATGTTCGCCCTGCTGGAGATGCTCACCCGCAGCGGTGTGTTCGACATCATGCTGGGCAAGCTGCACAACGCCAGCAAGACCCCGCGCCAGGCGGAGCTGGTCACCATCCTGATCTGCTTCGTGGGCAGCGTGGCCATCGGCGCGGCGTCCATCACCATCCTGTTCGTCGGCCCGCTGGTCCGCAAGCTGCTGGAGGTCCACAACATCGAGCGCACCCGCGGCTCCAACCTGATGGACGGCATCAGCACCGGCTTCGCCGGCCTGGTCCCCTACAACCCCGTGTGCCTGAACGCGGTGAGCCTGGCCATCGCCAGCGGTGTGGTGGGTGAGTCCTTCTCCTTCCTGGATTTCATCCCCTACAACTTCCAGAGCATCATGCTGATCATCCTGTTCACCCTCAGCACCATCACCGGCGTGGGCCGCCGCTTTGACAAGCCCCAGGCCGCCAAGTAAGAGCAAATCTGTACAGATAGAATGAAAAAGGAGATTTCTATGGAAAACTATGAGCATGGTCTGCTGTTCGATCCCGCGCTGTCTGCGGAGATCAAGGAGCGTTTCTGCTATGTGGATGCCGACCCCGAGTTTGGCACGCGCCTGTTTTTCGAAAACTCCGGCGGCTCCCTGCGCCTGAAGGCGTCCGTGGAGGAGCAGGCCAAATACCAGGCCTTCCCCGACTGCCCTGAGCGTGTCCACGCCCGCTCCAAGGAGCTCAAGCGCATCCAGCTGCGGGGCATCGATGACGTGATGCATGTGATCTTCGGCGCCTCCGGCGGCGCGCTGCTGACGGAAATGACCGCCTCCCAGTGCATGTTCCAGATGGTGGGCGCCATCATGGAGAACTGCCCCGGCACCAACGCCGTCACCTCCGTGCTGGAGCACCCCTCCGCCTTTGACGCCGTGAAGTACTACTGCCAGAAGACCGGCAAGGAGTTCCGCGTGGCCCAGGCCAACCCCAGCACCGGCGGCATCGACGTGGAGGAGATCCGCCGCGTGGTGGACAAGGACACCTGCCTGCTGAGCATCATGTATGCCTCCAACATCACCGGCACCATTATGGACATGGAGGGCATCGTCCGCGCCGCCCGTGAGATCAATCCCGACATCTACATCGTCACCGATGCGGTGCAGCACGCGCCCCACGCTCCCATGGACGTGGAGAAGCTGGGCTTCGACGGCGTGAACTTTGCGCCCTACAAGTTCTTCGGCACCCGCGGCATGGGCTATGGCTACGTCTCCGACCGCGTGGCAAAGCTGCCCCACCGTAAGGTGCTGCAGCGTCCGGAGGAGATCTGGGAGCTGGGTTCCCCCACGCCGGGCAACTTTGCGGCCATGAGCGCCGTGGTGGATTATGTGTGCTGGCTGGGCAGCCACTTTACCAAGGAGGAGGATCGCCGCAGGCTGTTCCTCACCGGTATGGAGCATATCCACCTGCAGGAGCGCGCCCTGCTGTACACCATGCTGGAGGGCACGGACAAGGCCGCCGGCCTGCGCCATATCCCCGGCGTACACGTCTATGTGGACACCGAGGACCTGACCAACCGCGACCTGATCGTGGCCATGGGCATCGACGGCATCGACATGACCAAATGCGTGGAGGAGTACCAGAAGCGCGGCGTCACCGTGTTCGAGCGGGTGAACAGCAGCGTGTACTCCAAGCGTATCGTGGAGGCGGTGGGCCTGACCGGCGCCATCCGCGTCTCCCCGCTGCACTGCCACACGGTGGAGGACATCGAGACGTACCTGCGCATTACCAAGGAGCTGGCGGAGGAGTACGCAAAGTAAGTCCGGACAGATAACTGCATAAAAAGGCGCGGACGGTTATGCCGTCCGCGCCTTTTTATATGCCGCTGTCACGCCTGCGCCGCGGGCAGCGTCACCGTGAAGGTGGAGCCGTTCCCGGGCCGGGAGAACACCGCCACCTGTCCGCCGCACAGCTTTACCACCCGCCGCACGATGGACAGGCCCAGACCGTTGCCCCGGTCATCCGGATACGGCGCGGCCCGGTAGAACTTGTCGAAAATGTGCCGCTGCGTCTCCTCGTCCATGCCGATGCCCGTGTCGGAGACGGAGACGGTGATCTCCCCCTCGCCCTGTCGCAGCACCACGGTGATCTGCCCGCCGGCGGGGGTGAACCGGATGGCGTTGGACAGGAGGTTGGACCAGATGTGCTCCACCAGCTCCTCGTTGCCGTAATAGTCCACCGGGTCCAGATCCCCCTCCACGGTCAGACCCTTTTGCAGCCAGCCCTTTTCCTGCTGGCGGACGCACCGGCGCAGCTGCTCGTCCAGGCTGTACAGCGTCTTGCCGGACACGATCTCGGTGTTTTCGTACTGCGCCAGCTCCAGAATATGGGTGCTCATGGCGGCCAGCCGCTCAGACTGCTGCACCACGGTGTCCGTATAGCTCTGCCGCTGCTCCGGTGTCAGGTCGTCGTTCTGCAGCAGCTTGGCAAAGCCCCGGATGGAGATGAGCGGCGTTTTGAATTCGTGGGAAAAGGTGTTCACAAAGTCCATCCGCAGCAGCGCCACGCTGGACAGCTCCTCCGCCATTTTATTGAAGCTGCGGATGTACTCCGCCACCTCGCCCCGGGCGCCCCGCATCTCCACCCGCACGGCGTAATCCCCCGCCGCCACCGACTGCGTGGCCTGCATCAGCCGGGACAGCGGCGCCAGATACCCCCGGAAAATGAATACGGCCAGCACCACGCCCAGAATGGCGCTGACCGACAGGATAAGGATGGGCCACAGCAGCGTATAGCTGGTGTCCTCCAGATGTACCAGCCGCTGCACCAGCGTGAAGATGCCCAGCGCCAGCGCCACATACACCGCCACCAGCCCCAGCACCAGCAGAAACATGGTGCCCAGCAGCCGGACAGGCGGGTTTTCTTTTTTTGCCTTATTTCTGGCCATGCTCGTCCTCCCGGGGCATCCCCATATAGCCGAATCCCCGGATGGTCCGCAGCTCGAAGTCCGGGTCATCCCGGAACTTCTCCCGCAGCCGGGAGATATAGACCTCCACGGTGTGCTCGTCCACATCGCTGTCCAGATCCCATATGTCGTCGATGAGCTGCCGTTTGGTGAACAGCGTCCGGGGGTAGGACAACAGCTTGTACAGCAGCAGAAACTCCTTGGCGGTGAGCTGCCATGTGCCCTGCGGGGAAATGACCTGCAGGGAGCCGCGGTCCAGTACCGTGGCGCCCACGGTCAGCCGCCGGTCCGCCCGGCTGCAGTACCGTCGCAGCAGGGCCTCGATGCGCCAGAGCATCTCCTCCTCGTCCACGGGCTTGACCATGTAGTCGTCCGTCCCGGCCCGGAAGCCCCGGCGCTTGTCCTCCTGGGTCACGCGGGCCGTCACCATCAGCACCGGCAGGTCACAGTTCCCCTCCCGCAGCGTCTGGGTGAAGGTGATGCCATCCATCCGGGGCATGGTGATGTCCACCACCGCCAGATCGCACTGGTAGTGCTCCATCACCTCCAGCGCCTCCACGCCGTCCCGGGCGGGGCACGGCTCGTACCCGGCCCGCCGCAGCACCTCACACATCAGAAACCGGGCGCTGTCGTCGTCCTCCGCCACCAGAATGCGGAACATATCCATCCCTCCCTGCGTTTTTCTCGGATTTTATCACACCTGCCGCGAAAAATCGAGAATTTTTTGAGCCTGCGTTGAGGTTTCCCCGGTATACTGTCAGCATCATAGGAAAAATAGGAGGAATACCCCCATGCCCAGACCTGTCTGCATCACCTACGACAGCACCTGCGACCTGACGCCCCAGCTGCTGGAGCGCTTTCATATCCGCACCGTGCCCCTGACCATCCAGAGCGGGGAGCGGGTCTTTCCCGATGATGGGCACTACACCTCGTCGGACCTGTACGCCGACTACCGCCGGAACGGCACCCTGCCCAAGACCGCGGCGGTCAGCCCGGAGGAGTTCAAGGCGTTCTTTGCCCCGATCCTGGCGGAGGGCTGCGACATCGTCCACATCGACATCAGCTCAGAGTTGTCCTGCACCTGCCAGAACGCGGTGCTGGCGGCGCAGGAGCTGGCGGAGCAGGGGCAGATCCATGTGGTGGACAGCCGCCAGCTCTCCACCGGCGGCGGTCTGTTGGCGCTGCAGGGCGCCAAGCTCCGGGACGGCGGCATGGCGGCGGCGGACATCGCCGCAGCGCTGCGCCGTCTGGCACCCCACAGCGACACCAGCTTCGTGCTGGACACGCTGGAGTATATGTGGAAGGGCGGCCGGTGCAGCGGTGTGGCGGCGCTGGGCGCCAACGTGCTGAAGCTGAAGCCCTGCCTTGAGATGCGGGAGGGAAAGCTGACGGTCTGCAAAAAGTACCGCGGCACCATGGAAAAGGTGTACCGCCAGTATATTGCCGAGCGGCTGGCGGACAAGGCGGTGGTGGAGGACTGGGCCTTCATCACCCACTCCGGCGAGGTGCCGGAGGAGACTCTGCGGCAGCTGACGGAGCTGGTGCGGGAGCTGGCGCCTTTCAAAGAGGTGTTCGTCACCCAGGCCGGCTGCACCGTGTCCTCCCACTGCGGCCCCGGCACGCTGGGCGTGCTGTTCCTGCGGCAGCCGTCTCAATGACAGCCTGCGCATGATGACCAAAAAACCAGCCTCTGCCGATGGCCGGCAGAGGCTGGTTTTTATTGCATGATGCATTCCTCCATGAAGCAGATCCGGAAGAAAAACCGGAAATTAAACCGGAAAATATGGAAATTGCATCGTCACTTGGTCTTGGCGGGGTCGTCCAGATGGACGGTCCACTGCGCCAGCGAGAAAAAGGGGTCTGTCTCCGTGGCCGACAGCCCCTCCACCAGACCGGTGGTGGTCACCACGGAATCGGACTTGAAGCACAGGGGAGCGATAGGCGTCTTGGCCAGCAGATCCTCCCACAGGGAGGTCAGCGCGGCGCTGCGCCGGCTCTCGTCCGCCGTGCGGCAGGCGGCCAGCAGGGTGTCCGTCTTTTCGTCGGAAAAGCCGCCGTAGTTCAGGCTGCCCTCCGTGCCGACAAGCTCCAGAACATCCCAGTCCGCCGTGAGGCGGCACTCGCCGTAGTACAGGTCGAAGCTGCCGTCCTGCAGGCGCTGGAGATACGTCTCCCAGGGAACGGCCTCCACCGTGACGGTCAGACCGGCGCGGCTGAGAGAATCGGCGATCTCCCAGGCGGCGGCGGTCTTGAAGGAGTTCTCCTCATTGACCAGCAGCGTCACCGCCGTACCGGCATACCGGCCGGCTGTGTCCGCGCCGGTGAGCGCGGTATCTTCACCGGCGTCATCGGTGCTCTGCGTCAGCTGGTAGAGAGAAACAGCGCTGTAAGCCGTCTCCAGCGCGGCGGGATACCAGTCGCTGGCGGGGGAGACGGGGAGCTGGGCGGCGCTGCCGTGGCCCAGCAGGCAGGAGTCCACCAGCCCCGGCCGGTCCACGGCGGTGCTGACGGCCTGCCGCAGGGCGGCGTCGTCAAAGGGGGCGCGGCGGGTGTTGAAGCCCAGGAACTGCATGACCGTGGTGGGGGCGTCGGTATAGTCGCCGCTGCCGGATACGCCGGAGGCGCCGGTGGCGGTGAGATCCAGCGGCAGCAGCTGCAGCTCCCGGGAGGAGAAGGCGTAGAGCATGGTGTCCCGGTCCTTGCAGTGCTGCAGCTCGATGCGCTGCAGCGGCAGGGACTTTTCCTGCCACCAGTTGGTGTTCCGCTCCAGATGCGCGCCGCTGTCGGACTTGCCGAACACATAGGGGCCGGTGCCCACCGGGGCGGTGCGGTCCTCCGTGCCGGCCTTGACGATGGGGATGTCCAGCCGCCATGCCAGCGTGGCGAGGTCGGTGCTCATGGCGATGAGCACCGTGTCGCCCTGCACCCGGATGGAGGATACCTCCGCCAGCCGGGCGGCGTAGCGCTGGGACTGCCGCGCCCGCTCCAGCGAGGCCGACACATCACGGGCGGTGAGGGGCGAGCCGTCGGAGAAGGTGACGCCGCCGCGCAGCGTCAGGGTATAGGTGCGCTCCGCCGCGTCGTAGGTGCAGCTCTGGGCCAGCACGGGCTGGAGAGCAAAGTGCTCGTCCAGCTGGAAAAGCTTTTCATACAGCAGTGCGCCCACCGCCGCCTGCACCGTTTCACCGGCGGTGATGGGGTCCAGGCTCTCGTTGGCGAAGTAGGGCAGGGTGAAGGTGGTCAGCGGCTCCGGCTCCGGGGCCTCGTTTTCCTTGCTGTAAAACTGGGACAGCTCTCCCAGCGGGTCGTCCGTCTCCTCCCAGCTGGTGCAGCCGGGGACGGAGACAGCCAGCGCCGCCAGCAGCAGACAGGCCAGCAGCCGCTTCAGCGCGCCGCGGTTCGCGGCGTGGGGGACGCGGGTCATGGCGTCACCTCCCGCAGGGCAATGAGGGCCGCCTGCTCGCCCCGCTGCAGGCCGGTCCTGCGGTGGCTCCAGTACAGGTCGGTGCGGCAGCAGGTGCAGTCCGCGCAGATGTCGATGTGCTGTACGCCGGCCTTTTGCAGCCACAGGGCATTGACGGCCTTCAGGTCGATGTGCCATTTGCGGCCGTTCCACGCCATGTAAGGCCCGGTCTCCGTGCCCAGCGCCGCCCGGAGGGCGTCCGGCACGTCGCTGTCCGTTTCAAAGCAGCACTGGCCGATGGCGGGGCCGACAGCGGCCCGGATGTCCGCCGGGTCGCAGCCGTAGGTGTCCCGCATGACGCGGACAGTCCTGCCGGCGATACCGGCGGCGGTGCCCCGCCAGCCGGCGTGGGCCGCGCCCACCACACGGCGCACCGGGTCGTGGAGCAGGATGACATTGCAGTCGGCGGAGAACACCACCAGCGGCAGGCCGGGCACATCGGTGACGAGCGCGTCGGCGCTGTCGTAGTCCTGGGGCTTCCACAGCCCCTTGCCGGCGTCCGCCGCCGTCACCACGCGCACATCGTCCCGGTGGACCTGGCGGCTCAGTACGGCGCGGCGGACATCCATGTCCAGGGCGGCGCACAGGCGGCGGAAGTTCTCCTGCACGTTGGCGATATCGTCGCCCCGGCGGTCATCCAGATTCAGACTGTCCCACGGGGCGGGGGACACGCCGCCGAGACGGGTGGAAAAGCCGTGGAGCACGCCGCCGTCCGACAGGGTATCGGCGGTGAGGAACGTGACGCCGTTTTTCGTTTGGGTGTGGAACATGGCTGCTCCTTTCAAAAGGCAAGGCGGGCGGCGGCTGATGCCTGTCTCTTATACACATCT
>URST01000054.1 GCA_900550585.1 uncultured Eubacteriales bacterium
GCTGGGCTACGAGTTCTTCGCCATGTCCGCCGCCACCCATCAGGGCACGCGGGAGCTGGTGCAGCGCATCGGCCAGCGGCTCCATGAGCTGCCGCCGGTAACGGTGTACGAGCCGGAGTACGTCCCCAAGCCGCCGGTCATCGACACCACCGAGCCGCTGCACATCGAGCGGGAGGACAACACCTGGCTGGTGGAGGGTCCGTGGCTCCAGCGGCTCATGGGCAACATCAACTTCTCCGACTACGAGAGCCGCATGTACTTCGACAAGATGCTGCGCCAGAGCGGCCTGTTCGACACGCTGGAGGACATGGGCATCCAGGACGGCGACATCGTCAGCATGTACGACCTGGAATTTGAATATCAGCGGTAACGAAGCATCCCCCGGCCTGCGGGCCGGGGGATGTCTGCTCAAAACGCGCCGGGACGGCGCTGGATCTGTTCGTCGGCAGCGGCCTGCCGCAACTGCGACAGGGAGCGGATGCCGCCGTGCTGCTGGAGGGCGGTCTGCATCTCCGGCGGCAGGGCGTAAAAGTATTCGTAGGCGGCGGGATCGTTGTTCAGCAGGTCGGTCAAAGTCTCATAATACATGCAAAAGCACCTCCGCGCTCATTGTGCGCGGAGGTGCCGTGGTTTATACCATTTTCTCGAAATAGAAGTACGTCTCATCCTCGCCGCTGGGCCGCATGCAGGACGCCAGCATCCGGCGGGACGCCTCGTTCTCCCGGAAACACTTGGCCACCACCCGGTTCAGTCCCAGGTGGTACAGCGCCCAGTCCGCCGCCGCGGCAAAGGCCTCCGTGCCGTAGCCGTGACCGGCCCGGTCCGGCGCGATGCGGCAGCCCTGCTCGAAGCCGCCCCGGAAGTCCGGGCGGTACAACACCACCTCGCCGATGAGCTTTCCCTTCAGCCGCACGGCAAAATTCACGGCGCGGCGGGCGGCGAAGTCCGCCTTTGCCGCATCCAGGAAATAGTCCTCCGTCAGAGGCTCGTCCCCCAGGCCGGTACGGTAGTCGTAGCCCCACCAGCGGTTGCGGTCGTCGTCCAGACACAGGGCGTTGTACGCCGCCCTGTCCCCGGGCCGCAGCGCCGTCAGAGTCAGCCGCTCCGTTTTCAGCGTGGGCACACGGCGCAGCGCATCCAGCTCCGTGCCCACCTCCAGCCGCACCTTGCCGCCCAGCTCCGCCGGGAGGTACTGCAGCTTGGAGGTGCGCAGCCCCTTGTCGCGGGCGTCGTCCTCCCGGTTGATCCACTGGCAGTCCGCGCCGAAGTGGGCCGCGAAGGCCTGCACGATGGCGGGATACGCCCCGGCGTGGGAATACAGCGCCTTCTCGATGTGGTTCACCAGCGTACCGCCGCACTTCTCCGCCAGACTGACGGCTACCAGCCGTCCCTCCGCCAGCATGCCGCCGACGCAGAACCAGCCGGTGCCCAGCAGGGAGAACATCTCCTGCGCCAGAACCAGCTCCTGCTTGGCCAGCGGCCCGGATTTGTGGAACTCCGCCTCGTAGTCCCGCCAGAACGCCGCCAGCCGCGGATCCTCCGGATCGGTAAGCGCCACGAACGCCGCGTCCGGATAATCCCGGCGGAACTTGTTGATGTGGTTGCGCTGTCCGCTGTACCGCCGTCCGGCGAACTGGGCCAGCTCCTCGGTGCGGTAGAGATAGTCCTTCCACGGCCGCTCGCTGACGACCCGGACACGGGGATAGCGCAGCACCAGCTGTGCCGCCTTGTCCTCCGGCACCACGGACAGCACCAGCGGCAGCTCCTTCTCGCCGCAGTACTGCTCGATGGCGGTGAGCGCCGCCTCCGCGTCCCCCTCCGGCCCCAGAATGGGATAGTCGAACACATACTCCCCCTCGATGCAGTTGCGGATGATGAGGCAGCCCGCCGTCTCGGCGAACCACGGGTGCAGGTGTCCCCGCCACATGAGCTTCACGCCCAGCGAGTATTCGCACAGGCGGTAATCGCACGTCTCATAATATGGGCGCAGCCGCGCCCCCTCGTTGACAGTCAGTTCCTGAAATTCCAGCATAGTATCCTCACATTTTTTCGATCATTTCACGGGCCTCGGCGATGAACTGCCGCACGGCAGGACGCAGTTCTCTCCGGGGCCGGGAGGCGATGCCCAGTTCCCGGACGGCCCGGGGCGCCAGCGGCAGCGCCTGCACATCGTCCTGCCGCCCCTGCAGCACCAGCCGGGACAGCATGCTGACCCCCAGCCCGTGCTCCACCATGGAGATGATAACGCTGTCCGACACCTGCGTGGTGCGGATCAGCGGCAGCACGCCGTGACGGTTCAGTACCCGCATGATGTCCAGATTGAAGCCCATGGAGGGCATCAGAAACTCCTTCCCGGCGAAATCCGCCACCGGGAACACGTCCCGCCCGCCGTTGTCGTAGTCCGGCGGCAGGATGGCAAACAGCTCGTCGTCCCGCAGGGGCGTCCAGTCCAGCGCCACGCTCTCCTGCCGGCTGGCAAAGCACATGTCCACCCGGCCCTCCTGCACCCAGCGGTACACCTCCTGCACGCTGCCCATCTGGATATCCGCGCCCACGTCCGGGTGCCCCCGGCGGAACTGCTGGATCACCTCCGGCAGCCAGTGGCGCGCGATGGAGTCGTAGGCCGCCACGCGGACGCTCTCCTCCTGATGGGTGTTGATGAGCAGGATCTCCCGCTCCAGCGCCTCCGCGCCGTGCAGGCACTCCTGCACCAGCGGGAAAATGCGCTGTCCCGCCGGAGTCAGGCGCACGCCGGTGCGGCTCCGCACCAGCACGGGAAAGCCCACGTCCTTTTCCAGACTGTTCATCATATGGGTCAGGCCGGACTGGGTGTAGCCCAGCTCCTCCGCCGCCCGGGTGAAGCTGCCCAGCCGCACCGCCGCCGCCAGCGCCGCCAGCTTTTTCGTGTCCATGCCCACACCTCCCCATGACGTTCCTTCATGGCGGTATTATACCCCGTCCGCCCCGCTGTGGCAACCCCCCTTATTTTGCGGCGGAAACCACCGATTATGTATCTATGACATTTTCTAATGGAAAGATGAGATTTTGTCGCTTTACAAAAAAACTCTCACCCTGTATGATACAGACAGTAATTCGTAACATGAATTGCTTTTCCTTTCTATCCTCAAATCGTCGGACAGCCGCACCATGGTGCGGCTGTCGGCGCGTCCGGCACAAAAAAGGAGGAGACGCTGCGCGTCTCCTCCTTTTTTGTGCGTTTTTTTACGGCTCCTTCTTCCGCCGCAGCAGCGAAGCCACCGCCGCCGTACTGCCAAGTCCCACAAGGCCCGCTCCGCTGGACAGCGCCAGTGCCGCCAGCAGCGTCAGGCCGCTGTCCCCCGTCTTGGGGGAGGGACGCGGCGGCTCCTCCGGCGTGTGGCGGTAACGGTAGCTGTTGGCGAACTCGATGGCGTCGTACTTGTCGCCCTCCTGCGCCGCATCGCCGTACACCGCCGCCGTGACCCGGCCGTCTGCCGCCGCCGTCACGGTGATGTGATACGTCCGGTCATCGTACTGCCCGCGGGCCAGCTTTCCCGGCTCCTGACACAGGGTATAGCGGTACTTCCCCGCCTGCCCGCAGGGGATGCACAGCGTCATGCTGCCGCCGCCCGCCGCGGTGCAGGTATACACGCCGTCCGCAGCGCCCGCCGGCAGAGGCGCGCCGTCGGATGCCGCCCGCAGGGTCAGGGTGAACGTCTCCGGCGCGGAGGGCGCATCGCCGCTGACCGTCACGCGCACCGGCAGCTCTGCCGCAGCCGCCGCCATAGCCGGGACGATGCACAGCGTCACCAGCAGGGCCAGCAGCGCCGCTGCGGCCGGTATCCTTCTGCTCATGGCGCCGTCAGCTCCTGCGGGTGCGCCGCAGCAGCAGCACCGCGCCGCCGGACAGGGCCATCACCAGCAGCAGCGCGTAGGGGGCGCTGTCCAGCAGCACACCGGCATCCACATTGCCGCCCTTGGTGTTGGTGAACGCCGCCGTCACGCTGCCCGCGCCGATGGTGCCGCTGTCGCCGGTCTGTGCGGTGGTATAGCCGCTGTCGGTGTAGTCGTCCTCCGCCACGGTGTAGGTCATGCCGTAGGGCAGGTTGGTCAGGGACGCGGTCTGCCCGTGCTTCAGGTCAAAGCTCACGGTGCACCGGCCGTTATTGTCCCATACCGGCGTAAAGGTCTGCTCCACGCCCGCCACGGTAAAGCCGATGGTGCTGCCCATCACCAGCCCTGCCGGCCTGGTCAGCGTGGCGGTGAAGTGGAAGGGCTTGTTCCTGTCGCCCATAAGACCGGCAACGGTCTTGGTCACGTCCAGCGTACCGGCGGCGTAGGTGTTCACCACCTGCCCCACCTTGTCGCCGTTCTCATCCCCCAGATGCACGGCGGCCACGCGGATCCGGCCGTCCTCCGTCTGGATCACCGTCACCTTCAGCAGCAGCTTCTGGGTGTTGTAGGTGACGCCCGCCGTGCGGGCATCGTCATCCGCCACCTCGGCGATCTCGTAGGTGTAGATGCCCACGGTGTCATATTCCGGCAGCATCAGGGTGTAGGACTTGACGGCTCCGGCAGCCGTGGCCTCGCCCTCGGCAAAGCTGATGTCAAAGCCGGTGATGAGCGTGCCGTTGGCATCGGTGAAGCGGGGCATGGTGTCCAGCGTCTCCGTGGAATCGGTGACGCCCAGCGTCGTCAGGCTGAAGTGGAACGTCTCGGCGGGGCTGACGGTGCCGTCGTTCACCAGCCGGTAGCACTTCTCGATGGTGATCCGGTCGTCGTCGGTATATGCCCCCTCCGTGGGATCTCCCGGCTCCTCCGCCGCGGCCCACGCCGCAGTGGTCAGCCCCAGCGCCAGCACCGCGGCCAGCATCAGGGAAAAGATTTTTTTCATACATCGTCCTCCTTGCATGTAAGTGTTTTGCCAAAACCGCTCTCCGCGGTGCAGCACAGTTTTACAGGCCCCGTCTCCGCCGCCGGGTCAGCGCCAGGCCGCCGCAGGCGGCGGCCAGCAGCCCCGCAGGCAGCAGCGTCGGGCCGGACAGGCCCATATCCGGCACGGCCCGCTTGGTGTTGGTGAATCGCAGCTCCCGGTCGCCGTTCAGCTCCATGGCGCCGCTGCTTCCGGCGCGGCTGCTGTTGGTGACGGTATAGCCCGCGCAGTCCGTCTCCTCCACCGTTACCACCGCGCCGTAGGGCAGGTCAGTGAACGTCAGACTCTCCCCGTGGCGCAGGGTGAACACCGCCCGTCCGTTCTCCACGGCGTACCCCGTCCCCTCCGGGAACGGGACGCTCTGTCCGTCCAGCGTCATGGACGCGGCAAAGGAAAACGCCTTTGCCCGGTCGCCCAGCTCGCCGCGCACCGTCTTGCTGACGGTCAGCGTCTGCTGCGTCCGGTTTACAAAGGCCAGCGCCGCATCGTCCCATGTGCTGCCGTTGACGGTGATACGCGCCGCGCCGGCCGTGCCGTTGGGCAGTACCGTGAGGCGGTAGACCTCGCCGCCCTGCCAATAGCCGTCGGCGTCCGCCTCCCGGATGCGGTAGTAGTGGGGCGCGGTGTCGCCGGAGGTGAAGCCCAGCACCACCCGGCCGCCGCCGGGAGCGTCGCCCGTCACAGAGATAGCCGTCCCCGGAAGCTGCCGCAGCATCTCGCCCCGGCTGTCCGTCTCCTCCAGCAGGAAGCGGAATGTCTCGGACTGTCCCGCCGCGCCGCCCAGCAGCGTCTTGGTCAGGGGGATCTCCACGGCGTAATCGTAGGTGGCGTTGGTCACGGTGACCGCCACGCTGCCGCCCACCGGCACTTCTCCGGCGGCTGCGGCGGGTGCGGTCTGCCCCTCCGCCGTGACGGAGGCGGCATAGCTGGCGCGGAAACCCTCCGGCGGTGTCTCTGATACCGCGTAGGCTGTGCCGGCCAGCAGACCGGTGAACACCGCTGTCTCGCTATGGGCCAGCGGCACAATACCCGCCGTCTCCACCGTCCGGCGCTGCCCGCTCACCGTGTAGGGCGTCCCTGCCGGAACGGGGCTGCCGCCCAGCGATACGGCGATGTCGAACACCTGCCCGTCGGGGCAGACGGAGCCCTCCGCCACCTGCTTTGTCACCCGCAGCTCGCCCAGCGCATGGGTGTCCACCACGTTGCGGTACGTTACCAGCTGCGTCTCGGCGGCGGTGAGGATGTCGGTGCGGTAGCCGGTGAAGTCCGTGGAGACGGAGGGGGTGGCGGCGGTGCCGGTGCCGCTGCCCACGGTGTACTGCACCTGCTCATACTGGCCGGTGAGTCCGGAGGGCATCGTCTCCTCCACCACATAGGCATATTGCCCGCCGCCCAGCGCCATCATGTCCGTAAACTGCGCCATCTGCCCTGCCTTCAGGGTGAAGTATCCGCCGTCCGTTACCGTGCCGCTGCCCACGGCGGAGGCGCCCTCCAGCACCTGATACGCTGTGCCTGCCGGGACATACAGTGTTCCGTCGGGGCGCAGCACACGGAAACGGTAATCCAGCGCGCCGGAGAGGTAGCCGTTCAGCGCCTCGCCGCCGCCGGACAGCTCCTTGGCCACTGTCAGGGAGTTGCTGGGCAGCGTGGGCATATTGAACCGCAGATAGCAGTAGGACACGCAGCCGCCCCGCTCCAGATAGAAGAATTTCAGGGTGTGCTTGGTGTAATCACTGAAGGTGCTGCCGTTGAAGGCACCGCCCACCCCGGCCGCGGCGAATTTCGCCGCCAGCGTGGTGTCCGTATACTGCTCGCCCGCTGGGCCGATGACATCCTCCTGAGGATGGCGCACCGCGCCGGTGGCGAAGTTGACGGAGCCGCTGTTAGCGGCGTGGGTGCCGCCGATATCCAGCACCAGCACGTCGTCGATGTACACAAAAACGTCGTCGTCGCCCAGAAACTGGAACACCATATCCTCGCCGCCGATCTGTCCGCCGGCGGGCATATAGAAGTCAAATTCCATGGTCATGCCGAACCACAGATCCACCGCGCCGTCCGGCAGCCGGTAGGTGGGCAGGGCGTTGCCCTTGGGCAGCTCCTCCGCGCCCTCCACCGTGTTGAAGGGGAAGAAGTTGCCGTTAAACGCCTGGGTGTAGTCCTGCTCCGCCGTTTTGCCGTTGGGGGTCACATACGTGGTGTAGTTGGGGCGCAGCAGATAATTCCCCAATTGGAATCGTCCGTCGACGGCGTCGTAGCTGGCGGCATTTTGCAGGGAGTCGTAGTAGAGATACCCCTCGCCGTCCCGCTGGAACAGGCCGGTGCTGCCGCCGCGCCCCACGGCGTAGACGTCCTTACCGGCGATCGCCATGCCCGGATCAAAGAGGTATTGCAGGCTGCCGCTGCGGTTCTCCGCCGTGGGGCCGCTGACGCCCAGCACCTTGGGCCAGCCGTTTTCCAGCGTGGGGGCCATCACCGGCCGGTCGTCGCTTTTTTGCAGCGTGCCGTCCTTGGAGTTCTGCCCGGCACTGTTGCAGAACGTCAGTACCCGCCCGCCGTACCGGTTCAGAGAGCCGTCGTAGTCGAACAGGTGCATGGTCACGTTGTCCTGTACGCCCCGGGGCGCGGCACGCCGCAGCCTCATCAGCGTGTCATTGCCTACGGCGTAGGTGCTGTCCTCCTCCACGGCGTAAGTGTCTCCGGCGGCATACACGGCCCCTGCCGGCAGCAGTGCGGCGCACAGCACCAGCACCAGCAGACCGCCCAGCAGCCGCAGTCCCGTTTTCCTGTTTCGGCCCATGTTTCATCCTCCTGCCCTGCGTTGATGCGGCAAAACTCTTGCCTTTCGCGGAGGATTATAGCACCCGTCCCCGGCGCTTCCTGTCGAAACCCGTTTCCCTCCGAAAACGACAAAAACCCCTATTTACGGCGCCTTTCGCCGTAAATAGGGGTCGCTTCGTATGCTGTTTTTACCGCAGCTGTCCGGCCAGCCGTCCGCTGCTCCAGGCCCACTGCAGATTGAACCCGCCGCAGTCGCCGTCGATGTCCAGCACCTCGCCGCAGGCGTACAGTCCCGGAACGAGACGGCTCTGCATGGTGGCCGGGTCAAACTCCCCGGTCCGCAGACCGCCCGCCGTCACCTGTGCCTGGTCAAAGCCGCAGGTGCCCGTCACCGGCAGCGTGAAGCGCTTGCAGGCCCGTGCCAGCCGCCCGATGTCCGCCTCATCGCAGGTGCGGCAGTCCGCCGCCCGGTCCACGCCGGCGTACTTCACCAGCATCTGTCCCAGCCGGTTGTGCACCGCGCCCACGAACACCTGCTCACAGGGCAGCATCTCCGCCCGCTCCACGGCGCACCGCCGTGCCAGCCAGGCCCGCACCGCCGCCTCATCCTTCTCCGGCCACAGGTCCAGCGCCAGTGTCAGGCCCTCGCCGCCCACGGCGGCGTGGCGGGACAGCTGGAAAATGGCGGGGCCGCTGACGCCGTACTCCGTGAACAGGATCTCGCCCCGCTCCCGGGCCAGCACCGCGCCGTCCCGCTCCAGCGTGACGGCGGCCTCGGCCTTGACGCCCTTCAGCGACCGGGGATAGGCCGGGTCCGTCTTGATCTGCACCAGTGCGGGATACAGCGCCGTCCGGTGGTGGCCCAGCTCCTTTGCCAGCCGGTAGCCGTCCATGACACCGCCCGCCTTGCTGCCCGCCGCGCCGCCCGCCGCCAGGATCAGCGCCTGCGCCGTCAGCACCGCGCCGCTCTCCAGCTTCACGGCAAACGTGCCGTTTTTCTGCTTCACGCCCACGGCAGGGTCGCCCGCCAGCAGCGTGAACCGGCTCTGCGCCGTCAGCGCGCACCGCAGCACATCCAGCACGGAGTTGGCCATGTTGGAGCGGGGATACACCCGCCCGTCCTCCTCCGTCACCGTCTCCAGCCCCATCTCTCCGAACCAGGCCAGCGTCTCCTCCGCCGGGAACGTCTCCAGCGCGTACCGGCAGAAGTCCGTGTCCTCCCCGTGGTAGTGGGCGGGACCGGCGTGCCGGTTGGACAGATTGCACCGCCCGTTGCCGGTGGTCAGCAGCTTCCGACCCAGCCGGGCCTGCCGCTCGATGAGCGTCACACGGCTGTCCGCATCCTCCAGCGCCGACAGCGCCGCCGCCATGCCGGAGGCGCCGCCGCCGATGATGATGACATCCCGGCTCATTTCTGCGCCTCCAGTCTCCGCCGGGTGAGATAGCCCTCCAGCATCAGTGCCGCCGCCACCGCGTCCACGGTCTTTTTCCGCTTTTTGGCGTTCTGCCCGTTCTGGAGCAGGATGTTGTGGGCATCGATGGTGGTGCGCCGCTCGTCCCAGAGGATCACCTCCAGCCCCGTCTCCTGCCGCAGCAGCTCCCCGAAGGCGGCGCACTTCTCCGCCCGGGGGCCTTCGGAGCCGTCCATGTTCCGGGGATAGCCCAGCACCAGCAGCTTCACGCCGTGCTCGGCGATGAGCCGGCGGATGCCCGCCAGCACCTCCTCCTGCTTCCGGCTGTGGAGCACCTCGGAGTGCCCCGCCAGCGTCTCGGTATAGTCCGAAATGGCGATGCCGGTGTGGGCGTCGCCGTAGTCGATGGCCATGATCTTCATGCAAATGCACCTGCGCTTTCCGTTCAGTGGGACTATCATACACAAAAATGCCGCTGTCTGCAACGGGAAAAGCCGAAAAGTCCCCGAAAAAGCGGGATTTTTTCCAAAAAAACAGGTTGACCTCCCCCGCAAACCGTGCTATACTGGGCATTACCTGTGAGTGGGTGCTTTCTTTTTGCGCGCTTTTTCGCTTCGGGCGCGGAGGAGGACAGCCACCCGGCAGGGAGGCAAAGGGTCCGCGGACGCGGACTGAATCTAATAAGGAGGTGCCGTTAATGCGCGTGAAGATCACCCTGAGATGCAATGAGTGCAAGCAGAGAAACTACAACACGATGAAGAACAAGAAGAATACCCCTGACAAGCTTGAGCTGAACAAGTATTGCCCCTTCTGCAGAAAGCACACCGTCCACACTGAGACGAAGTAACCGGAAGGAGAATCGTTATGGCTGAAGAAAAGAAGGTCAAGAAGGACCACGGCAAGTGGTTCCGCGAAATGAGAAGCGAGCTGAAGAAGGTCGTATGGCCTGACGGCAAGACCACCATGAAGAACACGGGCACCGTGATTCTGTGCTCCCTGCTGGTGGGCGCCTGCATCTGGATCTTTGATGCAGTCAGCGTTCTGGCGGTGAACACACTGATCGGCCTGTTCGCCTGAGGAAACGGGCATGGCTGATAACGCGAAGTGGTATGTAGCCCATACCTATTCCGGCTATGAGAACGCGGTGAAGGCCGCCATCGAAAAGTCCGTGGTGAACCGCGGCATGGAGGACATGGTGCTCCAGATCGAGATCCCTATGGAGACGGTCACGGAGATCACCGAGTCCGGCGTTGCCAAGGAGATCCAGCGCAAGGTCTTTCCCGGCTATGTTCTCATCAAAATGGTCATGACCGACGACACGTGGCACCTGATCCGCAACATCCGCGGCGTCACGGGCTTCGTGGGCGAGGCCAACAAGGCGATCCCCCTGACCGAGGACGAGGTAGCCGCTCTGGGCATGGAAAAGCGCGAGATCGTCGTGCTGTACCATGTGGGCGACACCGTCCGCATCACCGAAGGCCCCCTCGCCAGCTTTACCGGCACGGTGGAGGAGATCGAACCGGACAAGAACAAGGTCCGCGTCGTCGTCTCCATGTTCGGTCGTGAAACGCCGGTGGATCTGGAGCTGGACCAGGTGGAGGTCAGCAGCAACTGAGTACGGCATGTCCGTACAGGCCGGAGCAGTACGACTCCGGCGCAAGTGGGAGAGATGCGCGTCATCTCGCCAAGAGCGGTTCCGGTACAGGCCGGCCGCTACCACATCTTATTGAAGGAGGTGCCTACAAATGGCACAGAAAGTAGTTGGATACGTCAAACTGCAGATCCCCGCGGGCAAAGCAACTCCCGCCCCCCCCGTCGGCCCCGCTCTGGGCCAGCACGGCATCAATATTGCCGCGTTCACCAAGGAGTTTAACGAGCGCACCAAGAACGACATGGGCCTGATCATCCCCGTGGTCATCACCGTCTATGCCGACCGCTCTTTCAGCTTCATCACCAAGACCCCTCCCGCTGCCGTCCTGATCAAGAAGGAGTGCAACATTGAGTCCGGTTCCGGCGTTCCCAACAAGGAAAAGGTCGCTACCATCTCCAAGGCCTCCATCCAGAAGATCGCCGAGCTGAAGATGCGCGACCTGAACGCCGCGTCTCTGGAGGCAGCCATGAGCATGATCGCCGGTACCGCCCGCTCCATGGGCGTTGTCGTCGGCGAGTAAGGAGGGTGTAACGATGTTTAGAGGTAAGAAATATCAGGAAAGCGCCAAGCAGATCGACAAGGCTATGCTGTATGACCCCAAGGAGGGTCTGGAGCTGATCTGCAAGACCGCCAGCGCCAAGTTCGACGAGACTGTCGAGCTCCACGTCAAGCTGGGCGTTGACTCCCGTCACGCCGACCAGCAGGTCCGCGGCGCCATCGTGCTGCCCAACGGTACCGGTAAGTCCGTCCGCGTTCTGGTGTTCGCCAAGGGCGACAAGGCCGAGGCTGCCAAGGCCGCCGGCGCCGACTATGTGGGCGAGATGGATCTGGTGGAGAAGATCCAGAAGGAGAACTGGTTCGACTTCGACGTCGTCGTCGCCACCCCCGACATGATGGGTGTCGTCGGCCGTCTGGGTAAGGTCCTGGGCCCCAAGGGCCTGATGCCCTCCCCCAAGTCCGGCACCGTGACCCCTGACGCCGCCAAGGCCGTCCAGGAAGCCAAGGCCGGTAAGGTCGAGTACCGTCTGGACAAGACCAACATCATCCACTGCCCCATCGGCAAGGTCTCCTTCGGCGCTGATAAGCTGTTCGAGAACTACTCCGCTCTGCTGGGCGCCATCATCAAGGCCAAGCCCGCCGCTGCCAAGGGCCAGTATATCAAGTCCTGCGTGGCCGCTTCCACCATGGGCCCCGGCGTGAAGATGAACGCCAACAAGCAGCTGTAAAAAACCTGATATCTTTGGCTTGACAAGCTGTCATGCCATTGGTATAATATTGGTTGCGTTCCAAAGACAGCAGGTGGCCGCAAGGCCGTAAGTCCTGCCGAGGATGGCACATCGTAATGATTGCTTTTACCGTCCTCATGTCCTTTGGCATGGGGACGGTTTCCTTTTTTGAACGCACCGACAATTCTGACGGAGGTGAAAACAAAGAATGCCCAACGCAAAGGTTCTGTCTGAAAAGCAGGCGATCGTGGCGGCGCTGACCGACAAGCTGCAGAATGCGGCCGCCGGCGTCATCGTTGATTACAAGGGCATCACCGTGGCAGAGGATACCGCTCTGCGCGCTGAGTGCCGCAAGAACAACGTGGAATACGCTGTCATCAAGAACACCCTGCTGCGTTTCGCTTTCAACAACTGCGGTCTGAACGAACTGGACGATCAGCTCAACGGTACCACTTCTCTGGCTATCTGCGCTGATGATCCCGTCGCCCCCGCACGCGTGATCGCGGATTACGCCAAGAAGCTGAAGGATAAGTTCGAGATCAAGGGCGGCTTCATGGACGGCAAGGTCGTTTCCATGGAGACTGTCAATGCTCTGGCTTCCATCCCCGCGCTGCCCGTGCTGCAGGCGCAGGTCCTGGGTACCATGCTGGCTCCCATTTCTGCCCTGGCCTGTGTGCTGAAGCAGATCGCCGAGAAAGACGGCGCTGCTGCCGAGTAAATCGGCCCCCTGACCCCCGCGGGCGGCAGGCCCGCAACCATTCAACAAAAATCTTACAAATAGGAGGCTATCACAATGTCTGAGAAGATTACTGCTATGATCGAAGAGATCAAGGGTTTGACCGTTCTGGAGCTGTCCGAGCTGGTGCACGCTCTGGAGGAGGAGTTCGGCGTTTCCGCCGCTGCCATGGCTGCTCCCGCTGCCGGCGCTGCTGCTCCCGCCGCTGAGGAGAAGACCGAGTTCGACGTGGTCCTGACCGGTTTCGATGCCGCTCAGAAGATCAAGGTCATCAAGGTCGTCCGCGAGATCTCCGGTCTGGGTCTGGCCGAGGCCAAGGCTGCCGTCGAGGGCGTGCCCCACACCCTGAAGGAAGCCCTGTCCAAGGACGATGCCGAGGCTATGAAGAAGCAGGTCGAGGAGGCCGGCGGCAAGGTCGAGCTGAAGTAAGTTCTTTTGCAAGCAAAAAACAGCCACCCATCCGGGTGGCTGTTTTTGTGCGATCAAGCCTGACACAGAAAAGGCCCCGTAGCTTTCGCCGCGGGACCTTTTGTCATGCCTGCCAGTCCTTCACCTGCTTACGCAGCCAGTCGCACCAGGCGTCCATCCCCTCGCCGGTCTTGGCCGATACCGGGAAGACCTCCAGCTTCGGATTGCGCCGGTGGGCGTATTCGATCACCTTCTCCATGTCGAAGTCGAAATAGGGCAGCACGTCGGTCTTGTTGATGAGCAGCACATCGCACACGGTGAAGATCAGGGGGTACTTCAGGGGCTTGTCGTGGCCCTCCGGTACGGAGAGGATCATGGCGTTCTTCACCGCGCCGGTGTCAAACTCCGCCGGACACACCAGGTTCCCCACATTTTCCAGCACCACCAGGTCCAGATCGTCCGTGCCGATCTCCCGCAGGCCCTGTTCCGTCATACCCGCGTCCAGGTGGCACATCCCGCCGGTGTGCAGCTGGATAGACCGTACCCCGGCGCCGGCAATAGCGGCGGCATCCACGTCCGAGTCGATGTCCGCCTCCATCACGCCCATCCGCAGCTCGTCCTTCAGCGCCTCGATGGTCCGCAGCAGCGTTGTGGTCTTGCCGCTGCCGGGGGAGGACATCAGGTTCAGCAGGAACGTCCCCTTTTGCT
Organism: uncultured Eubacteriales bacterium; assembly: GCA_900550585.1. Taxonomy (GTDB): domain Bacteria; phylum Bacillota; class Clostridia; order Oscillospirales; family Oscillospiraceae; genus Vescimonas. The sequence goes on from URST01000054.1 coordinate 13,832, forward strand.
TCAGTGCCTGCCGTACCCGCGCTGCCTCCCGGTCGTTGTCGGCAAACACGCTCTCTTTTACTTCGATGATCTTATAGGTATCCATACTATGCACCCTCTATCTCTTTAATGCTGATCTCGCTGCCCCGCAGCAGCCAGGTATCCTCGCTGCCGCAGTGGGGGCAGACCCGCCCGTGGGCCACGGTGGGGTAGTCCGCACCGCAGCCGCCGCAGTGTGTCACGGCGGGCAGCGTGTCGATGTGCAGCTGCGCGCCCCGCAGCAGGTCGGACTTCTGCACGGCCCAGTCCCAGCAGCTGATCAGCTCCCTTGGGATGGCGCCGCACACCTCGCCCAGCTCCAGCGTTACGCCCGCCACGCGGGTGAGATCGTTTTCCGCGCCCACGCGCTCCACGGTCTTGATCACGTGGAAAACAATGCCCAGCTCGTGCATATTACTTGGCCGCTTTCTTGGCCCTGCGCTCCGCCTTCTTGATCTTGATGTTCCGCTTGATCATGTAGGGCAGGATGGCCTTCATCTTGTCCTCGCAGGCGTACATGGTGCTGCACTCCGGACGCTCCCGGTGCAGGTGGATGGCGTCAAAGGCGCACTTGGTGGTGCACACGCCGCAGCCGATGCACTTATTGGGATCCACGATGCTGGCGCCGCAGCCCAGGCATCGGGCTGTCTCCGCCTTCACCTGCTCGGCGGTGAAGGCCACGCGCTCGTCCCGGAAGGTCTTACGCAGGGCGTCGTTGTAGCCAATGCGCTGGCGCGGCGTGTTGTCGTAGCTGTCCACGGCGATCAGCGCGTTTTTCTTGTCCAGCTCGATGAACTGCCGGCGGTCGCGGCCGATGGTCAGCGTGGCGCCCTGCACATAGCGGTGCAGGCTGATCGCGCCCTGCTTGCCGGCGGCAATGGCATCGATGGCGAACTTCTGGCCGGTATAGGCATCGCCGCCCACGAAGATGTCCGGTTCAGCCGTCTGATAGGTGACGGGATCGGCCTTGGCGGTGCCGTTGGGGTTGAATTCCACCTGGGTGCCCGCGAGAAGCGTCTTCCATTCCGCCTTCTGGCCGATGCAGTACAGCACCGTGCCGCAGGGGGCCATCTGCACGGTGTTCTCATCGTACACCGGCGCGAAGCGCCCGCTTTCGTCCTTGACGCTCAGGCACTTGACAAAGGCGATGTTGGCGGCCTTGCCGTTCTCGGTCTGGACCTCCTTGGGACCCCATCCGGCGTAAATGGCGATACCCTCGCGCTCACACTCGCTTCGGTCCTCCTCGCCCATGGGCATCTCCTCATAGCCCTCCAGGCAGTACAGGCTCACGCTCTCCGCGCCGCAGCGCACGGCGGTGCGGGCCACGTCGGCCGCGATGTTGCCGCCGC
>URST01000055.1 GCA_900550585.1 uncultured Eubacteriales bacterium
ACACCATCCAGGTCATCTTCATGAAGGCCAACGGCAACCCCCAGACCGGTGTGGATGCAAACGCTTCGGAGAGGCCCTGAACAGGGTCATGCATGCGGCATTTTGAAAAGAGGATGCCCCGCTCGATGAGCGGGGCATCCTCTTTTTATCAGACACATCTTTTTATCGGTCATAGCGGGGAATGCTGCTGATCCCGCCGCAGTGCTCCGTGGACAGGCTGGCCTCCGTGCAGGCCGCGGCGGCGATCTGCCGCAGCTGCGCTGCGTCCAGCTCCTCCGGCCGTTTGCCGGTGCGCAGCAGGTGTGCCACGGCGCTGCCCATGAAAATGTCGCCCGCGCCGGTGGTGTCCACCGGGTGCACCGGCGGGCAGTCCACATGACCCGCGCCCTGCCGTCCGGCGTAATAGCAGCCGGCGGCGCCGCAGGTCACGAACACCAGCCCGGCAGGGCAGTCCCGCAGCAGCTTTTCCGCGCCCTCCTGCGGCGGCAGGTCCCACAGGAACGCCACTTCCTCGTCACTGATCTTCACCACGTCCGCCATGGACAGGCCCCAAAGGATCTCCTGCCGGGCCTGGGACAGGTCTTTCCACAGCGGAACGCGGAGGTTGGGGTCGTAGGTCACCAGCCTGCCCCGGCTCCTGGCGTACTCCGCCGCCCGGCGGGTGGCGTCCCGGGACGGCTCGTCGGTCATGCTCACCGAGCCGAAGTGGAACACCCGCGTCCGGTCGATCAGCGACAGGTCCAGCTCGTCATAGCGCAGCAGCATATCCGCGCCGGGCTTGCGGGCGAAGGAAAAATCCCTGTCGCCGTCGGCATCCAGCGTGACGAAGGCCATTGTGGTGAACGCGGAACCGTCCACCACGATGCCCGCGGTGTCGATACCCGCCTGCGCCGCCGTCTGCCGCAGGAGACGGCCGAAGGCATCGTGCCCCACCTTGGCCAGCAGGGCCGTTTTCATCCCATAGTGTGCCAGCACCGCCAGGAAATTGGCGGGCGCGCCGCCGGGATGCGCCGCCAGTACCGGATAGCCATCCTTGTCTGTTTCGCGGCAGGTGAAGTCCACCAGAAGCTCGCCGAGCGCAACTGCATCGTACATATACACACCTCTTATTCTGTCAGATCAGGGCTTTTTCCAGCTTTGCAGGGTCCGCACCAGCACGGCCTGATCCAGCGGCTTTGCCAGATGCTCCGTCATGCCGGCCTCCCGGGCGCGCTGGCGATCCTCCACAAAGGCGTTGGCCGTCATGGCGATGATGGGCACGCCGGCATCGGGCCGATCCGAGGCACGGATGATGCCGGTGGCCTGATAGCCGTCCAGCACGGGCATCATCACGTCCATGAGAACGGCGTCGAAGTGTCCGGGCGGCGACGCGCGGAACAGCTCCACCGCCTCCCGGCCGTCGTGGGCCTCCGTCACCTCCGCCCCGGCGCTTTGCAGCACAAATGCGGCGATCTCCATGTTCAGCTCGTTGTCCTCCGCCAGCAGTATCCGCATACCGCGCAGAGCATCGGACACAGCCGGCGCCGTCTCCTGCTGCGGCATCTGTCCGCTGCTGTCGATGCGGAAAGGCAGCGTGATGCGGAATGTGGTGCCCTCACCCTCCCTGCTGGTAAAGTCGATGGTGCCGCCCATCTTGTCCGTCAGCGCCTTGGCAATGGACATACCCAGTCCCGTGCCGTCGTAGGCGGAGCGGGCGGTGCTGTGCTCCTGGGTAAACGGCTCGAACAGGTGCTTTTGGAACGCCTCGCTCATGCCGATGCCCGTGTCAGCGCAGATAAACTCAAACCAGGCGGTATCCCCCTCCGTCCGCAGCTCGCGGCAAAGCGCGGTGATGGAGCCATTGTCCTTGTTGTACTTTACAGCGTTGCCGTAAATGTTCATCAGCAGCCTTTTCAGGTGAACGGGGCTGCCCAGCAGCGCGGTGTGCTGTACCTTCCGGGGTCTTCTGTCCACCCGAATGCCGCGGGCCGCGGCGGACTGCTCCAGCAGAATGAAAACGGAATCCAACAGGGCAATGAGGTCGAAGGGCCTCTCCTCCAGCACGATCTCGCCGGATTCCAGCTTGCCCATATCCAGCACCTCGTTGACCAGCTCCATCAGGAGCCGGGAGCTTTCCCGGATCTTCCGGCGGCATTCGGACTGCTTTTCCGGGTCATCCTTATAGTATTCGCCGATCTCCACCATACCCTGGATGCCGTTGATGGGCGTCCGGATATCGTGGCTCATCCGCTGCAGGAACTCCGTTTTGGCGCGGTTGGCGCTCTCCGCCCGGCGGGCAGCCTCTTTCAGCTGTGCCTGATATTCCCGCTCCTGGCGCAGCCGTCTCTCCTGATAGTTCTGGGCCGTTCTTCGCTGCAGCAGCAGCGCCAGCATCAGAAGCACCGCGTAGAGTGTCATGGCTACCACCGCATTGCGGGCCGTGGTCGTGAAGACGGCCCGCTCCGGCAGGAAAGCGTACACATGGTATGTCCGGCCCCGCTCCACCACGCCGAAGCCCCTGTACAGCGCAACGCTGTCATGGCTGCGCACAGCGATCATCTCGCCGCTGCGCCCCCGGGCGCCGATCTCCCGCAGGATGGAAACATCCTCCGCCCGCTGTCCGATAAGGCTGTCGTCATTGGATGTAATGACCGTCGTGCCGTCCGTTACCGCGATGGTGCCGTCCTGCTCCAGCAGATAGCTCTCCCGCAGGTCGGGAAAGGCCAGTCCGTAGCTTTTGATATAGGGCAAGGGCGTTTCGTAATACACCACCACTGTCCCGGCGGTGTCCATCCGTCCGAAAGCCGCCATATCAATATAGGAGCCGTCCGGGCAATGGACACGGACTGCATAGATCTTCTGCGGAAAGTCGGCCGTGTTCAGCAGCGCGCCCTTCTCCAGCTCCGGTGCCAGCAGCGCCGTCACGTCCTCGCCGTTCATGTAGGAACCAGTGATATCTCCATCCCGGTCCAGCAGCAGGATGCCAGTGAGATAGTGATCCAGGGACAGGCCCCGCAGCAGATCTTCGTCCGCCGGCCCGCTGAGATACTGGATGTCGCGGGCGGCCTGCTTGGCCTCCTCGATAACACGCATCAGGCTCCGTGTCTCCGACGCTGTGGAGGACAGGCTGTATGTATCGCACCGGTCGCTGGCATACTCCACCGCATTGGACAGGCGGTCCCGCGCAGTGGTCAGGTCCGCCCGGACGGACAACAGGATCACGGTGCTCATCAGCAGCAGGAAGGCCGCTGTGGCCGCAGCGTGGGGAACGGCACGCTCCCGCCGCCTGAGTTTTGCTTCACCGCTCATTGGCCGTCTACCTCCAGATACGATGCCGCATCCGGCAGATAGCCGCTGATGACGGCCTCCACCGTCCCGTCACGGCGCATGTCCGTCAGAACGGCGTTCAGCGTCCCGTCCAGCCCCCGTTCATCGTGCAGGTCAAAGGCGGCGCCCAGTCCCACCGTCAGCAGCGGCTGGTCCAGAATGCGCAGCTCCACGCCGTAATCCGCCATGTATTGCAGGATAGAGGTCTCGTGGGATCCGATGGCATCTACATAGCCCTTGCTGAGAAACGGGTACATCAGCTCCCGGTTCTGCAGAGAGATCAGTTCCCGCAGCTGCGGCAGTCCATACTCGTCCGGATGCAGGAAAAGTGCCTCCGGTTCAGTGGTAGCATGCACCGCCATCGTTTTGCCCTCCAACTCCGACAAGGAGGTGATGTCGCTGTCCGGCATCACCGCAACCACCTGACGGCTGCGCATATACGGCCCGGCCCAGCGGTAGTTCTCCTCCCGCCCGTTCATGCTGAAGCAACACCACAGGCAGTCGATATCACCGTCTGCCAGCAGCTCTGCCTTGGCGGTCCAGTCGATGAAGCGGAACTCCGCACGGTAGCCCATGCGGTCAAAGGCCTCCGTGGCCAGATCGATATCAATGCCCGCAGGTGCGCCGGCAGAGCCGATATAGGCAAAGGGCGGGAATGGATCCACCCCCCACCACCAGTGCCGGACGGTCATCGTCCTGCTGCGCCGTCTCCGGCGCGGCGCCACAGCCGGTCAGCAGGCTGGCCGCCAGCGTCAGCGCCAGCAGCAGGCTCCATACACGTTTACTCACCATGCAGCTCTCCTTTTTGGTGCGGCTGTGAAGGGGGCGCGGACACCACATGCACATTCAGATGGTCATAGGTCATCTCCACACCGTGGGCGGCAAAGGCGGCGCGGAGGTTCTCGTTCAGCGCGAAATACGCCGCCCAGTAATCCTCCGCCTTTGTCCAGCAGCGGACGGAATACTCGATGGCACTGCTGCCGTAGTCGGTGAGGTACACCGCCGGGGCAGGCTCCGCCAGCACACCGGGGGTGGCGGCCACCGCCTCACGGCAGGCGGCCTTTACCGTGTCCGTAGGCGCGTCGTAGGACGCCGTGATCTTCCGCACCACGCGGCGGCGGCCCAGCGCCGTATAGTTGATGATGCGGGAGGAGGACAGCTCCTTGTTGGGCTGCATAACGAACTGGCCGTCAAACGTCTCGATCTTCGTGTGGTTCAGCGTGATCTCCCGGACAATGCCGGTGGTGCCGGACACCTCGATCTCATCGCCGATGTTGAAGGGGTGGGACGACAGGATCACCAGTCCGCCGGCCACGTTGCCCAGAATGTCCTCCGCCGCCAGCGTGACGCCAAGCGTCAGCACCGACACCAGCGCCGTCAGGGACGAGGTGTTCAGGCCCAGCGCCTCCGCGGTGATGATGCCCGTCAGCAGGTAGAGTACCGCCTTCAGCGCCGTCAGGATGATCTGGCGCAGGCGGTCGTTGAGGCGCTGGACGCGGCGCAGCAGGCGCCGGGCCAGCTTCAACAGCAGCCGCGCCGCCACCAGGCAGACCAGCAGCGTCAGAAGCGCCGACAGGATGCGGCTGAGGCTGTACCCGCCCAGCGAGGTCTGCAATAGCTTGGAAAGCTCCTCCATGGAAGCACCTCCCTCCTGTGATGGCACCAGTATACCAGCCCCGGAGGCGCTTTGCAATTCCCCGCGCCGCCGGAGCGGGAAAAATGTGGGCGCGCCGGGCGTTCCTTGGCAGGGAAACCCATTGACCGGGGAAAAAACTTCCTCTATAATATAGGGTTACAGAAGATATTTTGCGCAAAGGAGCAACTGCGTATGAACGAGATCTATGTCACCGGGCACCGCAACCCGGATACCGACTCCATCGTGGCCGCCATGTCCTTCGCCGCGCTGAAAAACGCGCTGGGCGAGAAGGAATATGTGGCCGTCCATCTGGGCACCATCAGCGACGAGACAAACCGGATGCTGGAGCGGTTCCACTTCAACCCGCCCCGCTTCATCCAGAACGTCCGCACCCAGGTGCAGGATCTGGATTTCGACCGGCCGCCCTGCCTGGACGCCTCCGTCACCATGGACCGGGCGTGGAAGCTCATGCGGGAGCAGAAGATCTCCGCCATCCCCGTGGTCAACGAGGACGGCACGCTGTACGGCATGCTGTCCGCCGGCGACATCGCCACGTTCAGCCTGAACACCGTGGGCGACCCCCGTGTGGACGACATCCCGCTGTTCAACCTGCTGAGCGTTATCGAGGGGCGGGTCATGGGCGACGGCGGCGACATGGTGGACAGCGTCAGCGGCTCCGTGTCCATCGCGCTGCCCCAGAACTGCGAGAACCTGCTGTTCGACAGCGCCGACAGCATCGTGCTGTGCGGCAGCCAGCCGGACATGATCCGCCGGGCGCTGGACAAACAGGTGGCCTGCCTGATCCTGTGCCAGACGGACGTGGAGCCGTCATGGCTGGAAAACGCCGGCAAGACCTGCGTCATCTCCACGCCGCTGGACGCCAGCCGCGTTCACCGGCTCATCTATCAGGCCACGCCCATCGGGCGGCCCTGCGCCACGGAGGGGCTGATCTCCTTCCACATGGACGACTACATCGACGATGTGCGCGAGGTGGTGCTCAAGAGCCGCTACCGCTGCTATCCCGTGCTGGACGACGAGGAAAAGGTCGTCGGCACTTTGTCCCGCTACCATCTGCTGAAGCCCCGGCGCAAGCGGGTGGTGCTGGTGGACCACAACGAGCTGGCCCAGACCGTGCCCGGCATCGAGCAGGCGGAGATCCTGGGCATCATCGACCACCACCGTCTGGCAGACATCCAGACCCGGCAGCCCATCTCCGTGCGCAACGAGCCGGTGGGCAGCACCAACACCATCATCACCTCCATGTATCAGGAGCACGGCGTCACCCCCTCCCCCCACATGGCGGGGCTGATGGCGGCGGCCATCCTGTCCGACACCGTTATGTTCAAGTCCCCCACCTGCACCAAGCGGGACATCGCCATGGCCGAGCGGCTGGCCCGCATCGCCAAGGTGTCCCTCAGCGATCTGGGGCGGGAGCTGTTCAGCGGCAGCAACGACAGCAAATCCGCCGAGGAGCTGCTGCGCAGCGACTTCAAGGAGTTCCACATCGCCGAGCAGGTGCTGGGCGTGGGGCAGGTCACCTGCATCGACTCCCAGAGCCTGCTGGAGCGGAAGGACGAGCTGCTGGACGCCATGCGCAAGGCCCAGAAGGCCAACAGCTACGACATGGTGATCCTGATGCTCACCGACGTTCTGCAGGAGGGCACCCAGCTGCTGTACATCGGCAGCGACGACACCATCCGCAATGCCTTCGCCGTGGAGCCCAGGGACAACACGGTGTTTCTGCCCGGCGTCATGTCCCGCAAGAAGCAGGTGGTCCCCATGCTGACCACCCTGTGGGGCTGATGCGCCGCCGGAGGGAACGTTTATGCCGTCTGTGACCGCCAAAGGGCTGGATTCCAACGCCATCAAGCTCATCGCCATCCTGGCCATGACCGTGGACCACATCGCGTGGGCGGTGTTCCCCGGCTATCCCAGGGACTGGCTGCCGCTGGCGATGCACCTTGTGGGGCGGCTGACCTGCCCCATCATGTGCTACTTCATTGCGGAGGGCTTTCACCACACCCGCGACATCCGCAAATATACGGCGCGGCTGTTCGTATTCGCGGTGATCTCCCACTTCTGCTACATATACGCCTCCGCGGACTTCGTGGACTGGCGCTCCTTCATCCCGTTCTTCTACGGCGCGGTGCTGAACCAGACCAGCGTGATGTGGTCGCTGGCCTGGGGTCTGGTGATGCTGCGGGTGGCCGGCAGCGGCAGGCTCAGCACCGCCGCCAAGACCGTGCTGGTGGTGGGCATCTGCCTTGTCAGCTTCCCCAGCGACTGGAGCTGCATCGCGGCGCTGTGCGTACTGGCCTTCGGCAGCAACCGGGGCGATCTGAAAAAGCAGGGGCTGTGGATGGTGTTTTATGTGGCGCTGTACGCCATCGTGTACGCGCTGGCGCTGGACTGGGTATACGGTCTGGTGCAGATGGGCGTGGTGCTGAGCCTGCCGGTCCTCCGGCTGTACAACGGGCAGCGGGGCCGCAGTCCCCGGACGAACCGGGTCATGAAGTGGCTGTTCTACGTCTACTATCCTCTGCACCTGCTGGTCATCGGCCTTTTGGAACATGCATAAGAACTCCCGCCGGGAGAATCGGAAAAGGGCTTTCCCGGCGGGCCTGCTTTCCCCCTGCCCGTCTGAGCGGGGCACACCTGTTATACAAAGAAAGGAGGAGATGCGCAAGCCATGAGCCAGAGCAATGCAAGCGGCGGGACCTTTATGGAAAAGCTGTCCACATTCATCGTGGACAAGCGTAATCTCATTTTTCTCATCACCATCATCGGGCTGATCTTCTCCGCCGTCTCCCGGAACTGGGTGGAGGTGGAGAACGACCTGACTTATTACCTGCCGGACGACTCCCAGACCAAGCAGGCACTGGCGGTGATGAACGAGGAGTTCATCACCTACGGCACGGCGGAGCTGATGGTGGCCAACGTGACCCCCGCGCAGGCGGAAAAGCTGGCCGGTCAGATCCGGGAGGTGGAGGGCGTACAGAGCGTGGACTACGACGAGACTACCGACCACTACAACGCCCTGTCCGCCCTGTTCTCCGTTACCTTCGCCTACGACGAGAACGACGACGCCTGCCTGACATCGCTGGAGGCGGTGAAGGAGCTGCTGGGCGGCTACGATCTGTACGTCTCCACAGATCTGGGCAACGCCCTGCGGGAGACCATCGACCACGAGATCAGCATCATCATGGTCTATGTGGCCATCGTCATCGTGCTGGTGCTGCTGTTCACCTCCGAGACCTACGGCGAGGTGCCGGTGCTGCTCCTGACGTTCGTGGTGGCGCTGGTGCTGAACCAGGGCACCAACTTCCTGATGGGCAAGATCTCCTTCGTGTCCAACTCCGTCACCAGCATTCTGCAGCTGGCGCTGTCCATCGACTACGCCATCATCTTCTGCAACCGCTTCAAGGAGGAACACCGTCTGCTGGCGCTGCGGGAGGCGGTCATCGTGTCCCTGAGCAAGTCCATCCCGGAGATCGGCGCCAGCAGCCTGACCACCATCGGCGGTCTGGTGGCCATGCTGTTCATGCAGTTCAGGCTTGGCCCGGACATGGCCCTGTGCCTCATCAAATCCATCCTGTTCGCGCTGCTGTCCGCCTTCGTGGTGATGCCGGGCCTGCTGATGCTGTTCGGCCCCCTCATCGACCGGACGCCGCACCGCAGCTTCGTGCCCAAGATCCCCTTTGTGGGCCATTTCGACTACGCCACGCGGCATGTGGTACCCATCATCTTCGCGCTGCTGATCACGGCGGGCTTCTTCCTGTCGTCCCGGTGCCCCTACGCCTACGGTTACAGCCTGCTGACCACGCCGAAGCAGAACGAGAGCCAGATCGCCCAGCAGATGATCGACGACACCTTCACTTCCAGCAACATGCTGGCGCTGATGGTGCCGGCGGGCGACTACGACAGCGAACGTGCCCTGCTGGCGGAGCTGGAGCAGTACGATGAGGTGGATCACACCATGGGGCTTGTGAACATCGAGGCGCTGGACGGCTACATGCTGGCCGACGAGCTGACGCCCCGGCAGTTCGCGGAGCTGGCCGGGCTGGACTATGAGACGGCCCAGCTGGTGTACGCGGCCTATGCCGCCATGGACGGCGACTACGGCCAGCTGGTGGGCAAGCTGTCCACCTACAAGGTGCCGCTGCTGGATATGTTCCTGTTCGTGTGCCAGCAGGTGGATGCCGGTGTGGTGACGCTGAGCGCCGACCAGACCGCCATGCTGCAGTCCGCACAGGCCCAGATGCGCAGCGCGAAAAACCAGCTGCAGAGCGACAGCTTCAGCCGGATGCTGGTGTACCTCACACTGCCGGAGAGCGGCGACGAGACATACGCCTTCACCGACAGGATCCTGGACATCGCGCAGAAATACTACCCCGGCCAGCAGGTCTATCTGGCCGGTGATTCCACCAACGAGTACGACTTTGAAAAGTCCTTTGCCATCGACAATAAGGTGGTCAGCGTCGTGTCCATTCTGGTGGTCATGGTGGTGCTGCTGTTCACCTTCAAGTCCGCGGGCATGCCGGTGCTGCTGATCCTGGTGATCCAGGGCTGCATCTGGATCAACTTCTCCTTCCCGGCCATCACCGGCAAGTATCTGTTCTATCTGAGCTATCTGATCGTCAGCTCCATCCAGATGGGCGCCAACATCGACTACGCCATCGTCATCGCCAGCCGCTATCAGGAGCTGAAGGTGAAAATGGCCCAGCGCAGCGCCATCGCGGAGACACTGAACTTCGCGTTCCCCACCATCATCACCTCCGGCGCTATCATGTCCATCTGCGGCTTTCTTATCGGCAGCATGACCTCCGAGCCTACCATTGCCGGTATCGGCGAGAGCCTGGGCCGGGGCACGGTGATCTCCATTATCGTGGTCATGTTCGCCCTGCCCCAGATCCTGCTGATCGGCAGCCGGGTCATCGACAAGACCTCCTTCTCCGTGCCGTCCGTGGTGGCCAAAAAGGCCGGCCACGGCAGCATGACGGTGAACGGTCTGGTGTACGGCCGCATCAACGGCACCGTCCGGGGCGTGATGCGCGCCACGGTGGAGGGCGATATCGACCTGACCATGCTCTCCGGCGGAGAGGGAGAGGAGGCGGATGATCAAAATGAAGAAGCTTGATATACGCCGGGTCTGCGGGGTGCTGCTGGCGCTGCTGCTGGTGGCCGCCTGCTTGCCACTGACCCGGAGCTACGCCGCGCAGACGTCGGATGTCATCCACATTGCCAGCGAGGCCGATCTGGCGGAGCTGGCCCGGCAGTGTGCGCTGGACACCTGGTCGCTGGGCAGGACCGTTGTGCTGGACAACGATCTGACGCTGGAGGACGGGTCGTTCCTGCCCATCCCCTCCTTCGGCGGTGTGTTTGACGGGCAGGACCACGCCATCCGGGGCATCCGTATCTCCGGCAGCCTGTCCCCCGCCGGACTGTTCGGCGTGGTGCAGACGGGCGGCGTTGTCCGCGATCTCCGCGCCGAGGGCGCGGTGACGCCGGAGGGCGACGCCCGGAACGTGGGCGGCATTGCCGGCGAGAACCGGGGCACTATTGAAGATTGCAGCTTTACCGGCACCGTGTCCGGCAAGACCAACGTGGGCGGCATCGCCGGCGCCAACATGGCCGCCGGCAGCATCCTGCACTGTCAGGCAGACGGCGCGGCGGCGGGCGAGGTCATGACCGGCGGCATCGTCGGGTACAACGAGGGTCTGGCGGCCTCCTGCGAGAACAACGCCTTCGTCAACGTGGAGAGCACCGACCCGCGCATTGATCTGGATGACCTGACGCAGGCGCTGACCATGGACCTGTCCGCGCTGAGCCGTCTGAACGCCGGCACCTCCGTCACGGATACCGGCGGCATCGCCGGGTACTCCGCCGGGACCATTGCGGACTGCGTGAACCACGGCGCCGTGGGCTATCAGCACATCGGCTACAACACCGGCGGCATCGTGGGCCGCAGCTGCGGCCAGCTGCGGCAGTGCGCCAACGACGGGGCCGTCTGCGGGCGCAAGGATGTGGGCGGCATCGCCGGGCAGATCGAGCCGTACATCCGTGTAGACGACACCGACTATCTGTCGGAGATGAACCGGCAGCTGTACGAGCTGCGGCGCCTGACGGATCAGGCCGTCAGCGACGCCCAGGACGGCTCCGGCGATATCTCCGGCCAGCTCGGCGACATGAACGACTACCTCCGGGACAACGTCTCCGACCCCGGTGATCTGGCAGCCATCATCCACGGCTTCGGGCAGCGGCTGGACGATCTGAACAGCACGGCCTCCGGCTCGGCAGACACGGTGGCGGAGGACCTCCGGGCCGTCAACGAGCAGTTCAACCGGCTGTCCAACACCATGCTGGCCGCCCTCAGTGCCGCCAGTGACCCCTCCTCCCTGGTCTCCGACACCTCGGAGGTCAATGTGGACAGCGTGACGCTGGGCAAGACCTCCGACTGCCGCAACAGCGGCACTGTGGACGGCGACAGCAACACCGGCGGCATTGCCGGCTCCATGGCCGTGGAGTACGGGCTGGACCCGGAGGACGATGTCAGCGCCGATCTCAGCGGCAGCTACCGCCGGCAGTATGAGTACAAGGCCATCGTGCAGCGGTGCGTCAACACCGGGGCCGTCACCGCCAAGCGCAGCAACGTGGGCGGTATCGCCGGGCGCATGGATCTGGGCTTTATCACCGGCTGCGAGAGCTACGGCGGCATTGACAGCGAAAACGGCAGCTATGTGGGCGGCATCGCCGGTATCACCGCCGCCACCGTCCGCAGCAGCTACGCCAAATGCGCCCTCAGCGGCAAGCAGTATGTGGGCGGCATCGTGGGCGCCGGGACGGCGGAGAAGTCCGACGGCGGCGCCAGCACCGTGGCGGACTGCTGGTCGCTGGTGGATATCACCGCCTGCCAGCAGTATGAGGGCGCCGTGTCCGGCAGTGATGCCGGGACGTTCGAGCGGAATTATTTCGTGTCCGACACGCTGGCGGGCATCAACCGCCAGAGCTACGGCGGCCGGGCGGAACTGGCGGCATTTGCCGTCATGGCGGAAAACGCCGCCGTGCCCGACAGCATGAAGCGGTTTACCCTGTCCTTTGTGGAGGACGGCGCGGTCATCAGCAGCCGCAGCTTCGACTACGGCGACTCCTTTGACAGCAGCGTGTTTCCGGCGCTCCCGGTCAGGGAGGGCAGCTATGCCCACTGGGACCGCAGCGATCTGCGGGATCTGCGGTTCGACACGGTGGTCACCGCTGTGTACGACGCCTACATGCCCGCGCTGGCCTGCCAGCAGAGCCGGGAAGACGGGCGCTCCGTCATTCTGGCGGAGGGGCTGTTCAGCGACGACAACAGTCTCATCGCCACCGCCCATGAGCTGACGCCGGAGGCCTTCCACATCACGGAGGGCGGCGTGCTGGCCGGTTGGTGGGCCTATTGGCGAGAGGGCAGTCTGCCGCCCGCCGCCGTGAACCGGCAGGTGCTGGAGCAGTGGCAGGTATCCCTGCCCGACGACGGACAGACCCGGCACACCCTGCGCTATCTGCCGCCGGAGGGTGCGGCGCACCTGACCATCTACGTCAATAACGGCAGTGGCTGGCAGGAGGCGGACTGCGGCAGCGTGGGCAGCTATCTCACCTTCACCGTGGAGGGGCGCAGCCCCATGTTTGCCGCCGTGACCTCCACGCCGGTGTGGTGGATGGCTGCCACAGCGGCGGGGCTGTGCGCCGCCGTGGTGCTGACCGTGGTGCTGCTCCGCCTGCGTCGGCGGAAGAAAGCGGCCAAAGCGGCGCTGCCGGATACGGCAGACGCGCCCGCGCCGGAGGGCGCCGGGTCGGCATCCGGTGAGAGCGCGCCGTCCCAGCCGAAAAAGCGCCGCTGGTGGATCCCGGCAGGCATGGCGGCGGGCATCGCCGCCGCCATGGCGGTGATCCTTACCACCACCGGGCTGGGCAGAGGTCTCCGGGCATGCAGCATGCTGACGACGGCGCTGCGGGCCGAGCCTGCGGCGATGACCGTCCGGGTGGACAGCGGCAGCGGCGCCTACAAGGCAGATGTGTACCGCGTCAAGGCGGGCGGCACCACCGTCACCACCGTGACGTGGGAGGGTGTCAGCGTCTACTGCGTCAACGGCACGGTGTATCTGGAGAACGGCCGCGCCTTCCGTCAGGAGGACGCCCTGTCCCCGTCTCAGGCGGCGGCGCTGTTCCGCAAGGCCCGTGTGGACTTTGAAAAGACAGACGAAGGCGGCATCTACACCATGACGCTGGACGAGGACACCGCAGCGGGGCTGCTGGCGCTGCTGCCGGAGGGTGCCGCAGACACGGCGGATGTCTCCACTCTGACCATGATCCTGACCACGGAGGATGGCCGCGCCGTCTCGCTGGCGCTCACCGCCGGGTCGGAGGAGGACGCGCTGTCCATCCGGGTGGACTTCCTGCCTGCGGATGTATCGGAAGCGCCTGCCGTGCCCCAGGCGGTGACGGACGCCATTGCTGAGGGCGGCAAGCCGGAGGGGACGCTGCCCACCGGGGACACCCTCCGACTGCTGCGGGCGTGGGCCTCCCTGCGCAAGAGCGATGTGCTGGCCGCCGACCTGACGCTGACGGCGGACTGCGGCCCGCTGGTGCTGCGGGACACGGTGCAGTACGACCGCCGCACCGTGAACGGACAGGACTTCTCCTGTGTGCGCCGGGGCGGACTGACGCTGTACTTCTCCGGCGACAAGCTGTGCGACGCGGAGGGGCACGCCCTCACCGTGGGGGACAGCGCCACGGAGCAGCCGCAGCTCATTGAGCTGGCCTACCAGCTGGTGCTCAGCGGCGACGCCGCCTGCACCCGCTCCGGTGAGACGGACATTTATACCCTGAAGCTGGACGAGGCGGGCGCGGCGGACTTCGCCGCCGCCATTGCCCCGGACATCCAGTCCCAGCACGCGGCCCTCACCGGCGGCGAGTTGGTACTGGAGGTACGAAGCGGCTATCTGCGCAGCATCCGCGTCACCTGCATGGGCACTGTCCGGGTGGCCATGCTGGAGGCGGACGCCTCCCTGGGCGCGGAGATCGCACTTGTCCAGCGGAACTATCCCTTCCCCCAGAAGGTGCTGACCGCGTTGCAGTAACAAGGCGGGAGGCGGCGCTTTCCGCCGCTCCTCCGCAGAGCACAAAAACATCCGTCCTTTCGGACGGATGTTTTTTGCTTTGTATGGGGTTTACTCGGCCTCAGCCAGAGCCTTGGCAGCCGCGATGGCCTTCTCCTGCGCCGCGGCGGGGCAGTCCTCGTAGCGGACGAAGGTGAAGGTGAACGTGCCGCGGGACTGGGTCATGGAGCGCAGGTCGATGGCGTAGCTCATCATCTCGGCCATGGGCACCTCGGCCTCCAGCACGGTCTCGCCGTCGCCGGTGGGGTTCATGCCCATCACGCGGCCGCGGCGCTTGTTCAGGTCGCCCATGACATCGCCCACATAGTTGTCGGGCACAGTGACCTTCAGCTCGCCGATGGGCTCCATCAGCACGGGCTTGGCCTCGGGCAGAGCGGCCTTGAACGCCAGGTTGGCGGCCAGCTTGAACGCAATTTCGGAGGAGTCCACAGGGTGGTAGGAGCCATCCACCAGGGTGGCCTTCAGGAACACCACGGGATAGCCGGCCAGCACGCCGTGCAGGCAGCTCTCGCGCAGGCCCTTTTCCACGGCGGGGAAGTAGTTCTTGGGCACGGA
>URST01000056.1 GCA_900550585.1 uncultured Eubacteriales bacterium
CCATGGCCTTCATGGGCATGAACATGGCCGGTCAGGCCGGCGGCATGAACGCCCAGAACCTGTTCGCCATGGGGCAGCAGCAACAGGCGCAGCAGGCGGCGGCACAGCCTGCCCCGGCGGCTCCCGCAGGCTGGACGTGTGCCTGCGGCCACAGCGGCAACACCGGCAAATTCTGCGCTGAGTGCGGCGCGCCCAAGCCCGCTCCCGCCGGGGAGTGGAAGTGTGCCTGCGGCGCGGTGAACACCGGCAAATTCTGCACTGAGTGCGGCCAGCCCAAGCCCGCTGACGGGTGGACCTGCGCCTGCGGTACGGTGAACAAGGGCAAGTTCTGCGCCAACTGCGGCACGCCCCGGCCCTGACAGCGGGATGAGACGGAGATGGCTCTGGATATTGGCGGCTGGTATTGCAGCAGGCATTGCCCTGTCGGGGCTGTATAAGCATTTTGTCACCGACCGAAACGCCGCGCCGGCTCTGCCGGACATCCCGGCGGACGCCGCGCTGCTGGCGCTGGACTGGACGCAGAACGGCGGCGAAAGCATGGAGGGCTCTTTTGTGTTCATCCTGACGGCGGAGAACGGCGCGTATACCCTCTCCGACGGGGAGGACAGCATTCCTTTGACCGACAGCCAATGGCGGCAGGTGGAGCAGACGCTCCGCGCCGGTGCACATACGGCTCCGGTGGAGCTGCCGGAGGGCGTGGAGGTGCTGGACGCGGTGGAGAGCACCCTCGCCGTCACATGGCGCACGGCAGGCGGCGAGACCGTCTCCGCCGTGTACGACGGCCAGCACGAGAGCGCCCTGCGTGACCTGCTGGCGGGTTTTCTGCCCGCGTCAGTCCAATAGAAACAATAGAATGGGAGGAGAGAATATGGCATCCCAAGTGACCAACTATAAATGCCCGGCCTGTACCGGACCGCTCCACTTTGTGGGCGCGTCCGGCAAGCTGGAGTGCGACTTCTGCGGAAGCAAGTACGACATCGCGGACATCGAGAAGCTGTACGCCGAAAAGGAGGCTGCCGCAGTGGAGGCCTCCGAAAAGGCGGAGGCCAAGGCAGAAGCCAACCGGAAGAAGCTGGCGGATATGGAGGCGGAGGGCTGGGACACCTCCGGCCTGACCAGCGACTGGGGCGCGGAGGCCGACGGCATGAAGGCCTACAACTGCCCCTCCTGCGGCGCGGAGCTGATCTGCGATGCCAGCACTGCCGCCACCTCCTGCCCCTACTGCGGCAATCCCACCGTGGTGCCGGGGCAGTTCAGCGGCACGCTGAAGCCGGACTTCATCATCCCCTTCAAACTCAGCAAGGAGGATGCCGTGGCCGCGCTGAAAAACCACTACAAGGGCAAGCCCCTGCTGCCCAAGGCGTTCACCAACGGCAACCATATCGAGGAGATCCAGGGCGTGTACGTCCCCTTCTGGATGTTTGACGGCAGGGCCGAGGGCACCGTGGACTACGAGGGCTGCATCGTCCACGTTTACGAGACAGGGGACACCGAGGTGACGGAGACGGAGCACTATGACGTGCGCCGCGGCGGCTCCATCGCCTTTGAGAAGGTCCCTGTGGATGCGTCCAGCAAGATGCCGGACGACCACATGGACTCCATCGAGCCGTATGACTACGACGATCTGAAGCCGTTTTCCACCGCGTACCTCCCCGGTTTCCTGGCCGACCGGTACGATGTCACCGTGGCGGACAGCCGCGACCGTGCCGACAGCCGGTGCGCCGCCTCGCTGGAGGCCGCCCTGCGCCGCACGGCGGAGCAGTACGACACCTGCACGCCCCTGCGTCAGGACATCCGGCTGAAGCGGGGCAAGGTGCATTACGCGCTGCTGCCGGTGTGGATGCTGCACACCAAGTGGAACGGGAAGGATTTCCTGTTCGCCATGAACGGACAGACCGGCAAGCTGGTGGGCGACCTGCCCACGGATATGGGTAAGTTCTGGGCCATCTTCGGCGCCATCGCCGCGCCGGTGGCGGCCATCACCGCTGCCATCATGCTGCTGGCGTAAGGGAGGGACGGACAGATGAAAAAGAGGATCTGCACATATCTGCTGGCGCTGCTGGCGGCGCTGACGCTGACCGTACCCGCCTGGGCGGAGCAGGTGCCGGGCGACAGCTTTATCTATGACACGGAGGGCATGCTGACCGACGACCAGTGGGCCGCGCTGGAGGCCGAGGCCGACCGCGTCTCGTGGCAGTACGACTGCGCGGTGTACATCGTCACCATCCGCGACTACGAGGAATACGCCGACAGCGTGTACGGCGCGGCTTGCGAGATCTACAACGGGAAGGACTTCGGCATCGGCGGCGAGCGCAGCGGCGTGCTGCTGCTGATGAGTACCTGGGACCGGAGCTACGCCCTGTACGTCCGGGACGGATACGCCAAGAGCATGGTGGGCAATTACGCCCAGACGGTGCTGGAGGACAGTTTCCTGGACTATTTCGGCGCGGATGACTGGTACGGCGGGTTCAGCGCCTATCTGACCACCTGCGAGGACATGTTCCAGCAGGCGGCGGACGGCCATCCGGTGACGAGGCCGCTGGGCAAGGTGATCCTGCCGGCGCTGGCGGTGGGCTGCGGCGTGGCGCTGATGATCTGCCTGCTCCTGAAGGCGAAAATGAAGTCCGTCCGCAAGGGCGCGGAGGCGGATGTGTATGTCACCGCCGAGGGTCTTGACCTGACGGAGCGCGCGGATGTCTACACCCACACCACGGAGGTGCGCCGCAGGAAGAACAACAAGGACGGTTCGGAATCCGGCGGCGGAGGCTCCGGCCGCAGCGGGCACTATTGAGAACACGCGAAAACGGCGGGCACAGGCCCGCCGTTTTTCCTGATAATGACGCCTGCCTGCGGGATATCCGCACCTTGACAGGGACGGTGCGATCCGGTACAATGAAGTTAGCCGCCTCTAACTGAAGCAGACGCAGGAGGAACATATATGAAGTACAAGATCGCGAAAAACACGGTGCAGGAGACACTGGTCATCCCGCTGTACGGCCGGAAGCTGTGCTCGGAGCGCTATCCCACCCTCTACCGGGACGAGACGGCCATCCGGCTCATCGACCAGATCGACTACGACTTCACGGCGCTGGAGAAGAGATCCGGAAGTCTGATGCAGCGGTTCGGCATACTGGAGGCGGCCATGCGGCAGAGCGATCTGGCCATCGAGGCGCGGGGCTATCTGAAGGACCAACCCAACGCGGCGGTGGTCAATCTGGGCTGCGGGCTGGACGACACCGGGCGGCAGTGCGACAACGGCACCTGCAGGCTCTACAATCTGGATCTGCCCGATGTTATCGCCGTGCGGGACCAGCTGCTGCCTGCCGGTGAGCGGGAGGAGAACATCCCCTGCGACCTCAGCGACACCGCGTGGTTCCAACGCATCGACGCCTCCGGCGGCGCGGTGTTTTTCGCGGCGGGCGTGTTCTACTATTTCCTGAAGGAGCAGGTCAGGGCACTGGTGCGGCAGATGGCGGACGCCTTCCCCGGCGGTGTGCTGGTCTTTGACGCGGCCAACGAAAAGGCTGTCCGGCTGATGCTGAAAACGTGGATCAAAGATGCGGCTATTCAGAATGTGGGCGCGTACTTCGCCGTCTCAGATGCCCGGCGTGAGCTGTCCGCGTGGGACAGCCGCCTGCGCGTCTCCAGCAGGGGCTACATGCTGGGCTACAACGACCTGAAGGACCCCTCCGTCAGCGGCTTTTTCCGGTTTCTGGCCAGAGTGGGCGACAACAGAATGAACATGCAGATCGTAAAGATCGGCTTCGGGGACGCGGATTAAAGTGTCCCCCCGAACAGGAGCACCGGCACGACAGGGCGTCGTGCCGGTGCTGTTTCTCTTTTAAAGGCCGTGCCGCAGGAAAACACAGCTCACATACGTTATGGTGCGGGGCCCGTGGTAGTAGGCCGCGCCGCAGTCCCGGCACACCTGGCTGACCAGCAGGCCGTAGGCCTCCATGGACACCACCTGCTCCTCCGGAAAACGGCAGGGCGCATCGGGATACGTGCATTTGGCGCAGCGGCGGCAGGTGCCCGCGCCCATAGGCAGCACGGCTTCGCGGCCGTACCGGCCGTACAGCGCCTGCGTCAGCCGGCGGAACCGCTCCTTGTGCAGCGATTCTGCGGCCATCATGGCTTCGTAGTCAAAATCATCGGCCATGGTGCCCACCGTCTCCATCAGCACGCCCTCACCGTAGTCCGCCATCCGCCGGGTCATCTCCTCCAGCGAGGGACAGGCCGGCGGACAGCACCAGTTTTTTCCGTAGCTGCTGCAGCGGTCGGCGCGGCACATATCCCGCACCTCCGGCCGGAACATCAGCTGCGCCGCATGGAGCGGCGCCGTCTCCTCAAAGCCCGCGTCACGGGCCAGTGTCAGCAGCTCCGTCATGCCGTCACCTCCGCCAGCAGCATGTCCTCCACAAACCGCTCCTGAAATACCGGGTGGGCGGCCAGCTCGATCACCCGCGCCGCCGCTGTGATGTCTGCCGCCTCCGTCTCGAACCAGCGGGCGCACAGCAGCAGCGCCGCGCCTGCCGCCGCCGCGTTGCCCACAGCCCGAACGGACGGTATCAGCTGCAGCGGCAGCATGCCCACCGCGCCGGCGCTCTCCGGCGACAGCCTGCAGCCGAAGCCGCCGGCCAGCCACACCGTTTTCACCTCCGAGGCCCGGAGGCCCGCCGTGTGCAGCAGCGTCTCCGCACCGGCGCAGATGGCGCTCTTGGCCAGCTGGAACGCCCGGATATCCCGGCGCAGCAGGGTCACGTCGGGGGCCAGGGGCAGTGCGTCCTCCTCCATGAAGCCGCTGTCCTCCACCCGCTCCAGCCGCCGCAGGGCGGCCACCGCGTCCAAAAGACCGGAGCCGCACAGGCTGCGCGCCTTGCCGCCGCCGATGACGCGGACGCGCAGTCCGCCGCCGTCCGCCGTCACCGCGTCGATGGCGCCGGGCACCGCGCCGCTGCCGCAGGAGATGCCCACACCCTCAAAGGCGGGGCCTGCCGCCGTGGCGCAGCAGTAGATGGTGCCATCGGACAGCAGTGCCATCTCGCCGTTGGTGCCCACGTCCGCCAGCAGGGCGGGGCCGTCCGCCAGCAGGGCGCCGCAGGCCAGCAGGCCGCAGGTGATGTCCGCGCCCACATAGGCGGAGATGCAGGGCGGCAGGTACACCCGGCAGTCCGCGCCCCAGCGCAGCCCCAGCTCCGCGGCGGGGACATACTCTCCAAAGAGATGACGCGCCTGAAACGGCGCCAGGGCGATGTCGTGTACGTCCAGCCCCTGCAGCAGGTACAGCATGGCGGTGTTGCCGGTGATGACCGCGCCGCCGATGTCCGTCACGGGGCGTCCCGCCTGCCGGCACAGTTGGGCTGCCAGCTCCGCGAGACACGCCGTTATGCGTTGGCGCAGCTCCCCGCCGCGCCCTGCCAGAGCCGCATCCAGACGGGACACCACGTCGGCGCCCAGCTGCCCCTGGGGATTTGCGCAGGAGGCTGTGCCCAGTTGTCTCCGGCCGTCCAGATCCCACAGATAGGCGGCCACAGTGGTGGTGCCGATGTCCACACTGATGCCCAGCCCCGCGGCCCACGGGTCCCACGCCAGGCGGTGCAGCGGCAGACCCGTCTCCACCAGCAGGGTGCCCTCCTGGGGCACCTGAATGTCTACGTCGGGGCCGCAGACCCGCGCCATACAGGCCAGACGCATACCGGCGTCCAACTCCGCCGCCGTCAGGTGCGTCCGTTCCTCCGGTGCGGCGGGGGACACGTCGCCCCGGGCCAGCACCCGGCATTTGCCGCAGCGCCCCTGTCCGCCGCAGGGGCGGGCAAGGTGCAGTCCCGCCTGCTCCAGCAGCCGGGATACGGGCGTGGGCGCACCGTCCCATGCCAGCTCCGCGGTCCTGTTGCCGCTTCTGATCCGGATCATGACACCAGTCCTCCTCTGCTCCATCGTTATCGGTATCCAGCATAGCACATGCCGCGTCAAATATCCAGTCCCGACACGGCTGATGCACCTGAATGGCAGAAGGCACAGCATCGGAATGCTGTGCCTTCTGCCATTTAGGAAAGGGTCAGATCATGTGTGTTGTTGAGGGGGGGTGGAGGAGGCGCCGTCCACGGGCGGCGCCTCCTCCGAGGGAGGAAAATGCGCAGGTATACGGGAACGGCTGCGCGCCCGCAGCCGGAGGGGGCTTAAAAGACCTTGTTGTCCGAGTCCACGAAGTCGCCGGTGTCCAGCGCGTCGATGGCGGCCATCTCCGCGTCGGTCAGCGCAAAACCGTCGAACTGCAGATTGGCGGCCATGCGCTCCGGATGAACGGACTTGGGCAGAGCCAGCACGCCGTGCTGGCAGCACCAGCGCAGCGCCGCCTGTGCAGCGGTGCAGCCGTGCCGCGCCGCGATCTGCTGCAGGACAGGCTCCTGCAGGCTTTCACCGTGGCCCAGCGGGGACCACGCCTCCACCACGATGCCGTTGTCCTGGCAGAACGCGACCACATCCTGCTGCATGAAGCCGGGGTGGTACTTGATCTGGTTCACCATGGGCGGCACCTCGCTCTCCAGCAGGGAGGTGAGGTGGTGGGGGCGGAAATTGGAGACGCCGATGGACCGGACGCGGCCGGACTTGTAGAGGTCGATCATGGCGCGCCACGTTTCCCGGTTGACGGCGTCCCAGTCCTCGTATTCCCGTCCGTTGGCGGGCCAGTGGATGAGGTACAGGTCCAGATAGGACAGCTGCAGGCGCTCCATCGTTTCGTCGAAGGCCCGCATGGCCTTGTCGTAGCTGCGCTCCGTGTTCCAGAGCTTGCTGGTGATGAACAGCTCCTCCCGGGGGACGCCGGAGGAAAGGATGCCCCGCCCCGTACCGGCCTCGTTGCGGTAGACGGCGGCGGTATCCACCAGACGGTAGCCTGTCTGGATGGCGTCACGCACGGCGGCCTCCGCCGCCTCCTCCGGGATGTGCCATGTGCCGAAGCCCACCGCGGGGATGGGCAGGCCGTTGGAAAGCAGAAAATGCTGGGAATACGACATGATGTACCTCCTTGCGGCGCCGCCGCCGGTGCTCAGACGGTCTCGGGTGTGTAAACGGGAATGTTGTGCTGCCGGTAGTACTCCATAAATTCGCCCTCCGGCAGGCGGTCGGTGATCAGGGAATGGGACTGGGCCAGATCCGCGTAGCGGATGAACTGCTTTTTGTGGAACTTGCTGGAGTCCGCCACGATATAGGTGGTGTCGGAGATCTCCCGGATCAGGTTGACGACGTTGAATTCTCCCGCGGTGGTCACGGTATACCCACGGTTCAGGTCGATGCCGGCCACGCCCACAAAGGCCTTGGAGATGGTGATGTCCCGGATATAGGCGCCGAATATCTCGCCGCCAAGGTTCAGCGTGGAATGGGACAGCTCGCCGCCGGTCATGATCAGGTTCGCCTGCGGGTTCTTCGTCAGCTCAAAGGCCACCAGCAGATTGTTGGTCAGAACGTTGAGGTTCTTCCGCTTGACCAGCGCCTTTGCGATGTAGTAGCAGGTGGTGCCGCTGCCCAGAAAGATCCACTCGTTCTCGGAGATAAAGGTGGCGGCGATCCTGCCGATGGCCTCCTTGGCCGGGTCGTAGGGCACGAACGTCCCCACCATATATTCTCCGGCGGTGGTATCCTTCTTGCTCGCCGTGGCGATGGCGCCGCCGTGGGTGCGCACCAGCTGGCCGCTGCTCTCCAGATAGGCCAGATCCTTCCGGATGGTCACCAGCGATACGCCGAACTGACGGGCCAGCGCACCCACGTCCGCGTCCCCCTGATCGGCGAGGATCGCCAGGATCTGATTCATTCTCTCTGCTTTGTACATAGCCGTTCCCCCTGCATGTATTTTGCCAAAATGTTAACGTAGTATAATTTTACAAAAGGAACGAAAGCTTGTCAACATTTTTGAAACAAAAGGAAATAGAACGAAACATATATTTTACACAAAAATGTAGAAACTTACAAAAAGGAGCGGCAACGTCAACTGTATGTTGACAAATCGAAGCTTATGTTGCTATGATATACGCAAAGAAAGAAAAAATCAAGAGGGAATATTTCATTAACAAAAGATAATGAAATATATAAACGAAACTTAACGCTCCGCAAACACAGACAAATGGCAGTTCGGGTAAATCCCTAATGATATACGGCTGCAAAAAAAAGAAAGGAAGATCTATTGCTATGAAAAAACTCTTTGCTCTGATCCTCGCGTTGGTCATGGGTCTGTCTCTGGTCGCCTGCGGCGAGCAGAAGCAGCCCGATGCCACGCCCGACGGCGGCGATGAGCTTGCCGCCAAGGAAATGACCATCGTCCTGATCCCCAAGCTGGTCCACGAGTTCTACAACTACGTGCTGGACGGCGCGAACCAGGCTGTCTCCGAGCTGGAGGCGCAGGGTTACAAGGTCAACGTGGTGTGGAGCGCTCCCACCGCTGCTGATGTCACCGAGCAGACCGAGAAGCTGGAGGCCGCCATCGCCCTGAATCCCGATTACATCGGCATCGCGGTGATCAACGGCGAGAGCGTGAAGCCCATCCTGGAGTCCGCGCAGTCCAAGGGCATCAAGGTCATCGCCTTTGATACCGACTATGAGGGCTCTACCGCTGACGCTTTCGTGGGCGCTACTCTGGAGGCGCAGTATCATTCCGGCGAGCAGGCTGCCGACATCCTGGTCCAGCAGACCGGCAAGACCTCCGGCAAGGCTGCCATGCTGACCGGCTCCCCCGATGCCGAGAACCACAAGCTGTTCTCCGGCGGCTTCCGTGATCGTATGGCCTCCCAGTATCCCGACTTCGAGATCGTGACCGAGCAGGCCGATAACGACGATAAGGAAAAGGCCACCCAGCTGACCGAGGCCATTTTGGCGCAGTATCCTGACATCGACATCATCTTCGGTGGTGACGGCTCTGCGGGCGTTGGCGCCGGTATCGCTGTCCAGGCTGCCATTGACGCCGGTCAGATCCCCGCCGGCCAGGTGAAGATCTCCGACTACTGCCTGACCAATGACTCCCAGACCTCTCTGGAGGCCAACCAGGTCACCGCCATCACCGATTACAGCCCCTACTTCGAGGGCTACTACACCGTGATGATCGCGGCCCAGCAGTTCTTCAACGGCATTGATCTGCAGAATATCGACATCCCCTTCGGCGTCGTCACGCTGGAGAACCTGGATGGCTATTCCGACGAGTACAAGCAGATCTGCATCGACAACGGCGTCGAGTACTGGAACAAGTGATCTGTGGGTCGAACCACATCCTGATGCGACACAGGGATCGATCAATCAACAGTTGTATAGACAGTGTCGCTGCCCTTTTACAGGGCAGCGACACTGCATACAGAAATAACCACTGGAGGAAACGGGAAGATGACAGATCATAAATTGGAGGTCAAGAATGTCAGTAAATCTTTCCCCGGCGTGAAAGCGCTGGTGGATGTCAGTATTTACATCGACAAAGGCGAGATCATCTCCTTGGTGGGTGAAAATGGTGCGGGAAAGAGCACTCTGATCAACGTGATCTCAGGCCAGATCCAGCCGGATGTTGGATCTGTTTCTATTGACGGTAAAGAAGTAAAGCTGAACAGTCCCACGGATGCGATCCATCTGGGCGTCGGACTGGTGCCGCAGGAGCTGAACCTGATCCCCCAGCTCTCTGTGGCGGAGAACATTTACCTTGGTATCCGCAAGGTAAAGCCGGGGGTCATTCCCAGTATTGATTGGAAACGTATGCGGGTAGACGCCGAGGAGGTCCTGGCCTCGCTGGGCGTCAAAATGGACGTTACGAAGGTCGTTGAGAGCATGAGCGTCGCCGACCAGCAGATGGTGCAGATCGCCCGCGCCCTGTGTCTGGGCGCCGACATTCTGATCTTCGACGAACCCACTGCCTGCCTTACCATAAAAGAGAGCGAAAAGCTGCTGAACCTGATAAAGCGGTTCCGCGAAGAAGGAAAATCCGTGATCTTCGTGTCCCACCATCTGGATGAGGTCATCGAGATATCCGACCGCGTGGTGGTGATGCGCGACGGCGCACATGTGGAGACTCTCAGCCGGGAGGAGATGTCCGTTCCCCGCCTGATCCGGGGCATGGTGGGCCGCGAGGTGGAAAAGACCGAACTGCTGCGGCGGGAGATCCCCGCCGATGCGGAAACATTTCTGAAGGTGGAGAACCTGACCCGCAAGGGCGAGTTCGAGAATATCTCCTTCGAGGTGAAGAAGGGCGAGATATTCGGCATCGCCGGCCTTGTGGGCGCGGGACGCACCGAGCTGGTCAGCACCATCTTCGGTGACCGCAAGCCCGACAGCGGCACCATCTGGCTGGAGGATGCGGAGCGGAAAAACTCCACGCCCCGCAAGTCCATCCACAGCGGCATCGGCTTTGTGCCGGAGGAACGGCGGAAGTTCAGCATCCTGCCCACCATCACCATCCGCGAGAACCTCTCCGCGGCCATCTGGGACAGGTTGTTCCACTTCCCCAACATCGACCGGAAACAGGAGTGTGACGCCGTGGCGGAGTTCGGCGGCCAGGTGAAGGTCAAGATGGCCTCCCCCGAGGGGCTGCTGACGAAGCTCTCCGGCGGCAACCAGCAAAAGGTCATCATCGCCCGCTGGCTGGCGGCCGGATGCAGGCTGCTGATCATCGACGAGCCCACCCGCGGCATTGACGTGGTGGCCAAGGACGAGATCCACAAGCTGCTGCGCAAGTGTGCCGACGAGGGCATGACGGTGCTGGCCGTCTCCTCCGAGATGGAGGAGCTCATCAACATCTGCAACCGCATCCTCATCATGCACGAGGGCCGGCAGAAGGCTGTGGTGTCCGCCGAGAACATCACGCCGGAGGAGATCCTGAACATCGCATTGTCTGAATCCAAGGAATAGGAGAAATGGATATGGAAAATTTGATCGAAAAGAAAAAGTTCTCTTTGGGGCAGAACGCATCCACGATTTTGTTCCTGCTTCTCTTTATCGCTCTGTTCGGCGCGATCCTCTCTTTTGCCACACCGAACTTCCTGACCGCGTATAACGTGGGCGTCATCTTCAAGCAGATGTCCTTCTTCGGCGTGGCGGCGCTGGGCCAGACGCTGGTGCTGATCATCGGCGGTATCGACCTGTCCATCGGCTCCACGGCCTGCCTGAGCGGCATCCTCTTTGCATTGTGCATGACCAAGACCGGCATGCATCCCCTGCTGGCGGTGGTGATCTGCGTGATCGCCGGCGCGCTCATGGGCTACATCAACGGCCTGTTCATCACCAAGCTGAAGCTCCATCCCTTCATCGTGACGCTGGCTGCCAGCAACATCGGCTACGGCTTCGTGCTGGTCATCTCCGAGGGCTACACCATCTCCGGCATCACCGGCAAGGTGCTGACCATCGGCCAGGGCATGCTGGGCCCCATCCCCGTACCCACAGTCATTTTCATCGTCTTTGTGGCGATCCTGGCCTACATCCTGAAGTGTACGCCCTTCGGCCGTGAGCTGTTCGCCATCGGCGGCAACGCCGCGGCATCCCGTCTGGTGGGCATCAATGTGGAGTCCCGCACCCGCCTCGTGTATCTGCTGTCCGGCGCTTTCGCCGCCTTTGCGGGCATCATGGTGGCCTGCCGCTACAACTCCGGCCAGCCCACCATCGGCGAGACGTGGGTCATGAACTCCATCACCGCAGCCGTGATCGGCGGCACCTCCATGGCCGGCGGCGTCGGCACCGTGGTGGGTACGCTGGTGGGCACACTGCTGATGCAGCTGCTGTCCAACGCCATCGTCATGCTGAACATCTCCCAGTACTGGGAGCAGGTCATGATCGGCAGCGTGGTGCTGCTGGCCGTGGTCATCGACTCTCTGCGCACCATGGGCAGGACGAAGTCCCTGCGCAACAAGTAAACGTCATTACCGCCTAACGGCAAGAAATATCGGAGGCATAAGACAAACATGAAAGAGTTGAACCAAGAAGTCCTGCTGGATCTGTATTCCCGGATGACCACCATCCGCGAATTTGAGAAGGAGGCCATCGAGCTGGCCAAGATGAACCTGACCCGCGCGGCGATCCACACCTACAACGGTGAGGAGGCCATCGGCGTGGGTGTCTGCGCCCACCTGACCAACAACGACTACATCGTTTCCAACCACCGCGGCCACGGCCACTGCATCGCCAAGGGCGCCGATCTGCGCCGTATGTTCGCCGAGCTGATGGCCCGTGAGACCGGCTACTGCAAGGGCAAGGGCGGCTCCATGCATATCGCGGATATGGATGTGGGCATGCTGGGCGCCAACGGCATCGTGGGCGGCGGCATCCCCATCGCCATTGGCGCCGCGCTGGCCCAGAAATACCTGAACAAGGATTCCATCACCGTGGTGTTCTTCGGCGACGGCGCCTCCAACGAGGGCACGTTCCACGAGTCCATCAATATGGCGGCCGTCAATCACCTGCCGGTGATCTTCCTGTGCGAGAACAACCAGTACGCCATCTCCCTGAATGTCAAGGAGTCCACCGGCTGCGAGAACATCGCGGACCGCGCCGTGGGCTACGGCATCCCCGGTTATATTCTGGACGGCAACAACGTGGTGGAGGTCTA
This sequence comes from uncultured Eubacteriales bacterium, assembly GCA_900550585.1. Lineage (GTDB taxonomy): Bacteria > Bacillota > Clostridia > Oscillospirales > Oscillospiraceae > Vescimonas. The sequence goes on from URST01000056.1 coordinate 12,566, forward strand.
CAACAAGATGGGCGAGATCGTGGATCACGTCCGTCAGCACGGCGGCCCCGTTCTGGTGGAGGCCAAGACCTACCGCATGGCCGGTCACTATTTCGGCGACAACGAGAACTACCGCACCCGCGAGGAGGTAGCCAGCTGGGCAGAGAAGTGCCCCATCCTGGCGGCGCAGAAGGTGCTGCGTGAGCAGTACGGCATGGCGCAGGAGGAACTGGACGCCATCTGGCAGCGGCAGAAGCAGATCGTGCTGGACGCCTGCGAGGAGGCCAAAAAGGATCCCGAGCCGCTGGTGGACGATCTGGAGAATGATCTGTACTCCCCCAACATGAAGAACATCGAGTGGAAGCCCTTCGTTTCCCCCGCGCAGTAAGAAAGTCAGGTGTTGTTTATGAAGAAAATGACGATGCGGCAGGCCATCAACGAGGCTCTGCATACCGCGATGAACAGTGATGACAGCATCATCACCTTTGGCGAGGATATCGCCGTATACGGCGGCCAGCTGCGCTGCTCCTATGACCTGTATGAGCATTTCGGCAAGAAGCGGGTGTTTGACACGCCCATCTCCGAATCCGCCATCGTCGGCATGGGCATCGGCTCCGCGCTGACCGGCCTGCGGCCCGTGTTCGAGCTGTCCTATATCGACTTTATCGGCGTGTGCTTCGACCAGATCCTCAACCAGATGGCCAAGATCCGGTACATGTACGGCGGCACCGTGGAAATGCCGCTGGTGGTCCGCACCCAGTGCGGCGCCGGCCTGGGTAACGGCGCCCAGCACTCCCAGTCCCTGGAGGGCATTCTGGCGCAGGTGCCCGGCATCCGGGTGGTGATGCCGTCCAATGCCTATGACGCCAAGGGCCTGCTGCTCCACGCCATCCGTGACAACAATCCGGTGATCTTCATCGAGCATAAGGCGCTGTACAAGCTGAAGTGCGACGTGCCCGAGGAGCCCTATGAGTGCGATTACACCTGCGACATCAAGCACGAGGGCACCGATGTGACCATCGTGGCCTACTCCGCCATGGTGAAGGAGGCCCTGAAGGCCGCCGAGGAGCTGGAGAAGGAGGGTATCAGTGCTGAGGTGGTGGATCTGCGTTCCATCCGTCCCTTTGACGCGGATACGGTCATCAAGTCCGTCAACAAGACCGGACGCCTGGTGGTGGTGCAGGAGGCGAATCTCTGCGCCGGCTTCGGCGCCGAGGTGGCCGCCACGGTCCAGAACGCCTGCTTCAAGACGCTGAAGGCACCTATCCAGCGCATCGGCGCCCCCAACGTGCCCGTGCCCTTCTCCCCTGTGCTGGAGAAGGCGTACCTGCCCAACAGCGATAAGGTCATTGCCGCCGTCAAGGCGTGCCTGCAATAACAGACCCCTTACAAACTGTCCGAAAGGAGAATGTAATGATGAAGAAAGAGATCGTAATGCCCAAGATCGGCCTGGACATGGAGGAAGGCACCATCGAGTCCTGGGAGAAGAAGGTCGGCGACCACGTGGCCGAGGGCGACGTGCTGTGCAAGATCGAAACGGACAAGGCAGTCACGGATGTGGAATCCACCGTCAACGGTACGCTGTGCGAGATCGTGGCGCAGGAGGGCGACACGGTGGAGATCACCAAGACCATCGCCTGGGTGGAAGTGGACGGCTGAACAAGCGGGAAGGAGAATGCAGCAATGAAGAAAGAGATCGTAATGCCCAAGATCGGCCTGGACATGGAAGAAGGCACCATCGAGTCCTGGGAGAAGAAGGTCGGCGACCACGTGGCCGAGGGCGACGTGCTGTGCAAGATCGAAACGGA
>URST01000057.1 GCA_900550585.1 uncultured Eubacteriales bacterium
CACAGGTCAAGATGGTAGCGGATGTTTACTCCCATATCATCGACGATGACCGCAGGATGAACGCTGAAAGACTGGAAGCCGCTTTTTACTCTGGCAGACAGGCAACACCGGAACCGGTACAGCCGGTCACACAGGAAAGCTCCATCGATGATAAAGAGCTTCTTCTGAAACTTCTGCAAAACCCTGAAATGGCAGCACTCTTGAAGTCGCTGGCAAAGACCTTATAGAATTAAAATGGCAGATCCTTTTACATAGCTTTCATAGCTTGTAAAGGGGTCTGCCCTTATTTTTGTTTTTGGGGGTGCAAAATGGATAGAGCATTTATGGACGAGTATTATGATAAAATGCGAGCTGATGATATTGAGGAATTATCAAGCCAGAGGAATGAGGATTATTCCGATAGAGCCGATGATTACAAAGCTGCAAAGCAGGCTCTGCTTGAGGGATTGGGGTTATCGCATTTATTTAGCGGAAACCGCAAACTTACACCAGAAGAAAAAGAACTCTGGTTGTTGTTCGACAGGGTATATGTAACAGAGCTTCTGGCAAGGGATGAATTTGCGAAGGGCGCATATATGCTGGGAGCTGAAGATCGAGAAACTATGCTTCGATAAATACTGTACCTGCTTCGGCAGGACAGGTTACATACAATCATTCGTCCCGAAAAAATATATGGAATTTCTGATAATTCTGGTTGAAAAATTCGGTTTGAAATGATATATTAAACAGACTTAAATTGGTGTCGTGTGACACCAGTGGCTCCACACGAGAATGAATTGGATTTCCTGTCATTCCGCATAACGAGCAGTTACATAGTGACATTTACTTGCACTTGCAACGTCCACCAAAAATCGAAAGCCTTGCTAATTTCGAGCCAATCGGACGGTGTAAAATCCTTCTGAATTAGCTATCACAGCGTAGTATCAGATGGGATTTGAAATGCTGAAAAACCCTGTATTTCCAAGCATTTTTTAGCATTAGATGTCACTTCCCGATGTCGTATCGGGGCTACTCCTAAGCGGAAGGCCAGCGGTTCGAATCCGCTCAGGCGTACCAAAAACGCTGTGATCCCAACGGATCGCGGCGTTTTTTTTCACTCCTGCTTTCAAAAAAAGACCTCCGGTCCTTTATTGCAAAAAGGGCCGGAGGTCTTTCATAAGTTGTCAGTGCATCGCTTTCAGAAGCCCGCGCGCCTGCCTGTCGGTGCGGCGGCGGGCCGGAAGGGGTCACACGCAATGCTTCGGGCGATCCTCCGGCGTCCAGTTTCTCGGGTTCGTGTCATCCGGCACAAGTCCCGCCAGGATGGCCTCATAGTGCGCCGCCTTGTCGTCCATGTATTCCGCGGTCGCCTTTGCTTCTTCCACACGCCTATGGGCCTCCGCCCGCTGCTTCAGGATGATCGCATACCGCGCCCGCAGATTTTCCTCGGAGCCCTCCAGCAGGCACAGCCGGCAATACTCCTGAATGTCCCCGATGGACGCGCCGCAGCCCTTCAGGCATTTGATGCCCTGCATCCAGTTGACGGATTCCTCGTTGAACACCCGGCGGTTGCCGCCGTCCCGCTCACAGGGCAGCAGGCCTTTATCCGTGTAAAACCGCAGGGTATGCTCCGTAACATCGAACATCTTTGCCATCTGCTTGATCGTATAGTGCATGACCCACCTCAAATTCTCTTGACTTCGTGTAACTCGAACCTGTTATGATGATTATAGCATAGCGGTCATGCCTATGCAAATACGAGTTTGGAGGACAGATATGGAATATTTGACTTTGCATAACGGCGTTCAGATGCCGCTTGCAGGCTTTGGCACATTCACGCTCGGCGGTGAGACCTGCAAAAATGCGGTGGCGGCAGCCATCGAAAGCGGTTACCGGATGATCGACACGGCGGAGGCCTACGGCAACGAAAAGGAAGTGGGCGCAGGCATCAGGCAGAGCGGCATTGACCGCCGGGAGCTGTTTCTCGTCACAAAGGTGAACTTCAAATCCTATGAAAATGCGGAGCAGTCGGTCATGCAGTCGCTTGCAAACCTGCAGACGGACTATATCGACCTGCTGCTCCTGCATTGGCCGTTTGCCAACTACTATGCGGCGTGGCGGGCACTGGAGAAGCTGTACGCGGAGGGCAAAGTCCGGGCCATCGGCGTTTCCAACTTCGAGCCGGACCAGCTGCTGGACCTGATCGCCTACAACAAAATCGTCCCGGCGGTGGATCAGATCGAAACCAACCTCTATTGCCAGCGCAGCACCGAGCGCAGCTGGATGGATCAGAAGCAGGTGGCGCACATGGCCTACGCTCCGCTGGGACAGGGCAATCGAAACGAGATGTTCGGGGAGCCTGCCGTACTGGCGTTGGCGGAGAAATACGGCAGGACACCGGCGCAGATCCTGCTCCGGTTTTTGACGCAGAAGGGCATCGCCGTCATTCCCAGAAGCACCCGGGCGGAGCATATCAAAGAAAACCTTGCCTTGTTTGATTTTGCACTGACCGCCCAGGAAATGGCGCAGCTTTCCGCACTGGACCGGAGGGAACCGCTGATCGGCAAGCCGGAAACGCCAGAACTGGTGGCATTCTCGCTGACATGGTGAAAGGGCATCCCTCCCATGCGCCGCATCACAGCCCTATCCGCCGGCGCATCACCTGTCCGTCACGCGCCCTCCGGCGGCGTCCGCCGTCAAAGGGCGGTGCCTGTCTTAGGGACGAAAAAGCCTTTCATATCAACGTGTTCCAGCTCCAACAGCTTCACTTTCCGGTCGATGCCGCCGCCATAACCGGTGAGACTTCCGCTTGTTCCGACGACGCGGTGGCAGGGGATCATCAGGGAAATGGGGTTGTGCCCCACCGCGCCGCCGACGGCCCGGGCGGACATTTTTGCCAGTCCGCGCTGGCCCGCGATCCGGGCGGCGATCTCCCCGTAGGTCATGGTCTGCCCGTAGGGAATGGTGAGCATGATGTCGCAGACGGCCTTCCGGAACGGTGTGGAATCGTAACAAAGCGGCGGCAGAAAGTCAGGTTCTCTGCCGGAAAAGTATATATCCAGCCACTTTTTCGCGTCTTGCAGCAGCTGCTCCCGCTGCTGCGTCTCCGGCGGCAGGATGTTTCCGTAGTGCTTCTGCCCGTTGAACCACAGGCCGATGACGGCCCTTTCGTCACAGGCCAGGGTGATGTCCCCCAGCGGGGATGCATACTGAGATGTATAGATCACGGCAACGATCTCCCTTCATCATGCATTCGTCCTTGAACAAATAACACGTTCATCATGCATGCATGATGAACCACGGCGGCTCAGTCCACAAAAATATCGGACACGGCATACAGCGCGGCCCTGCCGCTCATGCGAATACGGCCACCCTCCCGGGTGCAGTACAGCGTGCCGCCCCGGGGACTGGCCTGATAGGCCACCAGCGTGTCCCGGCCCAGCGTGTCCGCCCAGTAGGGCACGATGTGGCAGTGGCCGGAGCCGCAGACGGGGTCCTCCGCCACGCCGCACTTGGGGGCGAAGCTGCGGGACACGCAGTCGTTTTCGCCGCTGCCCGGTGCGGTGACGTGCAGCAGCAGACCGTCCAGCGCCCGCACCTTCTCCTGATCCACGGTCATACGGCGCACCGTGTCCTCGTCGTCAAAGACGCACAGCAGGTCGCGGCCCATGTAGGCCGCCTTGGGCACCGCGCCGTTCATAGCCTCCGCCATCGCCGCCGTCACCGGTACCGGCGTCAGCTCATAGGCCGGGAAATCCATCTCGTACAGGTCGCCCCGGCGCACCACGGTCAGGCCGCCGGACAGGGTGTGGAACGTGATGGCTGTGCGGTGGGGCGCCGTATGCTCCATGATGGCGCTGGCGGTGGCCAGCGTGGCGTGGCCGCACAGGTCGATCTCACCGCCGGGGGTGAACCAGCGCAGGCGGTAGTCCTCCCCCTCCGGAACGGCAAACGCCGTCTCGGACAGGTTGTTCTCACGGGTAATGGCCATCATCTTCGCCTCGTCGGGCCAGCTGTCCATCACACAGACGGCGGCGGGGTTGCCGGCAAAGACCTTGTCCGTAAAGGCATCTATAACATACTGTCTCATGTGTATCGTTCCTTTCTGCGGCATTTTTGAGGTGCGCTCCGATTTGCGGCCATTATAGCACGGCGGACAGATGAACGCAAACCATTTCAGCGCGGAAAAGCACAGAACTGCGCGGCACATCCTGTGCCGCGCAGTTCTGTGCTTCAGGCTGCAGCGCTCAGCTGTTGCCGCCCCAATTTTCGTTCACCCAGTTTGGGCCCCACACGGCGGCGGGGTCGTACCGTTCGCCGCTCCAGTCGCCGGTAAACAGCTTGCCGTCCTCATCCCGGGCCTGCCCGTCCTCGTCCAGCGTATAGCCGGCGGGTACGGCAAAGTAGTTGACGCCGTCATAGTACCAGATGCGGCCGTCCGACGCCTCGTAGGCGGCGTTGGCCAGGTCGGCATACGCCGCCGCGTCGCCGTCGCGGTAGAACACGCCGGTGCTGCGGCTGTCCAGATTGCGGGGCGTTCCGCTGTCAGGCATCAGCACCAGGCTGTTTCCATCCGCGCTGACGCAGGGATAGAGGATCTCCGCACCGCCCATGAAGATGCCGCGGCCGTCCTCCTTGTTATACAGGTCGCCGCTGCCCATGGTGTTGTTGATGTCGCACTCGATGACCCGCATCCGCTGGGTATCAAAGGCCAGGGAATAGCCCAGCGCATTCTGCCACACGCCGTCCAGCACGGCGGTGTCAGGCACCGTCATCTCGCCCTGGGCAGGCTGGAAGTACAGGCCGTTCAGCTCGCCCCATTCGCCGCCCTCCTCGCCGTTGAGGTGGAAGGGCCGGAAGCCGGTGCCCTCCTGAATGAGGTAGTAGTCGTTTTCACCGGACAGGTCGCCAAATTCCAACACCAGATCGTCATCCCTGTCATGGTACAGGCTGCCCGTCCCCACCCGGCCGAACCAGGTGCGGTAGGTATAGCAGCCGTTGGGCAGGTCCAGCAGCAGCTGACCGCCGTCATCTCCCTGCCATGTGGAGACATCCGCTTCAAAATCCTCGTCGGCCAGGATCTGCCCCCCGGAAAAGGAGCTGTTCGAGCCGCCGTCATCAGGAACGTCATCACCGTCGTCCACGGTGCCGCTGTCACCGCAGGCCGTCACCGTCAGGGCCAGCACCAGTGCCAGCAGCAGGGACAGATACTTTTTCCAGCTTTTCATATTTCTCTCCTTATCGCCGCTTACTGGGCGCGCATGTAGCAGTCGTACTCGCCGCCCCAGTACAGTGTGCCGTCATCCACCACCTGCATATCGTAGGTGACCGCATCAAAGTCCGCAGAGTCGGCGTAGTACAGGCCGTCCCCGCCGCCGTCGCGGAGGGCGCCGCCGTCCACTCTGGCGGGGTCGCCGTCGCCGCCGGGACGCTCGTACAGCTCCCAGCTGCCGTCAGCGCCGATGACAAGGATGCTCTCCGCACCGGCATCGCCGTCCAGATACCACTCGCCGGCCAGCGCGGTATAGTCCCCGCCGGTCTGCACATCGCCGTCGAAGCTGCCGCCGTCGTCCACGATGCCGCCATCGTCCAAGCTGCCGCCGTCATCTGCTGTGCCGCTGTCACCGCAGGCCGTCATCATCAGGGCCAGCGCCAGCGTCAGCAGGAGGGCCGCCAGTTTACGCATACGCTTCATGTTCGTTCTCCTTTCTCACTTCTCCGCGTCCAGCGCCACGGAGGATTCCTCCGGCTGGAACACAAATGTCTCCGTACCGTCATCCCAGAACCAGACCAGCAGCGTGGTATCGCCGTTCTCCGTGAACAGCATGGACACATCGCTGTCGCCGTCGCCGTTCCGGTCGGCGAAATCGATGCTCTGGAACGCCTCCCAGGGGTCGCCCTGTACGGCCATGGGGTATGTCACGCTGCCGTACTCCGTCTGCACCTCCGCATCGTAGTAGAACACGGCATCCTCCCCGTGGACGCACACCAGCACGTCGGTGTCCTCGCCGTCACGGGTGATGATGCCGCCGTCCCGGACGATGCCGGTGGTGCGCCAGTCGTCCCCGGCGATCTCATCGTCCGCCGGGCCGGACGGCGCCGCGCCGCAGGCACACAGACCCAGACACAGCGCCGCCGCAAGGAGCAGCGCTCCCGTTGTTCTCTTTTTCATACCGTTCCTTCCTTTCCGCACAGCGGTGCATCCTGCCTTCCAGATACAGGAAGATCCACCGTACTGCTATTGTACGGTGGATCTGTCCGGATAACTATTAACCTTTGGTTAGTGACGCGCCATATCCACCAGCCGTTTCCGCTTGGTGCGCGTGTCGCCCTCGATGAACAGCTTGGCGTAAATGCGGTTCACATACTGCTTGACGCTGCCCTCCGAGAGGTACAGCTTCTCCGCGATCTCCCGGTTGCTCAGCCGCGCTGCCGCCAGCAGCGCCACCTCCCGCTCCCGGTCCGTCAGCACAGCGAAGGCCGCCGGGGCCGCGCTGCGCTGGCGCAGGCTGCGGCAGCGGTCCTCGTAAGCGCCGCCCAGCAGCACCGCCTGACGGGCCAGAACGCCGCCGGACTCCGCCAGCAGCTCCTTCAGATAGCGGTAGTTCTCCACAAAGGGCATCACGAAGCCGTCCGTTTCGCCGTCGGCCAGCGCCTGCGCCAGAAGTGCCTGCGCCTCCCGGCGCTTGCCCAGCTGGGCGTAGGCCGATGCCGTCTGGAGGCGGACATGCAGCGCCACCAGCGCGTAATGCATGGCTTCGCAGCTCTCCAGCAGCGCCGCGCTGCGGCCGATGACCCGGGCATAGGCGCCCTGGGCCAGCCAGACCTGATTTTCGATCATCTCCAGCATGGGCCGCCCCGGCGCCAGCAGGCGCAGGGACGACAGGCGGTGCTCCCGGAACACCGGCGGCAGCTCCTCCGTCCCGCCGGTCAGCGCGCCGTAGTAGGCGGCGGTGGCGTCCAGGATGTTCAGCCACGCGGCGTTGTGCTGCCGCAGCAGCTCCTGCCGGCGCTGGGCCATGGTGCGGTGCGGCATGTCGCCGGTGCAGAGGGACATCCGCCACGCCAGAAAATCGCAGCACAGCGCCATATTCTCCTGCCCGTTGCCCCGGATCTGGGCGTAGGCCCGCTCCAGCTCGATCTGGGCGTCGATGACCCGGCCCTGCAGGAACGCCGCCTCGGCCCGCATGATGCGCTCCGCGCCCTGTCCGTGGCCGTCGGTGATCTTATAGTAGTGAGGCATGCACTCGTCCATCTCCGCCAGCTCCCTGTCCAGCACCCGCTCCGGCGCCAGCGAGGCCAGGAGGATGCCGGCGTCCTGCTCCACCACCCGCAGAAGGCCGTCATAGTCGCCGGCATCCTGATAGGCGGACAGGGCGTGGAGATAGAGGCCGTGAGCCTCGTACCACCGGCCGTACCGGCGGAGGCAGGCCGTCTGCGTCTCCGGCGGCAGCGTGCGGAACGTGCGGCGGGCGCACTCCTTCATCATGTGGTGAAAGCGGTAGGTCACGCCGTCGGGCAGCCGCGTCACGAAAGCGTTCTGCTCCGTCAGGGCGGCCAGCTGTGTCTCCGCCGCGTCATCCCCTGTGACGGCGCGGGCCATCTCCACGGTAAATTCGTCCGCAAAGCCCATCACCGCCAGAAATTCACGGCGGCGGGGCGGCAGCGGGTCGATCATGGCGGTGGAGAACATGGCGTAGATGTCCGGTGTGCCGTCCGGGAGGGCGCCGCCCTCCGTCAGCGACTGCAGGCCCAGATATACGGCGGAGAACCAGCCCTCGCTGGTGTGGAGCAGGTCCTCCACCTGCCGGTCCGTCAGCTCCGCGCCGCAGCGGCGGGCGTAGACCGACAGCTCCGTGTGGTTCAGGCGCAGCTCCTCCGTGCCGATGCGGCAGACACGTCCGCCCAGACGGAGGATCTCCTCCGACGGCAGGAAACGGTCGCGGCCCGCCACGATGAGGCGGACATTCTCCGGGAGGCGGGCGGCCAGTGTGCACAGAAAGCCCGCCACCCGCCGGTCGCGGAGCAGGTGGAAGTCGTCGATGAAAATGTAGCAGGGCCGTCCGCCGGACAGCGCGCGGCACAGGCCGTCCGTCAGCAGGCTGGCGCCGGCATCATCCGCGGGGCAGTCGTAGTCCCGCAGGGACGGAAAGCCCGCGTGGTCGAAGGCCTCCTGCACGCTGCGCCAGAAAATGGCCAGGTTGTCGGAGTAGACGCTGATGCGGACCACCGCCGCGTCCTCCGTCCGGGCGCGCTGGGCCAGATACCAGTTCACCGCCGTGGTCTTGCCGTAGCCCATGGGGGCCACCACGGTGGTCAGCCGGCTGTGGGCGATGGGCCGCAGCTTCTCCTGCAGGCGCTCGGATATGTAGATGGTGTTCAGCCGTCTCTGTCTGGGCACGCCGCCGCCCTCCCCTCGTTGTCTTTGTCAGCCGACGTTATCCAGCGTCAGCACCTGCTCGTAGGCGGACGCGCCGGCGATGGAGCCGATGGGCAGCACCACCCGGAGCCGTCCGGCACCGTCGGTGTAGGCGGGCACATCCATGTTGATGTTTTCGTCGGACAGTGTCCAGGCCCGGCGCTCCGCCAGCGCATCGGCGAAGGCGTCATCGTCCGAGATGGTGCCGTACTGGCCGTCGAAACGCTCCGCCGCCGTCTGGCGCACCGCGTCCAGAAACGCCGTTTCGTCCACATGCAGCGCCGTCAGCAGGTCCGCCGTGGTGAGGCGCTGGCCGCTGGCCGTGTCGTACAGGTACACGCTGTAATCGTTCATGTCGTAGCCCCAGCCGCAGGAGATCACCAGCGACAGGATGTCGCCGTACTGGTATGTCTCCCACGCGATGTACAGGCAGGACAGGCTGTTGCCGGCGGATACGCACTCCAGCGCCTCCTGCACGATGGGGGTATAGGTCCCGTCAATGGCGCGGTTGATATCCGATGCGCCGGCGGTATCCGACAGGAGCTGGGGCACACGGTAGGTGTAGTGCCCGGCATTGCCCACGCCGTCGGTATAGTCGAAGTCCTCGCTGTACAGCTCCCGGATCTGCGGGGCGCCGTGGGACGCGCCGGGGGTGAAGTCATAGACGCTGCCGCAGTCCGCGATGATGCTGACCGCACCGTCCATCAGGCTCAGGGCGGGGCGGTACACCGCCTCGCCGCCGTTGCCGGACACCGTGACCTCCATGTTGGGCATGATGTCGCTGATGTTGCCCCGCAGGCACACCGGCGCGCCGTCCGCGCTCTCGTACAGCACATCACCCACGGGGGACGTGTCGTTCAGCGGGTCATAGGCCCGCACCGTCAGGCTGGCTCCGGCGTCCGCCGGGACGATGCAGTACACCTCATTGCCGGGCCGGGTCACCGTCTGCTGCGCCGTCAGCTCCGTCAGGAACGGGAACGTCTGGGTCCAGCCGCTGTCCGCCAGCCATGTCGCCATGTCGCCGTCGCCCATCATGCCCAGATAGGCCACGCCCAGCTGGCTGCCGTCGGCGGCGATCTCCTGCCGCAGCAGCGTCAGCGGGTCCTCCTCCGCCGGGCGGGGCGCATTCCCGCAGGCGGACAGGGCGCCGGTCAGCACCAGCGCTGCCAGCAGCAGTGTCAAAGCTCTTTTCATAAGGTCCCTCCCTCGCGGGCCGCGCCCGCGCTCACGGCCCCTCCGGGCCGGCCGATGGTTTGCTTTCCACCTTGATTATATACCAGCCGGGCTGGAAAAAGCAATCCCCGGACGGCGGCGCCGCAGGCTCTTAAGCAAACCTTAATCCTTCCGGTTCTTGTTTCTTAAGGGCTTTTTCCTTACCATGAGAGGCACAGAGAAAGAAAGGAAGTGTTCTGTATGGAAACGGCTCTGCGAACGGTGAACGCGCTGATCTCCGCGCTGTTTTTTATCTGCTATGCCTACCAATTCCTATATATCCCCCTGGTGCTGTGCAAAAAGAGGCGGCCCCTGTCCGTGCCGCCCACGCCCCACCGGTACGCCGTACTCATCGCGGCCCGGAACGAATCCGCCGTCATCGGCGGCCTGCTGGAGAGCCTGCGGCAGCAGACGTATGACCCCGCCCTGCTTACCGTGTTCGTGGCGGCGGACAACTGCACCGACGACACCGCCGCCATCGCCCGGCAGCACGGCGCCGTGGTGTACGAGCGGTTCAACCACATCAACGTGGGCAAGGGCTACGCCCTGGATTTCCTGACCCAGCACATCAAGGCCGACTATCCCCAGGGCTTCGACGGCTATTTCGTGTTCGACGCCGACAACATACTGGCTCCGGACTACATCGAGAAGATGAACGCCGTGTTCTCCGGCGGGTACGAGATCGTCACCAGCTACCGCAACAGCAAGAACTACGCCGACAACTGGATCAGCGCGGGCTACGCCCTGTGGTTCCTGCGAGAGAGCCGCTATCTCAACGGCGCCCGGATGCGGCTGGGCACCAGCGCCGCCGTGGGCGGGACGGGTTTCCTGTTCTCCCAGCGCATTCTGGACAAGACCGGCGGCTGGCGGTTCTACCTGCTGACGGAGGACATCGAGTTCTCCGTACACCACATCACCGACGGCGAGGTCATCGCCATCTGCGAGGACGCGGTGCTCTATGACGAGCAGCCCACCGGTTTCCGCCAGTCCTGCCGCCAGCGGCTGCGCTGGGCCAAGGGATACATCCAGGTATTCCAGCAGTACGGCGGCAGGCTGCTGAAGGGTGCGGCCAGGGGCAGCTGGAGCTGCTTCGACATGGCCATGGCCATCATGCCCGCCTTCGTGCTGACATGCATCAGCATCCTGGCCAACGTGACGCTGGCGGGCATCGGCCTGGCCGAGGGCGCAGGCCTGTGGTTCGCCATGCGCTCCCTGCTGGAGTGTCTGGGCAGCATCTATTTGACGCTGCTGGTCATCGGCACCGTCACCACCGTCACGGAGTGGCGGCAGATCCACGCCCCGGCGTGGCAGAAGGTGATGTATACGTTCAGCTTCCCCCTGTTCATGTTCACCTACATCCCCATCTCCTTCGCCGCGCTGTTCATGAAGGTGGAGTGGAAGCCCATTTACCACGGAGCACCCGCCCGGATGCCGGTGCAGTCCGTAAACTTAATGAAAAACTAAACTTCCCCTATTGTGCCGCGCCCCGTTTTCCCGTATGATAAGCGGAGAAAGAAAAGGAGGCGCGGCACATGTATACCATTCTGGTCTGCGACGATGAACGGGATATCGTTTCGGCGCTGGAGATCTATCTGACGGCGGAGGGCTACCGCGTTCTCAAGGCCTATAACGGCAGGGAGGCGCTGGCCATCGCCGGGCGGGAGGACGTGCATCTCATCCTCATGGACATCATGATGCCGGTGATGGACGGCCTGACCGCCATGGCCCAGCTGCGGCAGACCAGCAATGTGCCGGTGATCCTGCTGACGGCCAAGAGCGAGGACACCGACAAGGTGCTGGGGCTGAACGTGGGCGCGGACGATTACATCACCAAGCCCTTCAACCCCGTGGAGATGCTGGCGCGGGTGCGCTCCCAGCTGCGGCGCTATCTCCAGCTGGGCGGCGGCGCGGTGCAGCCGTCCACGCTGGTCATCGGCGGCATCCGGCTGGACGACAATGCCAAGGTGGTCACGGTAGACGGCGAGACGGCGGCGCTGACCCCCAAGGAGTACGACATCCTGCGGTTCCTCATGCAGAACGCGGGCACCGTGTTCTCCCCCAGCGAGATCTACCGCCGGGTGTGGGACGACGTGCCCCTCAACGCCGCCGGGGCCATCGCCGTCCACATCCGGCACCTGCGGGAAAAGATCGAGATCAATCCGTCCGAGCCACGGTACATCAAGGTGGTCTGGGGCAAGGGCTATAAGATGGAGGGCGGTATCAAGTGAAACGATGGGTGAACAGGACGTGGGCCAAGGCCGCCGCCTTTACCCTGACGCTGGTGTTCGCCGCGCTGACGGCGCTGGGCGGCATCGGCATCGCCGTGCTGGTCAGCCAGGGCGTGTTTCTGGACGGCGGCGACGCGCTGGCGGCGGCGCTCTACGACGAGCAGTGCCACAGCGCCATCTCACAGGCGGACACCTTCCTGCGCGGCGTGCTGACGGACGCGGGGCTGCTGAACGAGAACTACGACGCGGCGGGACAGCCGGATGAGGGCACCTACTACGAGGACTACTACGGCGATATGGCCCCCGCCATCCCCGATCTGTTCGCCCAGAACTTCCCCCGTGAGAGTTTCCCCTGCCGGCTGGCGGTGATCGACGCGGAGAGCGGTGAGGTCATCTTCGACAACTTCTCGGTGAACAGCGGCGAGACGATCCTCCGCACACTGGAGGAGACATTTGTCTACGGACTGACCACCGGTGTCACGCTGTACCTCACCATCTCCGCCCATCTGCTGGAGCCTATGGCTCCCTCCAGCTACGCCGCGCTGATGGCTGCATGGCTGCTGGAGCATACCGGGCTGGCGGTGTTTATGACGGCGCTGTTCGGTCTGCTGGCGCTGTTCTGCTTCTGCTTCTCCATGGCCTCCGCCGGGCACTGGCCGGGTAAGGAGAGCATCCACCTGACGTGGCTGGACAAGATCCCCGCCGACGTGTGGGTGGTGGCGCTGGTCTGCGGGTTTTTCTTTGGCTGGGACGCCTTCTACATGGAGTGGGGGCGGATCTGGTTCTGCGTGGCCATGATCCCGTTCGTCCTGCTGTTCCTGTGCGTGTTTGCCGCCCAGTGCAAGGCGGGCACCGTCATCCGGGGCACCGTTATCGCCCGGGTGCTGCGGCTTTTGTGGCGTGTCCTGCGGGGGCTGGCAGTCTGGCTGTGGCGCATCGGCAGGGGCCTCCCGCTGGTGTGGAAAACGGCGCTGGCGGGAACGGTCATCGCCGGTGCGGAGTTTTTGCTCTATATCAATGATTTCTACCGTGTGCGGTATAATATTTTTCTGGTGCTGAAGATCGTGGAGCTGCTGGCCATTCTGGCGGTGGCGCTGAACCTGCGGACGCTGGAAAAGAACGGCCAGCGTCTGGCGGAGGGCGATCTGACCACGCCGGTGGACACCCGCCGTCTATTCGGCGCGTTCCGGCGGTACGGGCAGGCCATGAACCGCCTGCAGAGCGGTATGGAGAGCGCTGTGCAGGAGCAGATGCGCGCCGAGCGGATGAAGACCGAGCTGATCACCAACGTGTCCCACGACATCAAGACGCCGCTGACATCCATCGTCAACTACGTCGATCTGCTGAAGAAGGAGGACATCCCCTCCCCCATCGCGCGGGAGTACATCGCGGTGCTGGACCGGCAGAGCAAGCGGCTGAAGAAGCTGACGGAGGATTTGGTGGAGGCGTCCAAGGCGTCCTCCGGTGCGCTGCCGGTGGATCTGCAGCCCACGGATGTGAACGTGCTGTTCAGCCAGATCGTGGGCGAATACCAGGACCGGCTGGCAGACTGCCATCTGACGCTGGTGGCGCAGCCGCCGGAGGGGCAGCCCGTGGTGGCCGCCGACAGCAAGCTGCTCAGCCGCGTTATGGACAATCTGGTGTCCAATATCTGCAAGTATGCCATGCCGGAGACGCGGGTCTATGTGTCCGGCACGGTGGCGGACGGGCAGATGACGCTGAGCTTCAAGAACGTGTCCCGCGCGGAGCTGAACATCTCCCCCGATGAGCTGATGGAGCGCTTCGTGCGGGGGGACGCCTCCCGGCACACGGAGGGCAGCGGGCTGGGGCTGTCCATCGCGCAGAGCCTGGTGCAGCTGATGGGCGGCACGTTCCGGCTGTCCATTGACGCGGATCTGTTTCGGGCGGACGTGACGCTGCCGCTGGTGCAGCCGGCTCTGCCGGGGCTGGGCGTGTGAAAATGCAGGAGACGGGCAGAAAACTTGCCCGTCTCCTGTTGCTTTTTTCCTCGGGGCATGGTAGGATAAGAAGCAGTTTTGGCCGCAGGCGGAAATATCCCGGAGCCGGCCCTCCGCCGCGGCGCAATGGCGGAAAGTGAATATCCGGGTATAGCGAAGTTGGTATCGCGCTTGATTTGGGAGTGCCGTGGCGGTATCCGGGACAGAGTAATGTGAAACGCCGGAAAGCCTTGTAACACCTGCGTTTGCGGGACTTTCTCCGATTGCCGAAAGCGGCATAAAAGCAGCTTTGACCACAGGAATGACCACAGACAGAAAAATCTTTATTTTTACCGTTCGCCGTGGTATCATGGCAGAAAAGTGAATATCCGGGTGTGGCTCAACTGGTAGGGCGCGACATTTGGGATGTCGAGGTTGGGTGTTCAAGTCACCTCACTCGGACCAAACAATGATA
>URST01000058.1 GCA_900550585.1 uncultured Eubacteriales bacterium
ACAAGATCAACGCCAAGCTGGGCACCGACTACAAGCTGTTCAACTACTACGGCGCTGCCGATGCGGACCGCGTCATCGTGGCCATGGGCTCCATCTGCGATGTGGCGGAGGAGGTCATCGACTATCTGAACGCCCACGGCGAGAAGGTGGGTCTGGTGAAGGTGCGTCTGTACCGTCCGTTCGCCCCCGAGAAGCTGGTGGAGGCCATTCCCGCCACCGCCAAGAAGATCGCCGTGCTGGACCGTACCAAGGAGCCGGGCGCACAGGGCGAGCCTCTGTATCAGGATGTCGTCACCGCGCTGGCCAACGCCGGCATGAACGACGTGCAGGTCATCGGCGGCCGCTACGGCCTGGGCAGCAAGGATACGCCTCCCGCCTCCGTGTTCGCCGTGTACAGCGAGCTGAAGAAGGACGAGATGAAGCGCCAGTTCACCATCGGCATCGTGGACGATGTCACCAACATCTCCCTGCCCGAGGATAAGAACTGTCCCAACACCGCTGCGGCCGGCACCATCGAGTGCAAGTTCTGGGGCTTGGGCGGCGACGGTACCGTGGGCGCCAACAAGAACTCCATCAAGATCATCGGCGACCATACCGACAAGTATGTACAGGCGTACTTCCAGTACGACTCCAAGAAGACCGGCGGCGTCACCATCAGCCATCTGCGCTTCGGTGACAAGCCCATCCGCTCTCCGTACTATATCAACAAGGCCGACTTCGTGGCCTGCCACAATCCCAGCTATGTGACCAAGGGCTTCAAGATGGTGCAGGATGTCAAGCCCGGCGGCGTGTATATGATCAACTGTCAGTGGGACTTCGACGAGCTGAATCACCACATGGACGCCGCCTCCAAGCGCTATATCGCCCAGAACAACATCCAGCTGTATACCATCAACGCCATTGATCTGGCCATCGAGATCGGTATGGGCAAGCGCAACAACACCATCCTTCAGTCCGCGTTCTTCTCCCTGGCCAAGGTCATGCCCGAGGAGGAGGCCATCGCCTACATGAAGGAGAAGGCCAAGGCCTCCTACCTGAAGAAGGGCCAGGACGTGGTGGATATGAACTACAAGGCCATCGATCTGGGCGCCACCGCCTACAAGAAGATCGACGTGCCCGCCGACTGGGCCAACGCCGTGGATACCAAGGCGCCCAAGCAGCTCAAGGGCAAGCCCGAGCTGGTGAAGATGGTCAAGGATATCCTGGAGCCCGTGGGCAAGATGGACGGCGACAGCCTGCCCGTCTCCGCCTTCGTGGATCATGTGGACGGCCAGTTCGAGCTGGGCGCCGCCGCCTATGAGAAGCGCGGCGTGGCCGTGTCCGTCCCCACCTGGGACAGCACCAAGTGCATCCAGTGCAACCAGTGCGCCTATGTCTGCCCCCACGCCACCATCCGTCCCTTCGCACTGACCGCCGACGAGGCCGCCAAGGCTCCCGAGGCCGCCAAGATCGTGGACGTGAAGGCCGGCAAGGGCAAGGGCACCTATCAGTTCACTATGGCTATCAGCCCGCTGGACTGCATGGGCTGCGGCGTCTGCATCGGTGCCTGCCCCGTCAACGCGCTGTCCATGGTGGCCCAGGAGGGCGAGCTGGCACAGCAGGACGTGTTCGATTACTGCGTCTCCGAGGTGTCCGAGAAGAAGGACATGCAGGACAATTCCGTCAAGGGCAGCCAGTTCAAGCAGCCCATGCTGGAGTTCTCCGGCTCCTGCGCCGGCTGCGCCGAGACCAGCTATGCCCGTCTCGTCACCCAGCTGTTCGGCGACCATATGTACGTCTCCAACGCCACCGGCTGCTCCTCCATCTGGGGCGGTCCCGCGGCTACGTCCCCCTACTGCACCAATAAGGAGGGCCACGGCCCCGCATGGTGCAACTCCCTGTTCGAGGACAACGCGGAGCACGGTCTGGGCATGTTCACCGGCCAGAACAAGATCCGCGAGGATCTGGCCGAGGAGACCCGCCAGCTCATCGCTGTGGAGTGGGCCCGTCCGGAGCTGAAGGCCGCCGCGCAGGCCTGGCTGGATACCATGGATGACGGCACCGCCAATGCCGAGCCTGCCAAGGCCTACGTCAAGGCCCTGGAGGAGAGCATCTGCACCGTGGAGGAGCTGGCTGCCGTGCCGCAGTTCGCCGAGCACGCTGCCGAGCTGAAGGCCAAGGGCGCCCTGTTCTGCGACTGCGCCGCCTGCACGCTGGTGGCCGACATCCTCAGCAAGAAGGAGTATCTGGCCAAGAAGTCCATGTGGATCTTCGGCGGCGACGGCTGGGCCTACGACATCGGCTACGGCGGTCTGGATCACGTCATCGCCTCCAAGCAGGATGTGAACATCTTCGTGTTCGACACCGAGGTGTACTCCAACACCGGCGGACAGGCCTCCAAGGCCTCCAACATCGGTCAGGTGGCACAGTTTGCCGCTGCCGGTAAGGAGATCAAGAAAAAGAGCCTGGCGGAGATCGCCATGCAGTACGGCTATGTGTATGTGGCACAGGTGGCCATGGGCGCCAACCCTGCGCAGACCATCAAGGCCATCACCGAGGCCGAGGCCTATCACGGCCCGTCCCTGATCATCGGTTACAGCCCCTGCGAGATGCACAGCATCAAGGGCGGCATGATGAACTGCCAGAAGGAAATGAAGAAGGCTGTGGACTGCGGCTACTGGAACCTGTTCCGCTACAACCCCGACGGCGGTGACAAGAAGTTCACGCTGGATTCCAAGGCTCCCGCCGGCGGCTATCAGGAGTTCCTGATGAACGAGGCCCGCTACTCCCGTCTGACCCGCGAGTTCCCCGAGCGCGCGGACGTGCTGTTCCAGCGCAACGAGGACGAGGCCAAGGCCCGCTTCGAGCACCTGCAGAAGCTGGTGGAGATGTACGACAAATAAGCTGTACGCCGCCAACACAGCAAACGGATAAAAGGACCGCCGCGCATCAGCGCGGCGGTCCTTTTGCGTGCGGCGGTTTCCGCACGGAGCCGGGTGTGCGGCGTTTCCGCAGTGAGGGGCCTTCCGGCAGGGCGCAGCCTCCATCCAGCACGAAAATTGGGGAAATTTTCCGTGAAATCTTGACGGTACGGCGGGAAACCGCGTATAATAGGCCCATATTTTGTGTGCGGGGGAGAAGCCGATGAAAAAGAGATGGATCGCGCTGCTGCTGGCCGCCGCCGTGGTGGGCCTGCCGACATGGCTGGCGCTGACGCTGACGGGGGCAGGCACAGCCGCGGCCGCGGAGGGGGAGCCGGTGCTGGTGACGGCTGCGGCGCGCCTTGGCGCGGCGGAGGAGACAGCGCTGTCTGCGGCGGAACCGCTGGCGGCGGCGATGGAGCAGCTGCGTGCCGACATCGCCGAGACGGCGGAGGCATCCATGCACCTGACGCCGCCGGCGGAGATCGACCTGGGCTGGTGGCAGTCCCACTACAACGACATCATCGGGTATGTGTACAGCCCGGGCACGCCCATCAGCTATCCCATCGCCTATGACGGCGACAACGATTACTACCTGCACCACGACCTGTATGGCAATTACAGCGCCTACGGCACCATCTTCCTGGACGCCCGGGCCAACCGGGACTTTACGTCCCAGAGCAACATGCTCTACGGCCACCACATGGCCGACGGCACCATGTTCGCCTCCATCTCCGGGTACAAGCAGCAGTGGTACTACGACGCCCACCCGTTCTTCTATCTGTACACCAACGAGGGAACGTACCGGGTGGATTTGTTTGCGGGACTCATCGTGCCGGGGGTGCATGAGGTGTTCAACACATCGTTCAGCGACGCGGACCTGTCCCGCTTCATCAGCCAGTCCACGTTCAACGCCGGGCGGGGCATCCCTACGGGGCGCATCGTGGGTATGTGTACCTGCTCCTACGAGGCGGACAACTACCGGTTCGTGGTGCTGGGCGAGATGACGCTTTTAACGGAAGGAAATGAACCATGACAGAGCAGCAGAAACAGGCATGGCACGCAGCGCTGAAGGAGCGGGCCAATATGGAGGGCACCTATGCCGTTACCGGCGGCATGCATCTGGCGGAGCTGGGCGACGGCTGGGCCAGAGGGGAATTGCAGCTGGAGGAGCGGCACCGGAACCCCATGGGCATCGTCCATGGCGGCGTGTACTGCACCATGATGGATCAGGTGGCCGGCTCGGCGGCCTGCACCCGGGGCAGCATGTGCCGCACCATCAACTGTGAGGTGCGGTTCCTGGCACCGGCCCGGGGCGCGCGCCTGACCTCCCGCGCGGAGGCGGTGCGCATGGGGCGCAGCATCGCCGTCATCCGGGCGTGGGTGGAGGATGCGGAGGGTACTGTGTGCGCCGAGGGCGTGTACACCTTCCGGCTGAAGCCTGTGGAATAAGAAAAAAGCGGAGCCGCTTCCAAGGGAAGCGGCTCCGCTTTTTTCTTATTCAGAACAGCAGGCCGTATCTGGCGGACAGGGGCAGGAGGACGGACTCGGGCAGCGTACCCTCGTACAGGGCGCGGCCCTGATAGACCCGCAGCGCCTGCTCCAGCACCGCCGCGTCGTCGCAGACCAGGCACAGGGGCTTTGTCAGCATGTACTGCTGCTCCGCCAGTGCGGCGGCGTCCGCCGGGGAGGTCAGGCGCAGCGCCACCATGGGGAAGTCCTCCTCCAGCGCGGCGGACAGCGTGTCCTCCAGCTCGGGGGTGACGGACAGGACGGGGCCGTGGCCCGCGTCGACAGGCAGACAGCAGGGCAGCTTTTCCGTGGCGGCGGGCAGCAGATCGGTGTGCAGGGGGGAGGGAGGCGTCACGGATGCGCCGTGCAGCGCATCGCGCAGGGCGGCGATGTGGGCGGCGGTGGTGCCGCAGCAGCCGCCGAAGATCATAACGCCGCAGGCCAGCATATCGGGCACCAGCGAGACGAACTGCTCCGGCGGGCAGTCGTACACCGCTTTGCCGTCCACGATGACGGGCATGCCCGCGTTGGGCTTGGCGATCAGGGGCACGCGGGCGTACTCCCGCAGGCGGCGGAGCTGGGGCAGCATCTGCTCCGGCCCGGCGGAGCAGTTCAGGCCGAAGGCGTCAATGCCCATGCCCTGCAGAACGGTGAGGGCGGCGGTGATGTCGGTGCTGGAGATGCTGCGCCCGTTCTGGTCGCAGGTGAACGTGACAAAGATGGGCTTGTCGGTGACGGCGCGGACAGCAAGCACGGCGGCGCGGGCGTCGGACAGGGTCATCATCGTCTCAATGACGTAGAGATCGACGCCGGCCTCCTCCAGACCGGCCACCTGCCGGGCGTAGGCGTCCACCAGCTCCTCAAAGGAGGCGCTGCCCAGCGGGGAGAGGAACAGGCCGGTGGGAGCCAGGTCGCCGGCCAGCAGGGCTTTCCCGCCGGCAGCCCCCCGGGACAGGGCGGCCAGACGGCGGTTATAGCCGGCGGCGTCCTCCGTCACGCCGTGCTCCGCCAGCTTCACGGCGTTGCCGCCGAAGGTGGGGGTGTACAGCACCTGGCTGCCGGCGGTCACATAGTCCCGCTGGATGGCCCGGATGACCTCCGGGTGGGCCAGCGTCCACTCCTCGGCGCCGATGTCGCCGGTGTAGCCGCGCTTTTGCAGCTCGGTGCCGGTGGCGCCGTCCAGAATGAGGGGAAAACGAAGCTCCATAGCCATACCTCCGTGATAAAAGGGTCGGACCGCACTTGACAGAAAAGTGCGGGATTTTTATAATGTTACCACTACTTTAAGCAGGACAGGGCTGCTTTGTCAAGAGTCTTTGTGAGGTGAGCGTGCCATGATGACAGCAAAGGAGAATTTTCTGGAGCTTTTGAAGCCGGACGGCCAGCCGGAGCGGCAGCTGCGGCAGTATGGGGCGCTGCATATGTGTCTGAACGACCCGGCCAACACATACCTGCGGGGCAACCGGAAACGGGGCACCGTCAGCGTGGACCGCTGGGGCACCACCATCAGCTTTCCGGAGGACGCGCCCGGCCCCATGCCGGTGACGGGGGACGGTCTGGCGGTGTGTCCGGACGTGACCCGGTGGCGGGAGACGGTACACGCCCCGGATCTGGCGGCCAACTGCACCGAGGGGTGGGCGGCCTGCCGGGAGCAGGCCCGGGCTGCCTGCGGTGAAGAAAAGCTGCTGGCGGGGTTCATGGGTACCGGCATCTTCGAGCAGTGCCACTTCCTCATGGGCTTTGAGGACACGCTGACCAACCTCTATGAGCATCCGCAGGAGATGCACGAGCTGATCGAGTACATCACGGAGTACCGGCTGGGCTATGTGAAGCTGCTCATCGACGGCCTGCAGCCGGATGTCATCTTTTCCCACGACGACTGGGGCACCAAGGATGCCCTGTTCATGAAGCCGGAGATGTGGCGGGAATTTTTCAAGGAGCCGTACCGCCGGTTCTATGGATACATCCGTTCGCGGGGCTGCATCGCCATCCACCACGCCGACTCCTATCTGGCGCCCATCGTGGACGACATGGCGGAGATCGGCATCCAGGTGTGGCAGGGCGTGCTGCCGGAGAACGATATTCCCGCCCTGCAGCGGCACCTGAAGGGAAAGCTGGTGCTGATGGGCGGCATGGGCGCGGCCATCGACCGGGCGGACGCCTCACCGGAGGAGATACGGGCCTACGCGGACCGGGTGCTGGCGGACTGCTGTCCGCTGGGGCATTTCATCCCCTCCATCACCTACGGCCTGCCGGGGGCGGTGTATCCCCATGTGGACACCTATATCGACGAGGCCATCGACGCCTACAACGCCAGACTGCATCTGCCGCGGTTCGATGTGCCGCCGGTGCCCCGGCGTGTGCTGGAGGGCACGGCAGGCGGTGCGGCGGCGGAGGGAACGGCGGATGCCGGGGAGGGCGTGCTGGCGCAGCTGGCCGCCGCCCTGCAGCGGGGGCAGCGGAAGAAGGTGCTGACTCTGTGTCAGGAGGCATTGGCTCAGGGCCTGACGCCCCAGGAGATCCTGTCCGGCGGGCTGGTGCGGGGCATGGACCAGCTGGGCGAGGATTTCTCCGCCAGCCGGGTATTTGTGCCGGAGATGCTGATGGCCGCCCGGTGCATGCAGGCGGCGCTGGCTGAGCTGAAGCCCCTGATGGCCGGCGGCAGCGGCGAAAAGCTGGGCCGGGCCTGCATCGGTACGGTGCGGGGCGACATGCACGACATCGGTAAGAATCTGGTGAAGATCATGATGGAGGGCAGCGGCATCGAGGTGGTGGATCTGGGTGTGGATGTATCGCCGGAGCAGTTTGTGGAGACGGCGCTGGAACAGAACTGCGGCGTCATCGCCTGCTCGTCCCTGCTGACCACCACCATGCAGGAGATGCGGGATGTGGTGCGTCTGGCAGAGGAGAAGGGCATCCGCCACCGGGTGAAGATCTTCGTGGGCGGCGCGCCCATCAGCCAGAGCTTCTGCGATGAGATCGGCGCGGACGTGTACACCGAGGACGCGGCGGCCGCCGCCCGTGCGGCTGCGGCGGCGCTGCGGGAGGAAAAACAATGAAAACACAAAAAGACAGCTCCCTGCTGCGCAGCAGGGAGCTGTCTTTTTGTTACATATCGTGGATATCCTTCAGCAGATCCTCCAGAGACATGGTGCGGACATCCGCTTCGTCCTTGGGCGCGGGCGGGTCAGCCAGCGTCCGGTCCACCGTTTCCTCCACCACATCGCGGACGGGAGCGGCGGTCTGCTGGGGCGCGGCCTTGGGCGCGGGAGGCGCCGCAGGCTCGTCATCGTCCAGCGGAATGTCGAAATCCGCCCAGTTCCGGGCCGGGGGCGCGGCCTTCTTTACCGGTGCCGGCTCACGGGGCACGATGCGGGGCAGGGGGCGGGAACGCTCCTGTGACGGGGCGGGGCGGTGCTCCTCCCGGCGGTCGCGGTCGTGTCCGCGGTCGCGGCGGGGGCGGCGGTCATCCCGGTCAGGGGGATCGTCAGGCCCGTCAGAGCCGTCACTGCCGCCGGTGCTGCGGCCGATAAACAGGCCCAGCAGGAACAGCAGGCCGGCCACCAGCACCATGCCGCCGATGATAGCCACCGAGGTGCGGACCTCGCCCAGCAGGGGCAGCTTGACGTTCAGGGGGATCTCAAGCATGGGGACCTCCGGCTCCGGTTCAGGCTCCGGCTCGGGGGCCGGCTCCGGAATGGTGACGGCGGGCACCGTGCCGGTGTACTGGGGCATGCGCACCACATGGATGGTGTACTCCGCCTTGGTGGTCTTGTCCTCGGCGGTGCAGGTGACGGTCACCAGGTTGTCGCCCTCCTTGTCGATGGCGATGTCGCCGGTGCCGCTGATGCCGCTGGCCTTGCTGTCATTGGCGGCGGCGGAGAGCGTCACCTGCTTCGTCTCAAAGGGGACGTAGGCGATGTAATCCGTGACGCTGCTGCTGAAGGCGGGGCTGAGAGCCGCGCCCTCGATGCCCAGCTGGGACAGCGTGGCGTCGGAGGAGGGCTTATAGTTGGGGTCCTGCTCCCGCGTGACCTCGATGGTGTAGGTGCGGGTGGCGCCGCTGGCGGCAGTGACCTTCAGGGTCACGGTGTTGAGTCCCACAGCCAGCTGGGTGCCGCTGATGGAGACGGTCTGGGTCTTGTCGGCACGGTTGTAGTCCAGGTTCAGTTTTTCCACACTGTACGGCACCTTGGCGGTGTAGTATGTGGTGTTGGCGGAGAACGCCGGGTTCAGCGTGAAATTGCCGGCAATGATGGCGGACAGGGAGCAGTTGTCGCTGGGTGCGCCGGCCACCTTGCCCGACCAGGAGGCCGAGCCGACGTCGATATCGCTGTCGCCGTCGGAGGCCACGATGTTGTCAAAGCTGGCGCTGAGCGCCGTGTCGGCCGCTGTGCCGGAGGCCACCTTCAGCGTGACGGTGATGACGGCGCCGCTGGCGCTGGACGTGCCGTAGACGCTGAAGTGGTTCTGGTTCACCAGAATGCTCCAGCCGCTGACGGAGCAGGTGTAGTTGGTAAAGGTCAGGTTGCTGCCGCAGTTGAGATCCGCCGTCAGGCCGTAGATCTTGCTGTCCACGGACAGGGTCAGCGTCACGGAATTGCCGGCCTGCACACTGCTGCTGCCGGAGAGCGAGGCACCGGCGGCGTAGGCCTGCCGGGGCAGGAGGGTCAGTACCAGCAGGACGGCGGCTGTCAGGGACAGCGCGGTGCGAAGGAGTCTGTTTTTCATGCGTTACCTCCCACTCAGATGGTGCGCTGCCCCACGGTGACCTGGGCGGCCTGCACCACGTCGGTGATGGTGATGCGCCCGTCGCCGTTGATGTCGGCAGCCTTCATGGCGGCTTCGTCCAGATCGCCGGCGCCTGCGGCGTAATTCTGCAGCTTCACCACGTCGGTGATGGTGATGCGTCCGTCACCGGTGACATCGCCGGTGACCACGATGGTCAGTCTGGTGCTGTCGCTGACAGCGGTCATGCCCGTGCCCACATAGCCGGAGGTGACCTCGGTCTTGCCGTCATACACGGTGTAGCCGGAGGTGTTCAGGGCCTTGACGGAGGTCTCGGGGGCGATGCCGGTCAGGAAGGCGCCGGCGGGCGTGCCGGGGTCGGTGCCGCCGCCATTGCCGCCATTGCCATTGCCGCCGGAGTTGGCGGTTTTGGTGAACTGGGCGGTGTAGGTGATGTCGGTGCGGCCCATATAGGTGGCGCCGGCGGTAAAGGTCTCACCGTTCTGGTCCACCCACTGCTTGAAGCTGTAGGTATATGTGCTGTCCGCCGCCTTGACAGGGTTGGGCGGCGCGGTGACAAGGTCGCCCTTGGACAGCTTGAACGTGCGCACCACGGTGTCGTCCACCTTAAAGGTGACGGTGTGGAGATCGCCGAACTTGGCGTACAGCGTGTGGTTGGAGGCGGCCACCGGGGAGTTGGGAGAGACCTCCGTGCCGTCCCCGCGGAACCAGCCCTGGAAACCGGCCTCCTCCACGGCGGGCAGTTCGCCGTAGGTGTCGGTCAGGTTATACACGCGGCTCTCGATCACCGTTTCACCCACCTGGAAGGCCACGATGTATTCCTCATCGGTGAGGCCGCCGGGATCGGGGTTGGTGTTGACATCCACGGTGAAGCGGCTCTCCGCCAGTGTCACCGTGCCGGCCGCGTTGGTGCCGGTGATGGTCATGGTGTACTGGCCGGCGCTGAGCTTACTGAAGGCGCAGGCGCTGTCCAGATTCCACAGGTCGTAGTAATACGCGGTGCCCTTGATGCTGCTGGAGGCGGTGAAGCCGGTGCTGCCGTTGGAAGAGACCACCTTCACCATGATGCTGGAGATGGGCATACTGCTGGTGACCACACCGCGCATGGGATAGGAGGACTTGCCGGATACCAGCTGGGTGGTGAAGTCCTCGCTGCTGGGGTAGAACATGCCCTCCGTGTTCCAGGTGCTGCCGATGGCGGAGAACTGGAGTCCGGTGGCGGCGCTGCTGTCCGATGTGGTGGTCACGGACTTGGCGCCCAGCGCCAGCATGCGGCCTGTGCCGCGGTTCTTCAGGTAATAGGTGCCGTCGCCCACCAGCTGCCACATCTGGTCGTTGCCGGAGGTGGGGGAGGCAAGCGTCACCTTGCCGTTGGCGTCGGCCAGACGCTTGCCGCCGATGCTCAGGGTGTAGTAGCCGCTGGCGTAATAGGTCAGCTGGACCGCTGCGGCGTCGGCGGTCTTGACCAGACCGGACAGGTTGGCGGCCAGCGCCTGATCGGTGGCGCCGTGGGGGGAGATGCGGTAGTCGCCGTCAGCCAGAGGGGCTTCGGAGTTGGCGTACAGCATCACCAGCGCGTCCGCCGGCTCGTTGACGTGCAGGCGGCGGTAGACACTGAGCTGCACGTCGCCGGAATTGCCGCTGAAATAGGCCATGGACTCGCCGTCCACGCCGTATTTTTCGGCGGTATCGCCGGACATGCGCTTCTTCGTGTCCGCCTCGGGCGCGGTGCTCAGGCGGCTGCACTCGTCGTAGATGGCCTGGATCAGCTGGGCCTCGCTCTGGTTCTGGAAGCCGCCCAGCTTGTCGAAGGCGCGGAGCACCACGCCGGTGGCGCCGCTGCGGCCGTCGCTGCTGTTGGCACCGCGGATCACGCCGGCGCCGTGGTGCACGCTGCGGCTCCACAGCACGTTGCGCAGCGCCATGGAGTAATCGTTCAGGTCAAAGCTGGGGACGGCGGCCTTCAGGTTGTTCAGCAGGTCCGCATAGGCGTGGGTCTCCCAGTAGTCCTTCTGGGCCTGGGTGAACTCCTCCGGATAGTCGTCGCCGATGCTGCGCCAGGTGGCGTTGAAGTTGCTGCCGTAGCCGGGGGCGTACTGTCCCTTGACGTTATAGGCGTAGGCATCGTACAGCCTGTCGCCCATATAGCGGTAGATGGAGCCGGACTTGAACTCCTGCAGCCACTGGACGAAGCTCAGCGGCGTGCCGGCATTGCTGGCAAACATGTAGATGCCGTAGGACGTGCCGCCCAGGTCGCCCTCCACCGTGGAGTAGTAGCCGGGGTCGGCGTTGTTGCCCGTTTCATAGTACTGGCTCAGGTCGCCCAGCTCCGCGTCCAGCCAGTTTTTGCTGGCGGCCATCAGCGCGGTGGCCAGCAGGCTCAGCGTCACCGCGGCGGCCAGCACCGCAGCAGCGCCTTGTTTCATCCATTTCATCGCATACACCCTGCCTTTGTAAAAGAATCGGTAGAGCGGTGCAGAAGCACCGGCTGATTTACATAACAATAATCATTGACAGTATACCATCGGTTTTTGTCGTTGTCTACCTGAAAAGCGGGAGAAACACAAAAAATATGAAAAATTTGTCAGCGCCACCACAATATTTGGGTAGAAATGCGGGGAGAAATATCGTATAATGACCTGCACGAGATCAAAAAGCACAAGGAGAGCTACGCTTATGTCAACGAAAGAGAGAGCCGGCAGAAAGGGCAGCGCGGCGGGCATCGTCATCGTCCTGCTGTGTCTGGCGGGACTGGCCTGCCTGGGCGTGTACATCTACCGCCAGCAGCTGCCGCCCCCGGCGCCGGAGACGGCGGTGGGCTACGCGGCATCCTCAGAGGAGTCCGTTCTTGTATATGACGAGGAGGGGGCCGTGCTGGGTTCCCTGACCCGGGGCGCGGAGGTGCATTATGTGCTGGAGGATATGGACAGCGACAGCGCCTACGTCCGCGTGGTCAACGGTGAGACGTATGTCCTGCTGGAAAAGCAGCATCTGGCCCAGCGCTATGAGGATGCGGTGCAGGTAGACACGGTGTACGCCCTGCGGGGCATGAGCCTGCTGGATGAGACAGGGGCTGTCCCCGGCTGCGCCGTGGAAAAGGGCATGGCCCTGACCGTCACCGGCTTCGACGGGCTGGACGGGGACGGCGCGGTGCTGCGCTGGCGCGTCTCCTGTGACCGGGGCGAGGGCTATATCGCCGCTGCCAACGTCCGCATGACGGAGGAGGAAGCGTTGGCCCAGTACGACGAGGCGCTGTACCAGCTCCACGCCTCCCGGGGCGACAGCTGGGGCGGCGGCGACGCGGCGGGGCTGGACTACTACCCCGTGGAGAAGGGCCCCATTGCCGGCAACGACATGCCTGACGAGGTGCGGGCGCTGTATCTCAACGGCTCGGCCGTCCAGTACGCCGACAGCTACCTCCGGGTGGCGGAGGGCAGCGGCGTCAACGCCTTCGTGGTGGACATCGTGGACGGCACCGCCGTGTCCTATGCCTCGCCGGTGATGCAGCAGTACAGCCCGTCGGCCTACGCGGCGGCCATGGACACCATGGAGGGCTTCCGGGCCAACGTCCAGAAGCTGAAGGACGCGGGATACTACCTTATCGGCCGCATCACCGTGTTCAACGACGCCCATCTGGCGGCGGACCACCCGGAGCAGGTCATCTGCGACCTGAACGGCACGCCCCTGCAGATCAGCCATATGTACTGGCCCAGCGCCTATGACCGCACGGTGTGGCAGTACAAGGTGGATCTGGCGCTGGAGGCGGCGGCGCTGGGCTTCAACGAGATCCAGTTCGACTATATTCGCTTCCCCGACGGGGCCTATAACTACGAGAAGGCCGGCACCATCGACTACCGCAACACCTACGGCGAGAGCAAGGCCCAGGCGGTGCAGCGTTTCCTGCTGTACGCGGCGGAGCGGCTCCACAGTGCCGGGTACTATCTGTCCGGCGATGTGTTCGGCGAGTGCGCCAACCCCTACGTCACCGCCTGCGGCCAGTACTGGCCGGCCATCAGCGCGGCGGTGGACGCCATCTCCGGCATGCCCTACCCCGACCATTACAGCGCCAGAGGCGATTACAAGCCCTGGGAGCACCCCTACGACACGGTGCACATGTTCGGTGCGGCGGCGGCGGAGCGTCAGACGGAGACGGCCTCGCCCGGCGCGGTGCGCACCTGGATCCAGGCGTACAACGCCCTGTGGGAGCCGTACAATACCTACGGCGAGGCAGAGGTGGCGGCGGAGGTGAAGGCCCTGCGGGACACTGGCTGCACCGGCGGCTTCATGACGTGGAACGGCGGCTCGGACATCAACAAATACCAGAGCATCATCGGCGCGCTGCGCTGAGCGGCTCCGGGGGCAGACAACTCCGGCACAATGAGGCGCAAACTGAAAAGAGGCCGTCCGGCATGTGCCGGACGGCCTCTTTTGTGTTTTATGCTCAGTTGTTCTCGGGACGGGGACGGCGGTACTCCTGGGCCTTCTCCTCGCCGCGCAGCACGCGCAGCGCACCCTGGGCCAGCGCCAGCAGCTCGTCCTCGCCGGGATACACGGTGATGGGAGCGATCCAGCTGACCATCTCGGAGATGGCATCCACCGTCTCCTTGCCGTAGGCGATGCCGCCGGTGAGGATGATCTGGTCCACCTTGCCGT
>URST01000059.1 GCA_900550585.1 uncultured Eubacteriales bacterium
GATCTACACACTGCATATCGTCGGCAGCGTCAGATGTGTATAAGAGACAGATGAAGGAGCGGGCATAGGGCACCACGCCCCGGTACATGCAGTGATAGTCCTTGTCCTGCATGACGCCGGTAAGCACCGTCAGAGGGCGGTCCGGCAGATAATCCCGGATATTCTGCTCCAGCGCCCGGATACACTGGGGATTGTGCCCGCCGTCGATGATGAACAGAGGATCATGGCCGATGATCTGGAACCGGCCGGGCCAGTCGGTGGCCGCCAGGCCGCGGCGGATGTGCTCCTCCGTAATGGACCAGCCACGCTTTTGCAGCACCCGCATGGCTGTCAGGGCCACGGCGGCATTGCACAGCTGGTGCCGTCCCAGCAGGGGCAGGTGCAGGCCGGCAAGCTCCTCCCAGTCAAAGACCTGGCCCTCCAGTCCGGCCTTTTCCGGACGGATGCCGTCAAAATCCGCCAGGTGCAGGGGAACGCCCAGACGCTCGCACCGCTGGCGGATGATCTCCTCCACAGAGGCCGTCTGGCGGTACAGCACCGTCTCGCAGCCGGGCTTGATGATCCCGGCCTTGGTGGCGGCGATTTTTTCAATGGTATCGCCCAGGTACTGGGTGTGATCCAGGCCAATGTTGCAGAACACGGCAGCCTCCGGGGCGGGGATGACATTGGTGGCGTCAAACTCGCCGCCCATGCCCACCTCGCACACCACGATGTCGCAGGCCTTTCGGGCGAACCATGTGAACGCGATGGCCGTCACGATCTCGAACTCCGAGGGGTGGTCGTCCATGCTGTCCGCCAGCGGACGCACCTCCTCCGTGATGGCGCACAGCTCCTCGTCGGGAATGGGCTGTCCGTCGATCTGCATCCGCTCGTTGAAGCGGAAGATGTAGGGCGACGTGTACAGTCCCGTGCGATAGCCGGCGGCCCGCAAAATGGACGCCAGCATGGCGCAGGTGGAGCCTTTGCCGTTGGTGCCGGTGACGTGGACGAATTTCACCGTCCGCTCCGGATGTCCCAGCTTTTCCAGCAGTCCGTCGATGCGGGTCAGGCCCGGCACACTGCGCCGCCAGTCCACCGCGTGGATGTAGGCCAGTGCCTCATTGATCGTCATGCCGGTCGCCTCCCTTACCGCGGATATGCCGCTGTACGCCGCTGAGGGCACCCCGCCGCAGCAGCAGCCACACGATGAGCGTGTCCACGCCGCCGGTCAGGGCAAACTGGATGCTGCGGGACACCAGCTTCGTCAGGAAAAACGCCTGCTTTGCGTCGCCGCCGTATACCAGTGCCAGCGCCATGCTCTGCCACAGAATGGAGCCTATGAGCGCCGCCGGGAAAAAGGCCAGCGCCGTCCGGGGCAGGGTGGGTTTTTCCAGCACATATCGCCGCAGCAGACCGGCCAGCAGGCCGTACAGGATGGGCGGCACGCAGAAGATGGGGTTGTAGCCGAAGGGCGAGATCAGGCAGCCGATGAGGTCGGCGGCGAAGCCCACCAACGCCCCGGGCAGGGGGCCGCACAGCAGACCGGCCAGCACGATGGGCACTGCCTCCAGCGAGATGCGGGTGGTCTCGGCGGGGATGAGGGTCAGCACCCGGGCCAGCACCACGCTCAGCGCGGTCAGCAGGGCGCAGACAGTGAGGGAATAGGTGCTGAAAACGGGACGCGGGGCAGTTGACAATTCTTTTTCGGGCATAAAAAAACCTCCTTATCCTTGGGATGGGAGGGATCTCATAGATAAATCAAATGTGATATGCGCCATGTGGAAGCTGGAATGGAATCGCGGAGCAAGCTCCTTCGTCCGGCGGCAGCCTCCCATCCGCTCGGCACTTAACGCACCATCCCTACACACGGGCTGGAAGTATTATACAGCCCTCTCCTGGGAAAAACAAGAGGGAAACAAGAAAAATCCGACACCCACCGCGGAACGGTGATTGACGGGGCGGCGTCTCATTGTGTATAATATTGGACAGAATGTGTCAGGGAGGATGCGGCATGGAGATACGATTTACAGACGGCAGCTATACGGACAGCAAAGGCCGGGTCATGCTGGACCCCACGGTTTACAGGGACTGGCAGATCGGCGCGGCGGCGGAAAAGGCGCTGCCGCCGGTGGAATTTTTCCGCCAGAAGCTGGGCCTGCTGCCGGAGGAGCTGATCCCCCACGGCAAAACACCCAAGCTGGACTTCCTGCGCATCATGGAGCGCCTGAAGGACCGGCCTGACGGCAGGTACATCGAGGTCACGGCCATCACCCCCACGCCGCTGGGCGAGGGAAAATCCACCACGTCGCTGGGGCTGATCGAGGGACTGGGACGGCTGGGGAAAAACGTGGGCGGCTGCCTGCGTCAGCCCTCCGGCGGCCCTACCATGAACGTCAAGGGCACCGCCGCCGGCGGCGGCAACGCCCTGCTGATCCCGATGACCGAGTTTTCGCTGGGCCTTACCGGCGACATCAACGACATCATGAATGCCCACAATCTGGCTATGACGGCGCTGAACGCCCGGATGCAGCATGAGCGCAATTACGACGACGGCCAGCTGGCCCAGCGTGGTCTGCGCCGCCTGGACATCGACCCGGCGCGGGTGCAGTGGAGCTTTGTGCTGGACTTCTGCTGTCAGGCGCTGCGGAAAATGCACATCGGCGGTGACGGAAAAATGGACGGCTACCCCATGGACACCTGCGCCAACATCGCCGTCAGCTCCGAGCTGATGGCCATTCTGTCCGTGGCCCGCGACCTGCCGGATCTGCGCCGCCGCATCGGCGATATCGTGCTGGCCTACGACAGGCAGGGCTGCCCCGTGACCGCCGAGGATCTGGAGGTGGCGGGCGCCATGACGGCGTGGATGCGCAACACCATCAACCCCACCCTGTGCTATACGGTGGAGCATCAGCCGGTGCTGATCCACGCAGGGCCGTTTGCCAATATCGCCATCGGCCAGTCGTCGGTGATCGGCGACCGGCTGGGCGTGAAGCTGTTCGATTACCACGTCACCGAGTCGGGCTTTGCCGCCGACATCGGCTTTGAGAAATTCTGGAACGTGAAGTGCCGCCTGTCCGGCCTGAAGCCGGACGTGTCGGTGCTGGTGGCCACTGTCCGCGCCCTGAAGATGCACGGCGGCGGGCCGGAGGTTATCCCCGGCCGTCCGCTGCCGGACGCCTACACCCGGGAGGACCTGACCCTGCTGGAGCGGGGCTGCGGCAATCTGCTGCACCATGTGGAGACGATCCGCAGGTCCGGTGTCACGCCGGTGGTGTGCCTGAACCGCTTTTATACCGATACGGAGGCGGAGCTGGCGTTAGTACGCCGTGTCTGCGAGGCCCACGGCGTGCGCTGCGCCGTGTCCGACCACTGGCGCTATGGCGGCGCCGGGGCGGAGGAGCTGGCCCGCACTGTGCTGGAGGCCTGTGAGGAGCCGTCGGACTTCCGGATGCTGTACCCGGACGAGCTGCCCCTGCGGCAGCGGGTGGAGCGCATCGCCCGGGAGGTCTACGGCGCTGACGGCGTGGACTGGTCGCCGCTGGCGGCGGAGAAGGCCGCCCGGTTCGAGAGCGATCCCAGG
The DNA here is from genome assembly GCA_900550585.1 of uncultured Eubacteriales bacterium. Classification (GTDB taxonomy): domain Bacteria; phylum Bacillota; class Clostridia; order Oscillospirales; family Oscillospiraceae; genus Vescimonas. The sequence goes on from URST01000059.1 coordinate 3,560, forward strand.
TATGCGGGCTACTGCACCATGATGGTCAAGACCCACCTGTCCCTGTCCCACGACCCCGCGCTGAAGGGGGTGCCCACCGGCTGGCGTCTGCCGGTGCGGGATGTGCTGGAGTACAGCGGCGCCCGGTTTTTGTGCCCTGTGGCCGGCGGCATCTCCATGATGCCCGGCACCGGCTCCGACCCCGCTTACCGTCGGGTGGATATCGACACGGCCACCGGTGAAGTCACCGGCCTGTTTTGAGAGAGGAGCGGCTTATGGACGATACATTGCGCAGCTGCCGGGAATTTACGGCGGTGCTGGCCTCCGCGTCCCCCACGCCGGGGGGCGGCGGCGCAGCGGCGCTGACCGCCGCTGTCGGCACGGCGCTGGGCGGCATGGTGGCAAGCCTGACCACCGGGAAAAAGACCTATGCTGCGGTAGAAAATGAGATACAGCATCTGCTGGCAACGACAAATACTTTACAGGAAAATCTTCTGGATCAGGTGGCCGCGGACGCGGAGGGCTTCCTGCCGCTGGCGGCGGTGTACGCCCTGCCCAAGGATGCTCCCGGCCGCGCGGAGAAGCTGATACAGGCGTCCGGGGCCGCCTGTGCCGTGCCGCTCCGCATTATGGAGCTGTGCGTGGAGGCGCTGACCGCCGCCGGACGTTTGGCAGATATCGGTTCCCGTCTGGCGGTGTCCGATGCAGGCTGTGCTGCCGCCATTCTGGGCGGCGCCCTGCGGGCGGCGTCGCTGAACGTGCTGGTGAACACCCAGGTCATGGGCGCGGCGGGCGCACCGCTGACGGAGCGGTGCCTTGCCCTGCTGGCGCAGGGCGAAGCGGCGTCCGACGCCGTATTCATGCAGGTGAAGAACAGCCTGCTGTAAGGAGGGACGGCCAATGGCAAAACTGTTGACGGGCAGGGAGGCGGCAGCTGCCCTGACTGCGGCGCTGCAGCATCGCTGTGCGGCGCTGGCCCGGCGGGGCGTGACGCCCAAGCTGGTGATCCTGCGCTGCGGCGGGGACGAAGCCAACGGCGCGTACCTGCGGGGCGCGCTGAAGCGGGGGACGCTGTGCGGCGTGGACGTGGAGGTCCGCGCTCTGCCGGAGAACGTGCCGCTCCAGGCGCTGCTGGACGCCATCGACGCCGTCAACGGCGATGCGTCCGTCCACGGATGCCTGCTGCTGCGGCCCCTGCCGCCCCACCTGCGGACGGCGGAGCCGGACATCTGCGATCGTCTCCTGCCGGAAAAGGATGTGGACGGTATGACGGATGCTTCTGCAGCCGCCGTGTATCTGGGCCGTGCCGAGGGCTTTGCTCCCTGCACGGCGGAGGCTGTGACGGTGCTGCTGGACCACTACGGCATCGACTGTGCCGGAAAGCGGGCGGTGGTCATCGGACGCTCCCCGGTGGTGGGGCGTCCCGCGGCCATGCTGCTGCTGGCACGGAACGCCACGGTGACGGTGTGCCACACCAGAACCGCCGATCTGCCCGCCGTCACCCGGACGGCGGATATCATCGTGACAGCGGCGGGGGCGGCAGGCAGTCTGACGGCGGACCATGTCCGGCCCGGCCAGACGGTCATCGACGTGTCCGTCAACTGGGACGCGGCGCAGAACACCGCCGTGGGCGATGCGGATGACAGTGCCGCGTCTATCGTGGACGCCGTCACCCCAGTGCCCGGCGGCGTGGGCGCGGTGACCTCCACCGTGCTGATGGCCCATGTGATCCGGGCGGCGGAGCGTGCCGCGGAGGGAGGATGCCTGTGAATCTGTTTACCCCGGCGGAGACGGCGGCCAATTATGCCGCCGCCGGCGCGGTCAAAACGCGCCAGCCCTTTTTGAAGCTGCTGCTTCTCAGCATACTGGCGGGCATGCTTATCGGCTTTCCCGTCTGCGTGACGAACATGGCCTGCTATGGGCTGGAAAACCCCAGTCTGGTGCGGATCACGGCGGGTGTGCTGTTTGCCTTCGGGCTGGGCACGGTGGTGCTGGCCGGCGCGGAGCTGTTCACCGGCAACACGCTCATCATCATCAGTGTGCTGGACAAAAAGGCCACGGTGGGCGGCATGCTGCGCAACTGGGCCGTCGTATACACCGGCAACTTCCTTGGCTCCCTGCTGGTGGCCGGGATCTGCGCCCGCTTCGGTTGGCTGGGCAGCGGCGGACTGGCCGCGTTTTCCCTGCGGCTGGCGGTGACGAAAATGACCATGCCCTTTGAAAACGCCTTTTTCATGGGGGTGCTGTGCAATATACTGGTGACGCTGGCGGTGCTGCTGAGCCTGTCCGCCAAGGATGTGACAGGCCGGTTCCTGGGCGCGTGGGTGCCGGTGATGTTCTTTGTTGTGGCGGGCTTCAGCCACTCCATCGCGGACATGACCTACTGTGCGCTGGGGCTGTTCGGCAGAGCCGTGCCCGCTGCCGCACAGGCGGCGTCGCAGATGGGCGTCGACCTGACTGTCCTGACTTGGGGCCGGTATTTCCTGGGCAATCTGCTGCCGGTGACGCTGGGCAACCTGCTGGGCGGCCTGCTGGTGGGCGCCGGCGCGTGGTACTGCTTCCTGCGCCGCGGCAGGCAGGTGTGATACATAGACATCGGAGGACACATGAATCTGTTTTTGAAACTGGCCTATCTGTTTTTCATCGGCTCCGTGCTGGGCTGGGTGCTGGAGCTGTTTTACCGCCGCTTTATCTCCAGCGCCAATCCGGAGCGCAAGTGGATCAACCCCGGCTTCTGCGTGGGGCCTTATGTGCCGCTGTACGGCTCTGGCCTGTGCATCCTGTACCTGCTGGCCTCCTTCGGGGATACCCATGGCACGGATACCGCCGGCGGCAGGGTGCTGCTCATTGCCGGCATGGCACTGAGCATGACGGCCATTGAATACATCGCCGGCCTCATGTCGCTGAAGCTCATGCATGTCCGGCTGTGGGATTACAGCAGCCAGTGGGGCAATATCCAGGGCCTGATCTGCCCGCAGTTCTCGCTGATCTGGGCGGCGGCCAGCGCGGGGTACTACTATCTGGTGCACCCCCATATCCTTGACGCACTGAAGTGGCTCTCGGAGAATCTGGCATTCTCCTTTGTGATCGGCTTTTTCTTCGGCGTGTTCACCATCGACGTGGTGTACTCCGCCCATCTGCTGTCCCGCATCCGCCAGTTCGCCAAGGAGAACGAGGTGGATATCAAGTTCGAGCGGCTCAAATCCCATATCCGCAGCCGGCAGGACGAACGGCGCGAGAAGGCCAACTTTCTGTTTGCGTTCCGCTCCAGCCATTCTCTGGCTGAACACCTGCGGGAGGCGCAGGAGGCCTGGGAGGAGCATCACAAGGCCGAGAAGAAATGACGGAGTGCATTTGCATAGGAGGTATGTAAAATGGATGACATTTACACAAAAAAACCGGAAGAATGCCGGTATTCCTTCACGCAGCACACGGCGTGCGAGTTCTTCCCCTGCCACAAAACGGCCCATCCGGAGGATTTCAACTGCCTGTTCTGCTACTGTCCGCTGTACACGCTGGGCAGTCACTGCGGCGGGAACTTCGTCTATCTGGACAACGGTGTGAAGGACTGCTCCAACTGCCTGGTGCCCCATGGGCGGGGCAGTTACAGCTACATCATGAAGAAATATCCGGAGCTGATGGAGCTGGCCAAAAAGAATCGGTAAAAGCAGGAAAGACCGGCGGGACACCGCCGGTCTTTCCTATTTTCCGGTGACCACCTGGGCGAACCCGGCGGCGAACAGCCGTGCGGCACGCAGCGCCTCATCCAGCGAATTGCCGGCGGTGCCGATCTCCACCAGCATGCTGCCGGTGGTCAGGTGCTGGTTGTAGTTGGAGTTGCGCAGCGTCATGGGCCGCATCAGTGTGGGCGACATATCCGTCAGCTTCTGCTGGACAGCTGCGGCCAGCTTCACGTTTTCCAGCCAGTGGTCGTTGTTGCTGCCCATGACCAGACTGATCTGGGCGCAGCTGGGATCCTCCCGGGTGATGACCTTGTACTGGTGGCCCGCCTTGTCCTCAATGGCGTCCCGGTGGACATCCAGCACAAAGGACAGCGTGGGGTATTTCTCCAGATATCCCCGGATGGCGTCGGCTGCCCGCTCGTAGGCCCCGTCGTAGGCGGGGTCGTCGTACAGCACCCGGTCGTGCAGCACGGAGATGCCGTAGGACGACAGAACGGCGGCTACCTCATCGCCCACCCGGATCATGTTCACCGAGGCGTCCGCCGTGCGGCAGGTACCGGTGGAGACGTACTCCTGTCCCTTGGGCATGGTATAGGCTTCGCTGCCGTGGGTGTGGATGATCAGCACCTGGGGTGCATCGTCAGACAGCGTAGCGGCGAAGCTGCCGTCGAACCACGACGGCTCCAGCGCCTTGGTGGAGTTGTTCTTGATGAACACATCGCCCACCTGCACGAAACCGGCGGGGGAGGAGGGGGCGATGGTCTGAGATGCGGCGCCGTTGTCCTCATGGACAGGATCAGTGTCCTCCGCTGTGGGCGCTGGCTCAGCAGCGGACGGCGCGGCAGGTATCTCCTCCGCCGCCGGGACCGTCTGCTCCGGCAGCGCGGCCACCTCTGCCCAGGCGGACAGCAGCAGCGGGGATTCCCGCAGAGCCAGCAGGGCGGGCAGGGCCAGCGTGTCCGCCGGCATCATGTCCCCCAGCTCCCAGCGCAGCAGCGTCTCCGGCAGGTGGGCGGAGTCCCGGACGGCGTCCGCCGCCTCCCGGAGACTGTCGCTGCCCACAGTGGCGGCGGTGACCCAGAGCGTGGCGGCGGCCAGCGCCATGGCGGCCAGACGGCGGAAACGGTCTTTTTTCACAGATATCCCTCCTCGCTGTACAGACAAGCCTATGCGCCCTGCCCGGAGGATATGATTTTCCACTTGCCAAAAAGGGAGGAAACTGCTATAATCACCGTAGAATATAGCTCATATAGTCCCGCGGCAACGGCGCGGGACGTTTCTACGGCGCCGCCGACGGCGCCACTATGGGTGTTCTGACGAAGGTCAGGACGCCTTTTATTTTTGCACGGGAGGCATGACGCATGACACAGGTATTACGGGGCAATATCGTCCACGCGCCGAAAATGGGAGAGCTGTCCATTCTGGAGCACGGCTACATGGTGTTGGAGGACGGCGTGATCCGGGGCATCTATCCGGCGCTGCCGGAGGAGCTGGCACAGGCGGAGCTGCGTGATTACGGCGACCGGCTGTTGATGCAGTCCTTCGCGGACATGCATCTCCACGCGCCCCAGTACCCCATGCTGGGCATGGGCATGGACCTGCAGCTGCTGGACTGGCTGAATACCTACACCTTCCCCACGGAGGCCCGGTTCGCCGACACGGAGTATGCCCGCCGGGTGTACCGCCGGCTGGCCAGCGACCTCATCACCAGCGGCACCACCCGGGTGTGCATGTTCTCCTCCCTGCATACGGAGGCCACCTGGATCCTGATGGACGAACTGGAGCGCGCCGGCGTCACCGGCTATGTGGGCAAGGTGAACATGGACCGCAACGGCCTGCCCGGCGTTCTGCAGGAGACAACGGAGGAGTCCGTCCGGGAGACGGTGCGGTGGCTGGACGGCTGCCATTTTGAGCACGTCAAGCCTATCCTGACGCCCCGGTTCACACCCAGCTGCACCGATGAGCTGATGACGGCGCTGGGTCGGCTGGCGCAGGAGCGCGGGCTGTATGTCCAGTCCCACCTGTCGGAGAACACCCACGAGATCGAGTGGGTGCGGGAGCTGCACCCCGACTGTAAGCAGTACTGGGAGACGTACAGCAAGTACGGCCTGTGGAAGGACCACACGGTGATGGCCCACTGCGTCCACTCCGATGAGCGGGAGCGCAGAGCCATCCGGGAGGCTGGCGTGGTAGTGGCCCACTGCGCCGACAGCAATGTGAACATCTGCTCCGGGCTGTGTCCCGTGCGGCAGATGGTCAACGAGGGCCTGTGGGTCACGCTGGGCAGCGACATCGCCGGCGGCGCGCAGCTGCCCATGTACAAGGTCATCACCATGACCATCCGCACCTCCAAGGCGCGGCGCGTCACGGACGGGTGGCACCCGGATTTCCTGACGGTGCCGGAGGGCTACTATCTGGGCACCACCTCGGGACATAAATACTTCGGCGCCGGTGACGGCTTCGCCGTGGGCGACAGGCTCCACGCGGTGGTCATCGACGACGGCGACTTCCCGGAGGCCAGCCATCCGCTGTCGGTGCGGGAGCGGTTCGAGCGGGCCATCTACATGACCCACCGTCACAACATCGTGTCCGTCTGGTCCGACGGGCGGGAGGTCGTGCGGCGGTAACAGTGCATAAAGAAAGAGACGGTGTGAGCCGTCTCTTTCTTTATGCACTTGTATAGGGCGCGTCAGGACTGGCGGACGACGATGACGTTGTCCATCAGGTCGATCTTCTGGATGCTGCCGGCGACGGCAGTGGGGATGCCCATGATGTCCGTAAAGACCAGCTGGCCGTCCTTCTCCGTGACGGAGGCCACATTTTTGCACAGCACCTGCTGCGCGGTGTTATAGACGGTGGACAGGCACATGCTCATTCCCCCTTCAGGATGCGGAGGGCCTCCTCCAGCTTCTCGTTGCCCAGCGTGAAGTCCACGACCGCATCGTGAAGCAGCTGCTGCGCCTCGCCGTCCACACTGTGGGCCAGCTCATGCAGCTCCTCCGCGTGGTGGCGGTTATGGCCCAGCATGTATGTCAGCAGCGCCAGCGTCTCCTCCGGCGAGTGGACATCGTGGGCGTGAGGGTGTTCGTGGCCATGGCAATGGCCGTGCTCGTGGTCATGTTCGTGCTGGCACATAGGCGCACCTCCTGTTCAAAGCTGGCCCTATCTTACCACGGGGCGAGGGAGAAGTCAATTCACTTCCAGTTTTTGCAGATTTAACGGACAGATAGGAAAAAAGTGTCCAATATCTATGCAAAATAAACAAATAGATTGACAAAAAAAGCACAATTATGTATAATTTTTCAAGAGACTGACGCATTTTCCGTTATTTTTTAGGAGGATGAGAAATGAGGGACCTGAAACACCTGATCTACTTTGAGAACCTGCTTCAGGAGGCAAACAACGACCTTGTCAAACAGGGCCGTGATGATGGAAAGCTGGCGCTGGGCTACACCTGCTACTTCATGCCGGAGGTGCTGCTGGATCTGCCGGGCTGCTTTTCCGTGCGGCTCCGTGCGCCCCGCTGCACATCGCCGGATATGGCGACGTACTACATGTCCGCCCGCACCTGTCACTACGGCCGCAGCCTGCTGGAGCGTGCGCTGGAGGGCGGCTTCAACTTCCTGGACGCCCAGCTGGCCACCGAGACATGTACCGTGACCTGCCGGTTCCAGGAGCATCTGCAGCGGATGCCCGGCATCATCAACAACGAGCGGTTCAAGTGCGAATTTACGGACGTACCGTTCAAAAAGACCGTCAACAGCATCGACCACTACGAGGGGCAGCTGCAGGCCCATGTGCTGGACTTCCTCCGCGACAACTACGGCGTGGACACCTCTGACGAGGCGCTGCGCAAAGCCATCGAGGAGCACAACGAGCTGTGCCGGATCGTGCAGGCCATCGGCGAATACCGCAAGCTGGACCAGCCCACCATCACCGGCTACGAGTTCCACGTCATCAATCTGGTGACCACGTCCTGTCCCAAGTATCTCATCATCGACAAGCTGCGGGACACGCTGGAGGAGCTGAAGACCCGCGAGCCGGACGCCAGACCCCAGTACCGCTGCAAGGTGCTGCTGGCCGGCAGCGAGAACGACGACCCGGATTTCACCAAGCTCATCGAGAGCTGCGGCGCGCTGGTGGTGGCCGACCGCTACTGCTACGGTGCCATGGAATCCCGCCAGCCCATCGAGATCAGGGAGGGAGAGACGCCCCTGCGGGCCATTGCCCGGCACTATCTGCTGACCAGCCAGTGCACCCGCTTCATGGAGCAGAACGAGATGCGCCGCCGCAAGCAGTATATCGCCGATCTGGCCAGGGAGTACAAGGCCGACGGCATCATCGTGGCCTCCAACAAGTTCTGCGAGTACTGGAGCTATGAGCGGGTTATCGACACCATCGTGCTCCAGCGCGACTTCGGGTTCCCCGTCTGCTCCATTGAGAAGGAGTATATCAACTCCGCCAGCGGTCAGCTGCGTACCCGGTTCCAGGCGTTCATCGAGAGCGTGGAGATCAAGAAGATCCAGGAGGGCGTCACGAGATGAAGAAGATCGACTTCAAGAGCGTGGCGGAAAAGCTGAAGACCACGGACTATAAGAAGCTGGCTAAGGATTTCTGGTACGGCAAGCCCCACGGCGAGCGCCGCCTCGGCGACCTGTACTGCGACAAGACCGGCCTGTACAAGCACCGCGAGTGGCGCGGCGTAAAGGACACGTTCTACTATTTCCACAAGGTCTGGATGTATAACTACGCCATGCTGGTGTACGATGTTATGCGCTACGGCGGCATCTGGACGTTTGCCAAGGGCTGCTGGCGCTACCGCTGGATGGGTCAGACCTACCTGCCGGTGCTGCACTGGTTCGACCGCGGCATGGAGGGCCTCCGGGGCGAGGCGCTGCGGGCCTGTCCCCAGCACTACCGGGCCATGACCAATGCCACCATCTTCCAGTTCATGCAGATGTTCCGCAACGACCTGAACACCAACAAGGGCAGCAAGAAGGTGCAGGCGCGGCATGACAAGACCATCGCCCACGATGAGACGGTGTGGGGCGGCATCTTCTACCCGTTCAGCAAGGAGGTGGAGAACGTCCCCCTCCAGATGATCCCCTATTTCGTCACCTGCCACGTCAACAACCACACGGTGCTCAATTACATCGACGCGGTGCAGTCCCTGGGCCTGCCCGGTGACCCCTGCCCCATGTGCCAGGCGGAGGCCGGCCTGTTCGTGCTGGACGATGTGCCCGACTACTACAAGGCGGTCATCACGTCCAACGAGGCCTGCGATGGCTCCGTGGCCACCTCCATCATTCAGGACTGGCTCATTGACAAGCCGCTGTTCGCCATGCCCCAGCCCATGCAGTTCGACGATCCGCTGGTGCAGAAGCACTGCATGAAGGAGATCGAGGAGGCATGGAAGTTCATTGAGGAGCAGACCGGCGTGCCCTTCGACTACCAGCAGCTTTGCAAAAAGCTGGAGAGCCAGAACGAGCTGCAGCGCTTCGAGTGGGAGAAGTGGGACGTGGCGGCCAATACCAGCTACTATCCCATCAACGGCGTGTCCCAGGCGCTGTACCGCATCTATCAGGCCCAGTACGGCGACCTGCCCATCTGGCACGAGACGGACAAGAAGGTCCGCAAGATCATGGAGAAGTGCGTAGAGCAGCGCATCAACAACTTCCCCCTGACCCGACACCGGGTCATCGCATGGTCCTGCGCGCCGCTGTACTACTCCAACTGGTGTACCTGGGCGTATAACTGCTGGGGCCTGAACACCATCATGAACATGGACTCCCTGATGTTCGACATGACCCTGCGCACCGACAGCTACGAGAACACGCTGGAGGACATGGCGCGGTATCACGAGTGGGCGCCCATGCGGCGCATGGCCGTAGGCGGTATGCACCACATCTTTGAGCTGTGGGAGAACATGGAGCGGTTCCACTGCGACATGGTCATGATGTACGACCAGCTGCTGTGCAAGGGCATGCAGGGCGTTCACGGCCTGTTCGAGGACGAGTTCCGCGCCCGGAACATCCACGCCATCTGGATGCCCCACGCGCTGCCCGACAAGCGCAACGTCTCCCGCGCGGAGATCCGCAGCATCATCAACGACTACATGACCACCGTCATGCACGAGGAGCCGCTGGATCCGTCCCTGCTGGAGTTCGACGATTCCATGAGCTGGTAAAAGGAGGAGCCAAGAAATGCGCAAGGTGCTGAAAATACTGAAAAAGATCATCCTCATCGGAATGGGCGTGTACGCCGCGCTGTTTGCCGTGTTTTTCTTCGATCTGGACGGCAAGGCCCTGTTCTACGGTGTGGAGCCGTTCCTGTGCCGCCACTATGACCGCATGGAGCGCCGCGACCCGCTGAAGCAGAAGTATGATATGGATAAGCCCCATTACGAGTATAACAAATAATTGCGAGGGAGAGAGAAGACCATGAAATATTACGGCGGCTGCGATGTAGGATCCACCTACACGAAGGCAGTAATTCTGGACGAGAACGGCAAGATCTGCGCCGATACCACCATCCGCAGCAAGATCAACTCCGAGGTCAGCGCCAAGCTGGCCATGGAGG
>URST01000060.1 GCA_900550585.1 uncultured Eubacteriales bacterium
AGTTCTCCGCGTCCACCCAGTGGAGCGTGGCGCCCTTGACCTTGCGGCCGTCGGCTGGGTCGCCGCCCCGGGAGTCGGGGTCGTAGGTGCACAGCACCTCCACCACGCGGCCGCTCTCGTCCTTGACGCAGCCGGTGCAGGTGACGAGATACGCGCCCTTCAGGCGGCACTCCGGGCCGTTGGGGGTCAGGCGCTTGTACTTGGGCACCGGCACCTCCATGAAGTCGTCCTCCTCGATCCACAGGTGGCGGGAGAAGGTGATGTCGTGGGTGCCCTGAGACGGGTCGGTGGGGTTATTCTCCACGGCGAAGGTCTCGCTCTGCCCCTCGGGGTAGTTGGTGACCGTCAGCCTCACCGGGTGCAGCACCGCCATGGTGCGCTCAGCGTGGGCGTTGAGATCCTCCCGGAGGCAGTGCTCCAGAAAGCCGTATTCGATGACGTTGGGGGACTTGGCCACGCCGATGCGCTCGCAGAAATTGCGGATGGACGCGGCAGTATAGCCCCGGCGGCGCAGGCCGCACAGCGTGGGCATGCGGGGATCGTCCCAGCCGGAGACGTAGTGCTCCTCCACCAGCTTGCGCAGCTTCCGCTTGGACATCACCGTGTGGTCGATGCCCAGACGGGCGAACTCGATCTGCCGGGGCCGGGCGGGCAGCTCGCAGTGCTCGATGACCCAGTTGTACAGGGGGCGGTGGGCCTCAAACTCCAGGGAGCACAGGCTGTGGGTGATGCCCTCCAGCGCGTCCTGGATGGGGTGGGCAAAGTCGTACATGGGGTAGATGCACCACTTGTTGCCCTGCCGGTGGTGGCTCATGTGGTTGATGCGGTAGATGACGGGGTCGCGCATGTTGAAGTTGCCGCTGGTCAGGTCGATCTTGGCCCGCAGCGTCATGGCACCGTTGGGGAACTCCCCGGCCCGCATGCGGGCAAACAGGTCCAGGCTCTCCTCCACGGGCCGGTCGCGGTAGGGTGACACGGCGGGGATGCCGATGTCGCCGCGGTTGGCCTTGAACTCCTCCGGCGTCAGCTGGCACACATAGGCCAGTCCCTTCTTGATGAGCAGCACCGCCTGGCGGTAGTCCTCCTCAAAATAGTCGGAGCCATAGAAGAAGCGGTCGCCCCAGTCGAAGCCCAGCCAGTGGATGTCCTGCTTGATGGCCTCCACGAACTCCTCGTCCTCCTTGGTGGGGTTGGTGTCGTCCATCCGCAGGTTGCACAGGCCGTTGTAGCGCTCGGCAGTGCCGAAGTCGATGGTCAGCGCCTTGCAGTGCCCGATATGCAGATAGCCGTTGGGCTCCGGCGGAAAACGGGTGTGGACAGTCATTCCCTGGAACTGACCACCCTCTGCGATGTCCTCGTCGATGAAATTCAGGATAAAGTTTTTGCCGGACTCCTCCGTCTCGGGGGTCTTGATTTCCTCGGCCATGATCTTTCTCACACTCCTTGTTGATCAAAAATTCTTTGCAAAAGCAATGGTTTATTATACCCGCCGCCGCCGCGAATTGCAAGGGGTTTGCCCGCCCTCCTGCAAAAAAGTCACAGCGCGTCGAATTCCTCCCGTGTCAGCAGCAGGTCCAGCGCCTCTAAAAGGCCGTTGGCCGTCAGCCGCTCCGGCAGATCCAGCCGCCGCTGGAGCGCCGCGCGCCTCGCGGCGGAGCCGGGGCCGATGAGGCCCTTTTCCAGCAGATCGGCCTTGGTCAGGCCCGCCCGCTCCGGGGCGGCGGGGCCGTCCTCGAACGTGGCCCCGGCCCGGCGCAGCGCCTCCACCAGCACCTGCGGCGGCATGCCCTCCACGCCTAACTTTCCCTCTTTTCCGCCCTTTTTCTTGCGGCGCTCTCTGCCGTACACGTCCGGGACGTAGGCCTGCTTCAGCCTGTCCGGCGGGATGACGCCCTTCAGGTGATTGCGGATGACGAAGCCGGCGCCGTCCGGGTCCGTCAGCAGGATCAGCCCCCGCTTCTCCGCCAGACGGCGGAGATAGGCGGTCTTTTCCCGGTCGTTGAACACGGCGAAGCCCCCTGTCTCGACGACGGCGGCATCCGCCGCCTGCAAAAGCGCATTCTTGTCGTAGCGGCCCTCCACCACGATGACTTCCCGGATACGGGGCTTCATCGGGCACCTGCCAGTTCCATGAGGAACAGCTTCAGCTCGCCCTCACTGTCCATATTGCGCTCACTTTTCATGCGGCGGTCCAGCGTCTGGCTGCGCTTCACCGCCTGCCGGCACCAGTCGTGGTCCACGTTTTTCGCCGCCTGCAGCAGCAGCTTGGCGGGATAGTCGCTGCTCATGCTCCACAGCTCCTTGAGCCAGACGCGGTCCTTGCCGCCGTCCAGCGCCAGCCGGGCCGTGTACAGCCGCCGCAGCTCCTTGCCCAGCGCCGCCAGAATGGCGATGGGCTCCGTCTGCATCCGCAGCAGATCCGCCAGAATGGCGGCGGCGCGGTCGTAGTTCCGGGCGGTGACGGCGTTGGTCATATCGAAGATGCGGGCGTCCAGCACCGGTTCGGCTACGGCGTCGATGTCCGCGATGGTGATGCGCTCATGCTTTGCGTAGGCGGCGATCTTCTCGATCTCCGGGATCAGGCCCCGCATCAGGCTGCCGCAGTTGAACAGCAGGTGATCCGCTGCCGTCTGGTCGATGTCGTGGCCGGTGGCGGCGAACCGCCGCTTCAGCCAGTTCAGCAGATCCTTCCGCTCCTGCTGGACGAACTCCACCTCCTGCACATGCTCGTTCAGGGCGGTGCACAGCTTCTTCATCTTGCCGTCCCGCTTATAGGCCACCTGCTCGTACAGGAACACCAGCGTGCAGTAGGGCGGGAAATCGCTGAGCAGCTCGATGAGCGCCGTGCGCTGGCCCTCGTCCAGCCTGAAGATGTCCATGTCCGTGACGGTGATGAGGGTGTGCTCCGCCATCATGGGCATGGCCTCCGCCGTCTCCGCCAGCTCCTGCACCGTCAGCCCCTTGCCGGTCAGGCGGTGGTAGTTGAACTCCTCGAAGCCGCCGGGGATCAGCAGCTCCTTCAGCTGCTGGGCCATGGTCTGGAGCAGGTACCGCTCCTCGCCGTAGAAAATATAGAGATTGGCCGGCACGCCCGCCTTGATGGCGGCGCGCAGCGCCTCGTAGCCGCCGCTGCGGCTGCGGCTATCGTTTTTCGCCATGTCAGTTCCCTCCGTTCACGGTGATGCGCACCGTTCCCTGCCGGTCCGTGCGCCAGATGTCCGCGCCCGCGTCCTCCAGACGCCGGAGCGTCTCCTGCGCCGGGTGTCCGTAGCTGTTGTCGCCCACGCTGATGACCGCCGTCTCCGGGCGGATGGCACGCAGGAACGTCTCGTCCGAGCTGTACCGGGAGCCGTGGTGGCTCACCACCAGCACCTCCACATCCGGCAGGGCATATGTCTCCGCCAACTGCCGCTCGGTGCTACCGGCCATGTCGCCGGTGATGAGGATGTCGAACTTCCCCGCCGTGGCCAGTGCCGTCAGGCCCTGCTCGTTGAGGTCTCCCTCCGCCGTCACCGGCGGGTAGACCGTCAGAGTCATCCCGCCCAGCGTCAGCCTTGTGGTCTCCGTCACGAACACCACATCCGTGCCCTTTTCCGCCGCCAGCGTTTCCAGCCGCTGCCGCACGCCGTACTCGTCCTCGATGTCCGGCAGGTACAGCGTGTCCACCGGCAGCCGGGCCAGCAGCTCATACAGGCCGTTGGTGTGGTCGGCGTGGTAGTGGGTCACCACCACGCACCGCAGGCGGCGCAGCCCCAGGCTCGCCAGCCGGTCGGCCGCCACGCCGCCGGCATCCACATAGCTGTTGCTGCTGCCGCAGTCCACCAGCGCCGCCTCCCGGCCCGACCAGAGGGCAACGCTCTCGCCCTGTCCCACGTCCAGCGCCAGCGCGCCCATATCCCCGTACCGCCCGGCGCCGCCCAACCAGACGGACACCGCCAGCATCAGCGCCGACAGCACCGCCGCCAGGGCGTACTTGCGGCGCCTGTCCTTTGTGACGGCGCAGCCGATGAACGCGATATAGGCGTACACCATCCAGTAGATGAGATAGCGGTTGTCGAAGTACACCGCGTGAAACGGCAGGGCCGTCAGGGTCCTGGCCACCCACAGGATGTATCTCACCAGCGCGAAGGACAGCCAGCCCAGTACACGGCCCAGCGGCAGCCACACAAAGCCCAGCAGGGTGGTGACGAACGCCGCCATGAAGCTCCAGCCGGCGACGGACACCGCCAGCAGGCCGGCCAGCGGGGCCACCACCACGAAAATATTGAAATACCACGCGATCAGCGGCGCCGTGAACACCATGGCGCCCAGAGAAGCCGCCAGATTGGCCGCGATGAAGCGGATGACGCCGCCCAGCAGGCGGCTCCTGCCGCGGTACCAGCCGGTGAACGTCCGGTTGAGCCGGGGCGCCAGCAGCACCATGCCCAGCGCCGCGGCAAAGCTCAGCTGTAAGCTGACGCTCCCCGCCGCAAAGGGGTTTTCCAGCAGGATGACGGCCAGCGCCGCCGACAGGGCGGTGAGACCGTCGCTGCCCCGGCGGAACAGGGGCGCGGTCAGCAGGAATATCTGCATGATGCAGGCCCGCACCACCGACGGCGACAGGCCCACCATCACCATGTAGAAAAGCAGCACCGGGATGGTGACGGCGCACAGCGTCCGCCGCCTGTTGGCGGGCACCAGCAGTCCCAGCAGCGTCACAAGGAACGCGCAGTGCAGGCCGGACACGGCAAACAGGTGCGCCAGCCCCGTCTCCTGCATAGCCACGGCGTCGCCCTCCGGCAGCTCCGTCTTGTCGCCGGTAAGCTCCGCCGTCAGGAACCCCCGCACCGACGCATCCTCCCAGATGGCGGCGACCCGCTCCCGAAAGGCCTTGACGGCCCGCTGCGGCAGCCATTGCAGGCCGTCCCCGCTGCCGTCCGTCACGGTCACGTCCGCCCGCTGGTACAGCAGGGCGTACACGCCCCGGGCGGTGAACTGCGTCAGCTCCGTGCCCCGGATGTTGGCGGCGTCCTGCCACCACGCCGTGCCGGACAGCTGCTGTCCCGGCACCAGTGAGAGCACCTCCCCGCCGCCGTAATACACGGCCTTTGCGCCGAAGAAGCCGTGGAGCCGCACCGTGACCTTGCCGCCCTGCCCCGTCTCCTCAGGCCACGCGCAGACCGTGGCGGAAAATTCATTCGTTTCGCCGCAGCGATCCAGCACCGGCTGCTGCACCGCCGCCTGATAGGCGGTGAAGTACACCAGCGCCGCCGCCAGTGGCCATAAAACCAGCTGGCTCCGCCGGAACCACCGCCGGTCTTTCGCCCACAGGCGCAGAGCCAGCGCCGACAGGCCGATGCCTGCCGCCGCCCACAGGTACCAGCCGCTCCACGGCAGCAGCAGGATGAGGAACAGTCCCGCGGCAAAGGAGAACGCAATGGTGGCCAGTACGCGCATATGCTCTCCCCTCTCCCGCCTGCAAAGCTGATATCGGTTTATTGTACCAGATACGCCGCGCCGCCGCAAGGGGCAGCGCAAAAGAACGCCGCCCGTCCGGGCGGCGTTCTGCGTGTATGGACTTACTTGACCCGTGCCAGCTTGTCGTTGCACTTCTGCAAAAACCGGGCGTTGTCGATGACGGCGCGGGTGTGGGTGCCCTCACCGATCAGCCCCTCCTCGTCGGAGGCGCTGACCTTGAAGGTGATCAGCTTGCCGTTGGCGGAGACACCCGTCACCTCGGCGGTGGCGGTGATCTTCATGCCCACGGGGGTGGGCGCCAGATGGCTGGACGCAATATCCACGCCCACGGTGCCCTTGCCCTCCGGCAGCTCGTTCTGCACGCACCACATGGCGGCGCACTCCATCAGGCCCATCATATAGGGGGTGCCCAGCACCTCCAGCCCGCCGGAGCCGACGGCCTTGGCGGTCATGTCCGCGGTAACGGTCTTTTCCGCGGTATAGGTCATGCCGATCTCGATCATATTCTTTCCTCCAAATCTGAAAGCATTTTCAGCCCGCGGATGCTATACGCCAAGCTGTGTCCACAGCTTATCGTAGAACTTCAGCGTCTCCTGGGGCAGGTTCACATACAGCTCGCAGCGCGCCCGCTCCTCGTCAGGGATGGCCATGATGTTGTAGATGTCCTCATCCAGCGGCTCCTCGTACTCCTCCTCGTAGTAGGCAGGGTACTCCGCCAGCGCATCGGCGTTGGGGGAGGCATACCAGATGTAGTCCATGTTGGCCAGGTTGGCGTCGGTGGAGGCGATGAAGTTGATCCATTCCTCCGCCTCGTCCTTGTGCTGGCTGGACTTCAGGACGCACATGGCGTCCACGAACCAGTTGCTGCCCTCCTCGGGGATGACGAAGGCCAGATCCTCGTTGTTCTCCAGCATGGTCAGGTAGTCGCCGGCATAGTACATGGCGATGGCCGCGTTGCCGCCCTCCATCTTGCCGAAGATCTCATCCATGACGAAGGCCTGATACACGCCCTTGTCCTTGGCATCCTTCACCAGCTGGAAGGCCTCGGTGAGCCGGCTCTCGTCGGTGGTGTTGATGTCGTAGCCCAGATAGCACAGGGCCGCCATCAGCGCATCACGGGAGTTGTTGATCATCAGCACCTGCCCGGCGTACTTCTCGTCGAACATGGCGCCCCAGCTGGTGATGGGCTCGTCCACCATGGCGGTGTTGTAGATGATGCCCACGCTGCCCCAGGTATAGGGCACGGTGTACTTGTTCTCCGGGTCGAAGCTCAGGTGGGTGAACTGGGGGTCCATCAGCTGGAAATTGGGAATGTTGTCGTAGTTCAGCTCCGCCAGCAGATCCTCCTGGATAAGCCGGGCGATCATGTAGTCTGAGGGCACGATGACATCGAAGTCCGCGCCGCCCATCTTGATCAGGGAGTACAGCGCCTCGTTGCTCTCCGCCGTCTGATAATTGACGCGGATGCCGGTCTGCTCCTCAAACTCCGTGATGAGGGACTCGTCGATATACTCGCCCCAGGAGCACACGTTCACCACCCGCTCGCTGCGGGCGGCGGCACCGGTGACGATCAGCGTCACCAGCAGCACACAGGCAAGGCCGCCGGCGGCGATCTTCTTCCACAGGCCGGCGTGCTTTTTCGGCGGCTTCACCGGAGCCGGCGCCTCGGCATGGGCCGGGCGGCGGGCATGTTCATGGCTGTGGTGGTTCTCCCGGATGTTGATGAGCGCCAGCAGCAGGATCACCGTGACGAACAGCAGCGTGGACACGGCGTTGATCTCCGGGCTGACCCGCTTTTTCGTCATGCCGTAAATGGTCATGGCCAGCGTGGAGGACGAGGTGCCCGCCGTGAAGTAGCTGATGATAAAGTCGTCGATGGACATGGTGAAGGCCGTCAGCGCGCCGGACACGATGCCCGGCTTGATTTCCGGGATGATCACCTTCCAGAACGCCTGCATCCAGGTGCAGCCCAGGTCCTGGGCCGCGTCCACCAGATTGCGGTCCATCTGCCGCAGCTTGGGTCCCACCGCCAGAATGACATAGGGGATGTTGAAGCACACATGGGCGATGAGCAGGGTGCCGAAGCCCATGGTCAGCCGCTCCGGCAGCACCACGGCGGACTGCCAGCTGTTGACCCAGCCGGCGAAGGCGCCCCAGCCGTTGAAGAACACCACGAACAGCAGACACAGGCTGACGCCGGTGACGATGTCCGCGTTCATCATGGGGATGTTGTTCACGGCCATCAGCGTCTCCCGGGGCTTGCGGCGCATGGCGAAAAAGCCGATGGCGGCAAACGTGCCGGCCAGCGTGGCGATGACTGTGGCCAACAGGGACACCAGCAGCGTGGTATACACGCTGTGCATGATGAGCCGGTTCTGGAACAGCTGCTGATACCAGTGGAGGGAGAAGCCCTTCCACACGCTGGAGCTGTTGCCGGCATTAAAGGAAAATACGATGAGGATGATGATGGGCGCGTACAGGAAAAGGCCCACCAGCACCATCAGCAGGCGGTCGCCAAAGCTGTTGGATCTTCTGCGGCTCATAGCATCACCGCCTGTTCCTCGCCCTCACCGAAGCGATTCATCACCAGCATGCACACCACGACCACCAGCATCATCACCAGTGATATGGCCGCGCCCAGCTGCGGGTTGTACGCGCCGCCCAGGAACTGCCGCTCGATCAGGTCGCCCAGCAGCAGCTCCGTGCCGCCGCCCAGCATCCGGCTGATGGCGAACGTGGACACCGACGGCACGAATACCATGGTGATGCCCGACAGCACGCCCGGCAGCGACAGGGGCAGAATGACCTTGCGGAACACCGTCACCGTGTTGGCGCCCAGATCCCGGGCCGCCTCCAGCAGGGAGTGATCCAGCTTGACGATGACGGAATAGATGGGCAGGATCATGAAGGGCAGGTAGTTGTACACCATGCCCAGCACCACCGCGCCCTGCGTGTTGATGAGGGTAAAATACTCCAGGTCGCTGCCGGTCATGCGGTTGTACAGCGCCAGGATGCCCAGCTTCGCCAGAAGCTGGTTCAGCAGCCCATGGTTTTCCAGGATGGTCATCCACGAGTACGTCCGCAGCAGGAAGTTCATCCACATGGGCAGCATGATGAGCACCATGGCCGTCCGCTGGAAGGACGCCCCCTCCCGGCTGAGGAGATAGGCCGTCGGATAGCCGATGAGCAGGCAGACGGCCGTGGCGATGAGGGCCAGCTTGAACGACCGGCCGAACACGGTGGCGTAGCCGCCCATCTGCACGAAGTTGTCCAGCGTGGCGCCGCCCTCCCCGTTGGAGAAGGCGTAAATCACCATGATGATGATGGGAGCCACCACGAAGATGGCCATCCATACCACATAGGGCACGGCGAAACGGGAGAGCTTAGTCTTCATCCTCGCTCTCCTCCTCTTCCAGCTCCACGCTGGCGTCCGCCAATTCCTCATACTCCTCGGAATAGGAGGAGTAGTCGCCGAACAGTCCGGAGTATTCGCTCTTTTTCATGATGTGGAAGCCGTCGGGGTCGATCTTCACGCCGATGCGGGCACCCACCGGCGAGTGGTCGGTGGTCTGGATGAGCCACTTGAAGCCCCGGAAGTCCACGATGATGTCGTACTGCATGCCCTTGAACGTCACGTTGGTGACGGTACCGATGAGCTGGCCCTGCTCCACGGGGACGATGTCGATGTCCTCGGGGCGGATGACCACGTCCACCGGCTCGTTTTCGGCGAAGCCGCCGTCCACGCAGGGGAACTCCTTGCCGTACATTTTCACGACCTTGTCCCGGACCATGACGCCGTTGAGGATGTTGCTCTCGCCGATGAAGTCCGCCACAAAGGCGTTCTTCGGCTCGTTGTAGATATCCTCCGGCGTGCCGATCTGCTGGATGCGGCCCTTGTCCATCACCACCACGGTGTCGGACATGGTCAGGGCCTCCTCCTGGTCGTGGGTCACATATATAAACGTTATGCCCATCTGCTGCTGGATACGCTTCAGCTCGTTCTGCATATCCTTGCGCAGCCGCAGATCCAACGCGCCCAGCGGCTCGTCCAGAAGCAGGACCTTCGGACGGTTCACCAGTGCGCGGGCGATGGCCACCCGCTGCTGCTGGCCGCCGGACAGCTGGTCGATGCGGCGGCGGTCGAAGCCCTTCAGGCTGACCACCTCCAGCATCTCGGTGACACGCTGCCGTATCTCCTCCTCCGGCACTTTGGCGATGCGCAGGCCGAAGGCGATGTTTTCAAACACATCCAGATGCGGGAACAGCGCATATTTCTGGAACACCGTGTTGATCTGCCGTTTGTGAGGCGGAACGTCATTGATCCTCACCCCGTCAAAGGTCACGTCACCGGATGTGGGCGTGGTAAACCCGCCGATGATGCGCAGCGTCGTGGTCTTGCCGCAGCCGCTGGGCCCAAGCAGTGTGAGGAATTCGGAATCGTTGATGTAGAGATTGATGTTATCGAGAACCAGCTCGTCGTCAAACGCCATGCAGAGATCCCGCAGGCGAATCAACTCTTTGGACATTTATCCTCCCCCGTTCATTCATAAAATAGCTCTCCCCCGGCGAAGCCGCCGGCGCCTGTTCCCGCGCCGCTTTTTCCGTCGAAAGAAAGCAGGTACAATATATATGGTATCCCCCCAAAAGTCAATGCCTTTTCCCGTTTTTTACAAAAAAATCGTGCGGGAGCGCGAAAGCGCTCCCGCACCGTGTATTCAGCCGAAATATTTTGCCCGGAACGGCACGTTTTCCACCGTGAACGTCCGCCCCCGCAGATAGTTCAGAAGCCCCGCGTCCGTGGGCAGATCAAACGTCAGCTCGTAGGCGTACAGCGTCTGCCGCGTCTCGCCGTACCGGCGGTTCACGTCGCCCCGTCCATACTTGCCGTCCCCCAGCAGCGGGCAGCCCATATCGGCAAACGACGCCCGGATCTGGTGAGTGCGGCCCGTCTCCAGCCCCACCTCCACCAGTGACAGCTCGCCCCGCGTCTCCAGCGTGCGGTAGTCCGTAACGGCGGTCTTGCCGCCCGGCACCGGCCGGTGGTACACAGCCACCTGCTTTTTCTGCTCGTCCTTCAGCAGGAAGCACTCGATGCGGCCCTCCGCCGGGCGGGGCCGACCCACGGTGATGCACAGATAGCGCTTGTCGATCTCCCGCAGACGGATCTTCTCGTTGATGATGCGCAGCGTCTCGGCGTTTTTGGCGGCGATGACCATGCCGCCGGTGTTGCGGTCGATGCGGTTGCACAGCGCCGGGGCGAAGGCGTTCTCCCACCGGGGGTTCCACTCCCGCTTCTGGTACAGGTACGCCTGGATGTGGTTGATGAGGGTATTCACCTTCTCCGTCTCGTCAGCATGCACCACCAGACCCGGCCGCTTGTTGACCAGCAGCAGGTTCTCGTCCTCGTATACGATGTCCACCTGAGGCTTGAACAGCGTCAGGAACATGTTCTCCTCCGACGGCTTGTCGAAGAACTCGTCGTTGATATACAGCTGCACCACGTCGCCCTGTACCAGACGCTGGTCCCGCTGGGCCCGGGCACCGTTGACCTTGATGCGCTTGATGCGTATGTACTTCTGCAACAGCGCCGGCGGCAGCAGCGGCAGTGCCTTGGACACGAAGCGATCCAGCCGCGCGCCGGCGTCATTTTTCCCGATGGTCAGCTCCCGCATGGGCGCACCTCCCTTTCGTTCTCCGTCCATTGTATCCGGTTTTGGAAAAAAGTCAAAATATTTGTGAGAAAATGTTTGACAAGGGATTTTGTGTCGGCTATAATAGTACCCGTGTCATTGCGAGGTGTACTATGCGTCTGAACGTAAACAAGCTGCTGCATACCCCCGGCTCCCGGCAGGAGATCCACTTTGAAATGGATCTGTCCGATCTGGAGTTCGGCGGTTCCTGCCCTGTGACGCGACCGGTTGTTGTGGACGGCCAGCTGCGGAACCAAGCGGGCGTGCTGCTCTGTGAGCTTCAGATCACCACCACGCTCCACTGCGTCTGCGACCGATGCGTGCAGGAGTTCGACCGGGAGAAATCCGTGGACTACGCCTGTGTGCTGGCCGAGGAGCGTCAGTCCGATGAGGACGACGACATCGTGCTGCTGGAGAGCGACGAGGTGGATGTGACGGAACTGGCGCGGGACGCCTTTATCCTCGATATGGACACGAAATTCCTCTGCTCTGAGGACTGCAGGGGCCTTTGCCCCGGCTGCGGGGCCGACCTGAACCGCGAGAGCTGCCGCTGCAAAAAGGCGGTGGATCCCCGGCTGGCCAAGCTGGCCCAGCTGCTGCAGAACGACGAGTGAATCCATCATAAATTGCTGCTCAGGCAGTTAAGACCAAGGAGGTGTCAACATGGCAGTCCCTAAGGGAAAAGTATCCAAGCAAAGACGCAATAAGAGACGTTCTTCCGTATGGAAGCTGGCAGCTCCCGCTCTGGTGGCATGCCCCAAGTGCGGTGCTCTGCATCTGCCTCACAGAATGTGCCCGGAGTGCGGTACCTACAACGGCCGCGAAGTCAAGGTCGTCAAGTCTGTGGCAGCGGACAAGTAAATTCTTTTGTGTCCACGCGGGAGG
Source organism: uncultured Eubacteriales bacterium (assembly GCA_900550585.1). Lineage (GTDB taxonomy): Bacteria > Bacillota > Clostridia > Oscillospirales > Oscillospiraceae > Vescimonas. The sequence continues at coordinate 12,033 of URST01000060.1, forward strand.
GAAGCAGAGCTTCCCTCCCGCTTCTTTTCACCGGCAAAGCAGCACCGGCCGCGTTACCTGCGGCCGGTGCTGCCTGCTTTATCTTGCCACCGGCGCGTCCAGCCAGTAGATCACATAGCACTCCTGCATCTCGCCCATGTAGAAGAAGATATTCTCCCCCATCTCGATGTGCTCACCGAAGGTCAAATCCGGCACGAACAGCCGTCCGCTGGTGCGCCTGGGCCCTTTGATGGTGAACCCCTCCGCCGTGGGGTGCTGCCGCAGCTCGTTGGCGGCCTCCTCCAGACCGGGGAAATGCAGCGTCCGCTCCAGCTCCGCCAGCTGGGTGGCGCCGTTGATATACACGAGATGATTCTCGTCCTTGAACCAGTTGATCCGCATGGTACGTCCTCCTTGGTGGTGATAAGGGCAGTATAGCACACAACGCGGCGCTTGTCATCCAAAACGCGGCGGGTCACAGGCCCAGAAGGCGTTTTGCCGTCCCACCCCGGATGGCCTGTACGGCCTGTCCCTGCCGCGGCAGCGGGCGGGAGACGGCTGACACGACGGTGAGCACCGAGGAGCACGCGACACGCACACGGGCACCAAAACGTGCCCCCGGCACGTTTTTCTCGCTGCGCTCGTGCCCTTTCGAGCCTCGGCCCGCGGTACATTCCAAAAAAACAAGACCACCCTTGGGTGGTCTTGTTTTTTTGGAGCGGGCGACGAGGCTCGAACTCGCTACCTCGACCTTGGCAAGGTCG
>URST01000061.1 GCA_900550585.1 uncultured Eubacteriales bacterium
TAGCGGCGGAAGGGGAAGGACAGGTCGTTGTAGTGCAGGGCCACATACTTGGCCAGCGGCACCGTCAGGTCAAAGCGCAGCGCCAGGTCGGCGTCGCCCTTCTGAAAACGGTAGATCTGCTTCTCCGTCTCGCCGCCTCCCTTGGCCAGCAGCACCTCGCTGGCCTCGATCACCGGTGTGTCCAGCGGCGTGAAGCCGTACAGGCTGTACGTCCGGCGGAGGATGTCCATCATCCGCTCCATCTGCTGCTGCGGCTGGGGCAGCAGCTCCATAAAGCCCGACAGGGTGCGGGGGGTCATTTTAGCCATTTTCCGTCTCTCCTTTATCCTCGGTGTTTTCTGCTTCGTCTGTATTGTCGTCCTCCGGCGTCTCCGCGCCGCTCTCCAGCGTGTGGGAGGCGGCCTCCCGGGCGGCCTCGGCCTCCGCCTCATGCTTCAGTTCCCATGCCACCTCGCGGTAGATACCATCCAGCTCCACGCCCTTCTTTTTCCCGGCCCGGCCCACAAGAATGCCGCCGATGACCGCCAGCGCGATCCAGAAGTACCAGACCTTGGGGAAGATCAGCGCCAGCACGCAGAAGGGCAGGATGCCCAGCCAAGCGCCTATCTCGGCGTAGTGCTCCCGCACGGCGTGATAGATGCCCTTCTTCTCCCGGATGGCGGCGGTCTTTTTCAGCTGCGCCCAGCACATGCCCAGCCGCAGCAGCGCCAGCGCTGTCAGGGGGATGAAGATGTCGTAGATGTGGGTGTTGATGAAGTCGATCACGTTCTGCATAGGTTCTCCTTTTCGGCGCCGCGAAGCGGGGGAGCGATGAAAAAACGCTCCCGTCCCCTGTGTTGGGACGAGAGCGTTGAAACACTTCGTGGTGCCACCCAATTTCAGCCGTCATGCGGCCCTTTCTGCTCCTGTTACGGGGAGCGCGCCGTGGATGTTTCCATCCCCGCTCGTCTGCTGTCTTGGCCCGTTCTGCCGCGGTGCGCTTTCAGCCGGCGGCGCACCTCTCTGCTGGCGGCGTTGTGCGGGTTACTCCTGCAGATTCAACGCGGTTGTCCTTTATTCTATGCGATTTTCCGCCTGTTGTCAAGGCGCTTTACGCGGTGAAGGGCTTGCTCTTGGGGTTTACGATGTCGCGCCAGTCCAGATAGCCCTGGTCCAGGCCCAGCACCAGCATCTCGGCAGTGGCCAGATTGCTGGCAAAGGGGATGTTGTTCTGGTCGCACAGCCGGGAGATATAGGTAACGTCCTCGTCGGCGGTCTTTTGGTTGGGGTCGCCGAAGCACAGCACCATGTCGATCTCGTTGTAGGCGATGCGGGCCGCGATCTGCTGGCCGCCGCCGTGGGCGAAGGACAGAAACCGGTGGATGGTCAGGCCGGTGGCCTCGGCGATCTGCTGGCCGGTACGGGCCGTGGCGCACAGGGTGTGCTTGGCCAGAATGCCGCAGTAGGCGGTGCAGAACTGCACCATCAGCTCTTTCTTGTTGTCGTGCGCCATCAAAGCGATATTCATAAGGGGCGCTCCTTTCTCCGTTATATCTTCATCAGGGGCACTTTGCGGCCCATGATGCGTTTGGCGATGTTTTCGTAGGCCCGGGCGGCGTAGTAGTTGCGGTCCCGCAGCACCAGCCCCCGGTTCAGGCAGTAGGGGACATCCTCGTCCTCCGGGATAACGCCCAGCAGAGGCAGCCCGGCGGTGTCGATGGCATCGTCGATGGTGGTATGCAGCGCCCGCAGGGTCTTGCGGGAGACGCGGCCCACCACCAGATGCACGGCGTTGGCAGGGAAGGCGGACAGCTCCATGGCGGTGCGCTGAGCGTCCCGCATGGCGGAGATGTCGGTGGTGGTGACGACGATGACCTGATCGGCCATGCAGGCGGCCATCTTGAAGCCCTGCCCCAGCCCGGCGGGGGCGTCCATCAGGCACCAGTCGTATGTTTCCCGTATCTCGCGGGCCAGCGCCGCCAGCTGCCACACCGTCAGCGCCAGCGGCTTGTCGGCCATGGGCGCGGTCAGCAGATCCAGCGAGGGATACTGTTCGTGGGTCACCACGGCCTGCTCCAGCGTGCAGCGCGCCGCCAGCACATCGGAGAAATCCATCAGTGCCCGGTCGCTGAGTCCCAGCGCCAGATCCAGATTCCGCAGGGTGATGTCGCAGTCCATGCACAGGACGTGCTGGCCCAGGGAGGCCAGCGCCAGCCCGGTATTGGCGGTGAACGATGTCTTGCCGGTGCCGCCCTTGCCGGAGACGACGGCGATGATCTTTCCCATGTGACCCTCCTTTCCGGGTGGTGCCGCTATTTCAGCGGCGCTTTTTTCATGCGTGCGAAGCTGCGGGGGTAAATGGCGGGGGTGTCCTTGACCTTCTCGATGACCACCAGCCGGTGACGCACCTGCGTCTCCGGTACGGTGTAGTCCCGGATGGCGGCGATGCGCCCGCCCAGCTGTCCGATGGCGCCCCGCGCGCCGTCGATCTCCTGGTCGGAGGACACGGATTTCATAGCCAGGAACTGTCCGCCCGCTTTCACCAGCGGCAGCGTCAGTTCACACAGCAGGTTCAGGTTGGCCACGGCCCGGGAGGCCGCGATGTCGTACTGCTGGCGGTGCCCGGCGGCGAACTCCTCCGCCCGGGCGTGGACACAGTCCACCCGCTCCAGCGACAGGGCGCCGCACACCTCCTGCAGGAAGTCCACGCGCTTGCCCAGGCTGTCCAGCAGCGTCAGGTCGAAGTCCGGCTCCAGTATGCGCAGCACCATGCCGGGAAACCCGGCGCCGGTGCCCACGTCGATGACCCGTTTGCCCCGCAGGTCCGCCATGGTCAGCAGCGCGGCGCAGTCCAGCAGGTGCAGCGTGGCCACCTCCCGCGGCTCCGTGATGGCCGTCAGGTTCATGACCCTGTTTTTCTCCAGCAGCAGCGCGGCGTAGGCCTCCAGCTGCGGCACGGCATCGGCGGGCAGACCCAGCTGCGCCAGCCCGCGCGTCAGGATGTCTCTCATTTCTGCTGCTCTTTCAGCAGGTCGCGGATCTCGCCGAGCAGCTCCTCACTGGTGGGCTTGGGCTCCTCCTCCGGCGCGGGTTCCTCCTCCTTCTTCTTGAGGGAGGCCAGCTTGTTCATGGCCTTGACCAGCAGGAACATGGCAAAGGCCACGATGATGAAGTCCAGGATCACCGCCAGCAGATTGCCTATGCCCAGCGTGACGGGGTCGGCGCCCGCCTCCACGGCGGCGCTGTTGAGCAGGATGTTCCACTGGCTCAGGTCGATGCCGCCGGTGATCAGCCCGATCAGGGGCATGATGATGTCGTTGACGATGGAGGTGGTGATCTTGCCGAAGGCGGCGCCGATGACAACGCCGATGGCCATATCCATCACGTTACCGCGCATGGCGAAGGTCTTAAATTCGTTGAAAAACTTCTTCATAGATCAAATTCTCCTATACGGAACGTATAAACGCGCGGAAATAATACGAAACGCTATTGATTTCCGCTCAGTGCAGCGGAACGAGTCGCTCCTTGCCGCCCATATAGGGCCGCAGAGCCTCCGGCACCAGCACGGAGCCGTCCGTCTGCAGATTGTTCTCCAGGAAGGCGATGAGCATCCGGGGCGGCGCCACCACGGTGTTGTTCAGCGTATGGCACAGCTGCATTTTGCCGTCGGCATCCTTGTAGCGGATCTTCAGCCGCCGGGCCTGTGCGTCGCCCAGATTGGAGCAGGAGCAGACCTCGAAATACTTCTGCTGCCGGGGGGACCACGCCTCGATGTCGCAGGACTTGCACTTCAGGTCGGCCAGATCGCCGGAGCAGCACTCCAGCTGCCGCACGGGGATGTCCAGCGAGCGGAACAGCTCTACGCTGTACTGCCACATCTGCTCGTACCATTTTTTGGAATCCTCCGGCTTGCAGACCACGATCATCTCCTGCTTTTCAAACTGGTGGATGCGGTAAACGCCGCGCTCCTCGATGCCGTGGGCGCCCTTCTCCTTGCGGAAGCAGGGGGAGTAGGAGGTCAGCGTCTGGGGCAGCTTGTCCTCCGGAAGGATCTGGTCGATGAACTTGCCGATCATGGAGTGCTCGCTGGTGCCGATGAGGTAGAGGTCCTCGCCCTCGATCTTGTACATCATGGCGTCCATGTCCGTCTGGCTCATGACGCCCTCCACCACGTTGCCGTGGATCATAAACGGCGGAATGCAGTAGGTGAAGCCCTTGTTGATCATGAAGTCCCGGGCGTAGGCCAGCACCGCCTCGTGGAGCCGGGCAATGTCGCCCAGCAGGTAGTAGAACCCGCTGCCGGACACGCGGCCCGCGGCGTCCATGTCGATGCCGTCGAAGCGCTCCATGATGTCGGTGTGGTAGGGCACCTCAAAGTCCGGGGTCTTCGGCTCGCCGAAGCGCTGCACCTCCACGTTGCAGCTGTCGTCCGGGCCGATAGGCACGGAGGGGTCGATCATCTGGGGGATGACCAGCATGATCTTGTTCAGCGCGGCCTCCGCCTGCTCCTTCTTGGCCTCCAGCTGTGCCATCCGCTCGGCATCGGCCTTGACGGCAGCGTTGTTGGCGTCGATCTGGGCCTGCAGGGCGGCCTTCTGCGCCTCGTCGGTACACTTCTTCAACTGACCGAACAGGGGGCCGTTGGCCTTGGACAGCTTGTTGCGCTCGGCCTTCAGGGCTTCGCCGTCGGCGATGGCCTGACGGCGCTCGGCATCCAGTGCGATGGCCTCGTCCACCAGCGGCAGCTTGGCGTTCTGGAACTTCTTGCGGATATTTTCCTTGACAGCCTCCGGGTTCTCCCGGACAAATTTGATATCAAGCATCTTCTTTACCTCGTTTTTCGGAATGTTTCACGTGAAACAGCGTTATTTTTTCTTGATGGCGTGGAGGGCGTCCAGCAGATCATTGAGATCGTCGGTGCCGTAGTACTCCAGCTCGATGCGGCCCTTCTTGCGGCCGGTGACAATGCGGCAGCCCCGGCCCAGACGTTCGCCCAGCTCCTTAGCGGCCTCCTCGGCGTAGTTGACGGTCAGCGGGTCCTTTGCCGGCTTTTCCGGCGTCTCCGCCAGCAGCTTTTTCACCAGCAGCTCCGTCTGCCGCACGGAAAGGTCGCTTTTCAGCACGGCGGCGGCCGCCGTCTCCTGCTGCTTGGCGGGGAGGGGGAGCAGCGCCCTGGCGTGGCCTCCGGACAGGCGTCCGTCCTCCACCATGGCCCGCACCGGCTCGCACAGGTTCAGAAGCCGCATGGCGTTGGCCACGGCGGGACGGGATCTGCCCACCCGCTTGGCTGTCTCCTCCTGGGTCATGCCGTACTGCTCCATCAGGACCTTGTAGCCCTCGGCCTCCTCGATGGGGTTCAGATCCTCCCGCTGGAGGTTCTCGATCATAGCCAGCTCCATGGCCTTGCGGTCGTCCGCCTCAATGACCACGGCGGGCACCTGGGTCAGCCCGGCCATGCGGGCGGCCCGCCACCGGCGCTCACCGGCGATGATCTGATAATACCCGGACTGCAGCTTCCGCACCGTCAGCGGCTGGATAATGCCGTGCTGCCGGATGGAATCGGCCAGATCGGCCAGCGCATCGGGGTCAAACAGCTTTCGGGGCTGCGCGGCGCAGGACTCCACCTGGCTGATGGGCAGCATAAGACTGCTCTTTTCATCGTGGAGCTCCATCATGTCGTCGCCCATAAGAGCGCCGAGGCCCTTGCCCAGACCCTTGGATATACCTGCCATAGTGCGTCTCCTTTCAGGCGTTTCGTTTCAAAAATTCATCGGCCAGCGCCACATAGGCGTCGGCGCCCCGGCAATTCCTGTCGTAGGCGGTGATGGGCCGCCCATGGCTGGGCGCTTCGCTGAGCCGGACGTTCCGGGGGATGACGGTGCTGTACACCTTGGCGCCGAAAAACCGCTTGATCTCCTGTGCCACCTGAATGGACAGGTTGGTGCGCCCGTCGAACATGGTCAGCAGCACGCCCTCGATGTCCAGCGACGGGTTCATGCTCCGCCGCACGATGCGCACGGTGTTCATCAGATCGCTGAGTCCCTCCAGCGCGTAATACTCGCCCTGCACCGGCACCAGCAGGGTGTTGGCGGCGCACAGCGCGTTCAGCGTCAGCAGCTCCAGCGACGGGGGACAGTCGATGAAGATATAGTCGTACTGCTCCGCCACCTGCCGCAGCGCGGCCTTCAGCAGGAACTGCCGGTTCTCCATCTCGATCATCTCCACGCCCGCACCTGCCAGCGCCTTGCTGCTGGGCAGCACGTCGCCGTAGGGGGTGGAGACGATGGCTTTTGCCGTCTCCGTGCCGTTGATAAGCACGTCATACACGCCGTTGGACACGGACTTGTCCACGCCCATGCCGCTGGTGGCGTTGGCCTGCGGGTCGAAATCACACAGCAGCACCCGCTTGCCCTTGGCCTTGACGGCGGCGGCCAGATTGACGCAGGTGGTGGTTTTTCCCACGCCGCCCTTCTGATTGACGATGGCAATGATCTTTGACACGGCAAACTCCTCTTTCTGTCTGATTCTGCATTTTATATAGTATAGCACATCAGTGGGTAGATTCAATAGAAAATTTGCAAATTCCGGCGATGTTTCACGTGAAACAAACGGCGGCAAAGAAAAAACGCGGGATGTTTCACGTGAAACATCCCGCGTGGGAAAGCCTGTCACACCAGTATCACGCCGTCCAGCGGCGGCAGCGTCAGGCACAGGTGCCCGTCCCGCACCAGGAACTGCTGACCGGTAACGCCGTCGCGGCACAGCGGAGCGTCCCAGTCCAGCGTCAGCGGCAGCACCTGTTCGCCGGCATTCAGCGCCGTCACCGTGCGCTCATCGCCGCAGCGGCGCTCGATGACCAACCCGCCGCCCTGGGCGTACAGATAGCGGATATCGCCCCGCCGCAGGGAGGGACGCGCCGCGCGCAGCCGCCCCAGCTGCTGGAAAAAGGCCAACAGCGCCTGGTCCTCCCGGCCCCAGGGGTAGGTGCCCCGGTTCAGGGGGTCCTCAAAGCCCTGCATCCCGGCCTCATCGCCGTAGTACAGGGTAGGGGAGCCGGGAAAGCTGTACAGCAGCATCCCGGCCAGCCGCAGCTTCTTCTGCCCTTGGGCCAGCTGGTCAGGGGTCAGGCGGTACGCCGCCCTTGCGGACTTATCCGCCGGGGCCTCATCCGCACCCAGCAGCGTCAGGATGCGGGCGGTGTCGTGGGTGCCCAGAAAGTTCATGGCGCCGTAAAACGCGGCAGGGGGGTAGTTCTCCCGGATGGACTCCATGGCCTCGCGGAAACCGGCGGCGTCCCCGCCGCCCAGCCACGCCAGCAGCGCCGTCCGGAAGGGGTAGTTCATCAGCCCGTGGGTCTCCCGGCCCAGCAGATACCTGCGCCGCCGGGAATAGGCGATCTTGTTGCTGCCGTCCTCCCATACCTCGCCCAGCAGATAGGCGTCGGCCTTCTCCTGCCCGATGGCGGTGCGGATGGCAGCGATAAAGTCATCTGGCAGCTCGTCTGCCACGTCCAGCCGCCAGCCGTCGGCGCCCAGCCGCAGCCACCGCCGCACCACCGAATCCTCGTCGGAGATGATAAACCGCCGGTAGTCCGGCTGCTCCTCGTTGACCGCCGGCAGCGTATGTACGCCCCACCAGGCATCGTAGTCTGTGGGCCACGGGTGAAAGCTGTACCACCCGAAATAGGGGGAATCGGTGCTCTGGGCCGCGCCCAGCTCCGGATAAAAGCCGTCGGCGTTGAAGTAGCGGCTGTTGGAGCCAGTGTGGTTGAACACGCCGTCCAGAATGACGCGGATGCCCCGGGCGTGGGCCTCCCGGCACAGGGTGCGGAAGTCCTCCTCCGTGCCCAGCAGGGGATCGACGGACCGGTAATCCGCCGTATTGTAGCGGTGGTTGCTGTCCGCTTCAAAGATCGGGTTCAGATAGAGCGTGCTGACGGACAGGCTCTTGAGATAGTCCAGCTTCTCCGTAATACCTGCCAATGAGCCGCCGAAAAAGTCCCGGTTGGTGATCTGCCCATTCTCGTCGGGCAGGAACACCGGCTGGTCGTCCCAGTCGTCATGCACCCAGCGCCGCCCCACCATACCGGTGACATCCGGTACAGAGGTGCGGCGGAAACGGTCTGGAAAAATCTGGTATGTCACACCCTCGCCGAACCAGGCGGGGGTAGAGGTGTCCTCGTACACCGTCAGCTGCCAGCGCACCAGCGCGTCCTGCCCGCACCAGCCGTTTCTGCCCAGACAGACGGTGCTGCCGTCGCCGCGTGTGAACCGGAAGGCGTACCAGCACAGCTCCGGCTCCGCCGGCGCGGTGTAGACGCCGGAGAAGCCGCCCTCCGCCGGAGGCAGGGGGATGGCCTCGTCCGCCCCGGCGAACTCCCGGTGCACCAGCAGCTCGCAGGCGTAGTACGTCTCGTCCCGCAGGGTGAACGTCACGGCTGCGCCGCACCTTGCCGCGCCGAAGGGGGATTTGCAGGATGCGTCCTGCGGATCAAAAACAGGGAGCATAGAAAGACCTCTCACTTCAACAGGGTATTCTCACCCATGGCGGCGCTGTCGTCCTGGGTATGGCTGAACCAGGAGTTGATGATCTCCACGGCGGTGGTAGCCAGCGCCGCGCCGCTGCCGCCCTTTTCGATGACGATGGCCACGGCGATCTCCGGGTCCTCGTAGGGGGCGTAGGCCACGAACACACCGTTGGCGATGTCGGTGCCCACCTGGGCCGAGCCGGTCTTGGCGCCGGCGGATACCACGCAGTCCCGGAACGCGAAGGCCACGCCGCCGGAGACGGTCAGCTCGTGCATGCCCTTTGTCACGGCCTCTGTCGTGGAATCGGACATTTCAACGGTGTTCAGCGGCTCGTCGTCGTAAACATACAGCAGCCGGGAGTTGTCGTACTCCTTGACGTTCTTCAGCAGATGGTCCTGATAGTGCTCGCCGCCGCCCACCAGCGTGGCGATGTAGTTGGCCAGCTGCAAGGGGGTGAACAGGTTATAGGACTGTCCGATGGCGGCGGTGATGGTCTGGCCGTCCGTCCACTCCTGGTTGTGGCTGTCCGCCCACTCCGGGGAGGCCAGCACGCCGCTGGAGTCGCCGATCTCGATGCCGGTGGACTGCCCCAGACCGAACTGGGAGGCGTAGCTGTCCAGCGTGCGGATGCCGGTGAGCCGCCCCACCTCATAGAAGAAGTAGTTGCACGACTCGGTAATGGCCTGGGTCACGTTGATGCGCCCGTGGGTAGAGCCGCCCTGACGGTAGACCCAGCACATGGGCTGGGGGTCCCGGTAGTAGGTGTAGATGCCCCTGTCCTGGATGATGGAGGACGGCGTGATGATGCCGCTCTCCAGTGCCGCCACGGCGGTGCACATCTTGAACGTGGAGCCGGGGGCGTAGATGCCCTGGGTGGCCCGGTTGAACATGGGCAGCCGCTCGTCGGCCACCAGTTCATCGTAATCCTCGTTGAACGTGGACAGGTCGTAGGTGGGATAGCTGGCCAGCGCCAGCACCTCACCGCTGCCCACACTGACCACGGCGGCGGCGCCGCCGCGCTCGTTGCTGTCCTCGTCGATCATGCCGGTGATGGTCTCCGCCAGCGCCCGCTCCACATCGGCCTGCAGGTCGATGTCCAGCGTCAGCGCCACGGTGCCGCCGGGCTGCGGCTCCCGGGTATACAGCTCGCCGGTGAGCTTGCCGTCCTCATCGGTGGTGATGAGCCGCCGTCCGTCCGTGCCCCGCAGGTACTCCTCGAAGGCCTTCTCCACGCCGGCCTTGCCCACAAGGTCGTTCATGGAGTAGCCCTTGTCGGCATAGCCCACATAGCCGGTCTTTTCGTTGCTGCTCCACTCCTCCTGCCAGATGGGGCCGATGGTGCCCAGAATGTGGGCCGCCAGCGTGGTGTTGTACACCCGGGCGGAGGCGGTGTGGATGCTGACGCCCTCATAGCGCCCGTCGGTGATGAGACTCAGCACCTCCGAGGACACGTCCTCGGCAAAGGTATAGCTGTCGCGGCTGTGCAGCTCGTACCGCACGCCGATGACCAGCCGCGCGTCCTTTTCCGACAGGCTCTCGTCGATGTGGTACAGCTCCCGCATCTCCGCGATGAGCTGCCGCCCGGAGGCAGTGGCCGTCAGCTTGTTTTTCTCCAGATAGCTGCTGAAGCTCTCCGACCGGTCGTTGGTATACCGGACGAAGCTGCCGGTCTGCCCGATGGGCAGCGTGTCGTTCCAGCTGGTGCCCGTCTCCTGACACAGGCGGATGAGCCGCAGGATGGCGTCGTTCAGCGCCGCGTCGTCGGTAAAGCCGCTGCGGTCGAACACCAGCGTGTAGGCCAGCCGGTTGGATACCAGCACCTTGCCGTTCCGGTCGGTGACGATGCCCCGGGAGGCGGGCACCACCTCGCTGGTGGCGTTGCTGGAGATGGAGCGCGCCCGGTTCTCGCTGCCGTGGAGGATCTGGGCGTCGTACAGCACCGCGCCGAACAGCAGCAGGAACGCGGCGAAAACGCCCAGCAGGATCATGACCCGCCGTTTGGCGGGATGGGGATTTTTCATCATGGGGAATGCCTCCTCGTCACTCGCCACGGGTCAGATGGCAGACCCGGGAAAAGGGGAAGTGTACCAGCGGTGTCACCGCCAGCGACAGCAGCAGCTCCTTGCCCAGCAGCGTCAGCGCCGGGCCGGTGGAGATGCCCTGCTGGTACGTCAGCAGCAGGATCCGCAGAAAGCCGCACAGCAGCAGCCCTGCGGCGGACACGGCCAGCGAGCAGAACAGTCCCGCCACGATGACCTGTCCGGACAGCAGCCGCGCCAGAAAGGCGCTGCCGAAGAACACCAGGCAGTAGAAGCACACGAACACGCCCGCGGGCATCAGCAGGTCGCAGGCCAGCCCGAAAAACAGGGCGTACAGCAGGGACTGGCCGCTGCGCTCCAGCGTCACGGGGATCAGCGCCAGCGCCGGCAGCAGGAACGGGTGCACGCCGCCTATGCGCACATGCACCAGCACCATGTCCTGCACCGCCAGCAGTGCCAGCGCGCACAGGCAGTACAATATCCACTTTCGCACCATGGTGCGTCGTGTCATAGCAGTTCCTTTCCCGCGGTCACTCCACCACGTCGAAATCCGTAATGATATACAGGTCGGTCAGGGCGTCCGGATCGCACCGCGGCGTCAGCACCGCGTAGCGGGCCAGGCCGCCGTCGTCGGTGCGCACCTCCTCCACGGAGCCGATGGGCAGCCCGTAGGGATAGTAGCCCCCCAGTCCGGAGGTCACCACCAGATCGCCCTTGATGAGGGTGGAGGAATCCGGCAGATAGCTGAGCTTCAGCTTGCCCTCCGTCATCAGCGACAGGTCGCCGGCGGCGATGGCCGTCTCCTCCGTGCGGAACACCATGGCGCCCAGCTGGGAGCCGGTGTCCAGTATGGTGGTGAGCCGGCACCAGTTCAGGCCCACCTCCGTCACCACGCCCACCAGATTGCCGTAGCAGTCCACGGCGCAGTCGTTTTCCGCCACACCGTGCCGGCTGCCCCGGTTCAGCACCAGCGTGCTGGACCAGTTGGACACGTCCCGCTGGGTGATGCGGGCGGCCTCAAACGTCAGATCGGACCGCTGGGCACGCAGATCCAGCAGCTCCCGGAGCCGCTGGTTCTCCTCAGCGGCGGGCTGTGCCGCCCGCAGCTCCTGCCGCAGCTGGGCATTCTCCTGCCGCAGCGACTCGTTCTCCGCCTGTAATTCCTCGATGCTGGCAAAGTGGTCGCCGATGCCGCCGACCCACTCCACCACCGCCGCGCCCGCCGAGCGGAAGGGCGACGCGATGACGCCCAGTGCGTTGTGCAGCAGGCTGGTGCCGGAGCCAAGTGCCGAGATGATGCACAGCACCACGGCGATGACGGCGGCCCCGCCCAGCAGCCAGATACCGGTTTTCGTAAAAAATCGTTTCATCCGTTGTTTCCTCTCAGCCCAGCAGCGTGATGCCGAACGCCGCCAGCATCCGGCTGAGCAGCAGCACCGGCAGGCCCATCACGTTGAAGAAATCGCCGTCGATGCGCTCCACCAGCAGCGCACCCTGCCCCTGCACGCCGTAGGCGCCCGCCTTGTCCATAGGCTCGCCTCCGGCGATGTAGGCCCGCAGCTCCGCCTCCGACGCGGCGCGGAAATAGACATCCGTGGCCTGCGCCCGGGTCAGCATACGCGCGCCCTGACGCACCGTCACGCCGGTGCATACGGTGTGGTGCCGTCCCTGCAGGGCCGTCAGCATGGCCAGCGCCTCCGCCTCGTCGGCGGGCTTGCCCAGCTTTTT
>URST01000062.1 GCA_900550585.1 uncultured Eubacteriales bacterium
AGTGATCGCCGATAAGGCCCAGCACATGGGCCATGTCGTACATGATGGTGGTGGGGATGTTCTGCTCATCCACGAATCTGCGGATCTCGGCCACCGGCTCCTTGTGCAGCACCATGCTCTTGCCGAACACGATCAGCTCCGGGCGGTAGCGGTCGATGAGCTTCTTCGTCTCCTCCACATCCATCTTGTAGGGGTTGTCGGCGCAGACGGGGAAGTTCACCACGGCGGGCTTCTCCGTCACCGGGTCGATGGCGATATAGTCGTGGAGCGCGCCCATGGGCTGTGCCGACAGATGCCCGCCCTTGATGATGTGGTTGTTCATCACATAGCCCAGCCGCTTTGCCTCGGACTTGCGGTCAACGCGGTTCTTCCAGTCCATCAGTGCGGAGAACACCGCCATATTGGACATCTGCCCGCTGAGCGTCCGCGTCTCCACCTCGGTGCAGCCGAAGTAGGCCCGCATCTCCTCCACCAGCAGCCGCTCCACCTCGTCGATGAACTTGGTGCCCTGGTAGTAGAACACCTCCTTGTCATAGAAGGCCAGCACCTTCTTGTGCTCGGCATACCGGCAGGCGGGGTCGCTGCCGCTGAGCAGCCGCACGGCGCGGCTGGGCGTGTTCTCGGAGGGGATGAGGTTCACGCACTGCTCCTGCCGCCACTCGTGGTTCTCCAGCGCCTTTTGCAGCAGCGCCAGCGCCTTGGGCGCGCGGTCGCCGCTGCCCACGCCGCGGGCGTCCTCCTCCGCGCCGTACAGCAGCGGGCGGGCAAAGGGAGGTGCGCCTACGCTCATGTGACGGGCGGGGATGACGGCCTTCAGCCGCTTGCCCCGGACATCCACCTCCACGGTGTCGTCCTCCAGAATGTCGCTGTTGATGTAGCACAGGCCGATGGCCCGCTTGCCGCTGGCCTCCAGAATGACGGTGGACAGTCCCTCGCCCTCCGTCTTGAAATAGGGCACCATGGTGCCGCTGGTGACCCAGCCCACCAGCCTGTCACCCTGATAGACCTCCATGCCCGCCCGCATGACGCCGCGATCCAGCAGGGCGATGGGCGCGATCTTCCGGGGCAGGCCGGACATATCGGAGAAGTCCCGGTCCATATACTTCACGAAGTATCCGTGCTGCTTTTCCAGCGCCGCCCGGCCGATGTAGTCCCCCTTCTGCGGGGAGAAGCTGACGGCGAACTTAGCCAGCGGCACGGCGAAAATGGGGATCTCGCTGCCGTCGGGGGCAGTGCCCATCTCGTGCCCGTACAGCGGCATGGACGCCTCCATGCGCAGGGTGTCCCGCGCGCCCAGACCGGCGGGACGCGCCCCCATCTCCACCAGACGGTTCCACAGCCACGCCGCGTCGGCGCTGCGGACGTACACCTCATAGCCCAGCGGCTCGCCGGTATAGCCGGTCTTGGCCACACGGGCCTCGTGCCCCTCCAGCGACACGATGCCCAGCGCGTTCTTCATGGGCTCCGTCATCTGCGCGCCGCCGTTGAGGGCGGTGAGCATCTCCTTGCTCTTGGGGCCCTGCACGGCGATGGCCGCCCACTCCCCGGAGATGTCGGTGATGGTGCAGTCAAAGCCCGCCAGTGCCTGCCGCAGATGGGCCAGATCCTTCTCCGTATTGGCGGCGTTCACCACCAGCAGATAGTTGTCCTCCTCGAACATGTATAGGTACGCATCGTCCACGGCGCCGCCGTTCTCATTGGGGATGATGCAGTACTGCGCCAGCCCCACGTCCAGCGCCGCCACATTGCTGGTCAGCACATGCTGCAAAAACGCCCTGCGCTCCGGGCCTTCGATGAGCAGGCGGCCCATGTGGGACACATCAAACAGGCTGCACACCTGCCGGGTGTACAGGTGCTCGGCGATGATGCCGCCGGGGTACTGGATGGGCATTTCCCACCCGCCGAAGTCCACCATTTCGGCGCCCGCGGCCATGTGGATGTCATACAGCTGTGTACGCTTCAGTTCGCTCATACGTCTTTCCTCCTTAAAGACACTCCTCATTTTTGGGCAGCAAAAAAGGACACAAAGCCGCTCTTTGCGGTTTTGTGCCCCCGTTGTGTTACCTGAGAGATTCCCTCCGCCATGGGAGGTTGCACCTTCGGTGGCCGGACGTCATGCCCGGTCTTTTCGGAGTATCGTCCGGAACCGGTCCTTTTGCCTGAGAGCTTCTGCGTTCCCCTTCGGCGCCGCCTGCGCGGTCTCTCCCGACCCCATCGTCCGATCGATATGCGATTGTTGCGTAGGCAGTATATGCCTTTGTCTTGAGTTTATCACCCCCCAGCGCCGTTTGTCAAGAAACATTTTCCTCTGCGGAAACGTTCTCGTCCCAAAATTTTACACATTCACGCTGGCATTCTTCCGCCCGTGATGGTACAATATCCGTAACCTGATACAAAAGGAGCGGCGGCATATGGATACCAACACCTCCCTTGACTTCAACGTGAAAAAGGGCTTCATCTGCGATATGGACGGCGTCATCTACCACGGGAACCGCATCCTCCCCGGCGTGGCGGAGTTCATCCAGTGGCTCCACGAGGAGAATAAGGAGTACCTTTTCCTCACCAACAACAGCGGCTACACCCCCCGCGAGCTGAACCAGAAGCTGGCCCGCATGGGTCTGGACGTGCCGGAGGAGCACTTCTACACCAGCGCGCTGGCCACGGCGGCCTTCCTGAAGGAGCAGGCCCCCGGCTGCTCCGTGTTCGCCATCGGCGAGGCGGGGCTGCTCAACGCCCTCTACGACGCCGGCATCACCATGAACGACGTGAACCCCGACTACGTGGTGGTGGGCGAGGGCCGCAGCTACTCGCTGGACACCCTCACCAAGGCCACGAATCTGGTGCTGCAGGGTGCGAAGCTCATCGGCGCCAACTCCGATGTCTCCGGCCCCATCGAAAACGGCATCGCCCCGGCCTGCCGTGCCCTCATCGCCCCCATTGAGATGGCCACCGGCAAGCAGGCCTACTTCTGCGGCAAGCCCAACCCCCTGATGATGCGCACCGGCCTGCGCATGCTGCACTGCCACTCCGCCGAGGCGGTGATGGTGGGCGACCGCATGGACACCGATGTCATCTCCGGCATGGAGAGCGGCATGTCCACGGTGCTGGTGCTCTCCGGCGTCTCCACCCCCGAGACCCTCAGGACCTACGCCTACCGCCCCAGCATCGTGCTGGACGGCGTGGGCGACATCCCGGCTCTGGCCCGGGGCGAAAAGCGCTGACTCCCCAACAGCCAGAAGGCCCGCCTTCCTCTCGGAAGGCGGGCCTTCTTTTGTTTATTTCTTCTTCCGCCGCAGCCATGCGCAGCCGGTAAGGCTCAGCAGCGCCGTCACGCCGTACAGCGCGATGCCCGGATCTCCGGTGCCGGGAGCCTTCACAGGCTCCGCGTCCTTCTCCCGCCGCTCTCTGGGGATGATCGTATCCTCGCGGCTGATCTCCTTCGCCCCGTTGGCGTCGGCAAAGTACTTGCCGCAGGCACTGCACTGCCAGTATTCGATGTGCCCGCTCACAAAGACACCCGGCTCCTTGGCCGCCGTGCGCTTCAGGTCGTGGTTCCCGGCGTCCTTCTGGCCGTAGGGCTGCCCGCACACGGTGCACAGCGCCCCGCTGACGCAGGTAGCCGTGCCGCCGGTGTGGCCCGCGGCCTTGATGACCGTACCGCTCCGCAGCTTTTCGCCGCAGTCCCTGCAGTAGGTATCGCCGGTGTAGCCGTCCTCGGTGCAGGACGCCTTCTTCGCATTCCGCAGCTCCGTGTCCGCGTGACCGCAGGCATAGCCGCAGTCCGCGCACCCGCCGTTCACCCAGCTGTGGGCGCTCCTGCCCGTCACATCGCCGCAGGCGCAGGCCTGCCAGTGATAGCCCGCGTCATGCTGCGCGGTGTAGCTGTGGCTGACCGTCAGCTGATAGCTGACGGAGGAGGCGTAGTAGCCGTCCGTACCGGAGGCCGCCGCCGTGATGGTGACGGTGCCCGCCTTGTGCGCGGTAATGACGCCGCTGGCAACGGACGCGATGGCGGGATCGCTGCTGGTATAGGTCAGCGTGCCGAACGCGCCGCCCACAGGCCGCGCCGCCTGCGTCTCACCGCACTTCATGGCCGCGTCCGACGTGTCCATCGTCAGCGGCTGCTGCTGCCACCGGAGCACCGGCTGCGCCGCCAGGCTGGAGGCCTTCAGCGGCGGGCAGCAGACATCACCCCACGGGTGCTGGCTGCGTCCCGCGATCAGCTCCGTCAGCACCGTGCCGTCGGCAAACTCCTCGGCGCTCCTGCCCTGCGTTCCCAGGAAGAAGCAGTCGTTCACCTGCGCGCCGCTGCCCGAAATGCCGCCCACATTGCTGTCGCCCGTGACCGTACCCACGTTGTAGCAGTAGGACACCGTGCCGCCGCTGCCGGTGATGCCGCCCACATGGCTGCTGCCTGTGACCGTGCCCACGTTGTAGCAGTCGGACACCGCACCCGCCGGGCCGCCGGTGATGCCGCCCACGCTGTCGATGCCTGTGACCGTGCCCGCATTGCAGCAGGCCGTCACGCTGCCCTCGTTATAGCCCACGATGCCGCCGGCATACTGGGCCGGGCCATATTCCCTGTTAAACAGGTCAACGCTCACAACGATGCACTCGTTCCGGCAGTTCAGGATGGTCGTTCCGGCATCAGCATACCCCGCGATGCCGCCCACATAGGCCCGTCCGCCCACATAGCCCGTCACCGTCAGGTTTTTTACCGTGGCGCCCTCCAGCCAGCCGAACAGCCCGGCAGGATAAACCGCTTTGGGATCAAGGGAAGTATGGCCTTCTCTATTGTCGCAGCACAGGCCCCGGATGGTGTAGCCGCCGCCGTCAAAGGTGCCGGTGTAGGGCCGCTCCTTACTGCCGATGGCATACAGGTCGTTGACCGTCTCACCGGCAGTCGGTGTGTAACGGCCATCCGCGTCAAACGTACCGCTGTTGATCACGATGTCGTTGGTCAGCACGGCGCACAGGTCAGTCCTGCCGAACCGGTTCACCTGCAGTCTGAACAGCAGCAGCTCCTCCATGCTGCCGATCCGGCAGGGATCCTGCTCCGTGCCGCTGCCCGTCGCGTAGCGGGCCACCGCCGTGCTGTTCTCGTTGGGCGGGTCGCCCTCATCGACCATCTCGCCGTCATTTTTACCGCCCACATAGAACCAGCTCAGGAAGGTATGCCCCTCCTTGTCCGGGCCCTGCGGCATCACCGGGAAGAAGTCATCGCCCAGCCACTGCCACGCATACGCCTCTCCGTCCGCCTGATACGTCAGGCGGTACTGCTCCCCGTAAGAAGGTTCCTTCTCTTTCCATTTATACTCCGGCCCGATGATGGTGCCGTAGATGACCTGTATCGGCTTATCCTTGTCAAAGCTGCCGCCGCTGACCGTGCCGCCCACCAGGGAGCCGTTGTTTCCGTTGCTGACCCGGCCCGCACACGTCACCTCACCGTGGAACGTACCGCCGGTGATGGTGCCGCCGTTTGTCACAGCGCCCGTAAACGTGCCGCCGCTGATGGTGCCCTCGTTCTCCACCTCGCCGGTGAACTGCCCTTTTTCGATGACACCGCCGCCGTAGGAACTGTTCACCGCTCCGGCAAACGTCGTACCGGCAGTGCCCTCGCTTCCGGTGATGCTTCCTCTGATCTCCACCACGCCGATGACGGTGCCGCCGTCGGCGCACAGGGTGCCCCCGTGGGTTATGCTCGCCTTGATCTTCGCAGCGCCGCTGATGGTGAGCGTCTTGCTGCCGGCGATATGCAGCTTGCCGTTATTCGGCGCGGAGATCTCCGCATCGCCGCTGATGGTCGTGCTGCCGTTGAACCGAATGCTGCCGCCGCGCCCTTCCGCGCCGCCGACGCCGACCGCGCTGCAGTTCTGAATGCTGCCGCCCTCCATGACGAACACACCGTCGTTGCAGACACCGCCGCCTCCGCTGCCGGACACGCAGCTCTCGATGGTGCCGCCGTACATGAAGAACATGCCGTTCTCCTCTACGCCGCCGTCGCCGTCTATCTCCACGGCGGCGCCGTGACCGCCGTGACCGCCGTCGCCGTCTATCTTGCCTGCGGTGCAGCCGTAGATACCGGCGCCGTCATACATCTCGAAGCGGCCGTATTCGTTGACGAGCACACCGCCGCCGCTGCCGCTGCCGCTCTCGGGCTCGATGGCCCGGCAGCCCACGATGCTGCCGCCCCTCATGATAAGGGTACCGTTCTCCACTCTCACACCGCCGCCTTCTCCGGCGCTGCCGCCATAGATAATGCCGCCGGTAACGGTGTTCTCGCTCGTCGTGCCGTCCGTCAGCAGCGTCCACAGGCCGTCTGTGCCCTTTCTGAAGCACCTTGTGGTTTTGTTTGTTGCGCTGTCCATCACCGTCAGCCTTCCGCCGCCGTCGATCACAAACACGCTGCCGTCGCGGGTCATTTTCAGCACATGGTCGTTCAGATCGAGGACAAGCTCGCCCGTAATGTTCAACGTGCTTTCGATGTCGATATTCTCCTCCAGCCGGATGCCCACCGCTTTGCTTTCCAGCGCCAACCGCAGCGAGTCCTTGTCTCTGACAACTGCAAAATCAATTTCCCACTGTCCCGTCAGGGTCAGGCTTTCCGTCACCTCCGTGCTGAAGTCATAAACCTTCTTATCGGGGGTGTACCAGCCGTCGAAGGTGTAGCCGTCCCGGCTCTCCCAGGGATCGGTGGCCGTTTTGCCGCTGGGTACCACCTGCTGGGCGTACACCGTCTCCCCGATCTTATAGGTCACCATACATTTGCCGACCGTACCGCCCTCATTCGTGATCCCGCTGTAGAATGTGCCGCTCTTGATGTCGCCAGACTTCTCGTTCGTCACCTCGCCCCGGAACGTGCCGCCGCGGATGCGCGCAGATTCTTCCGGGCCGTTCTAGCGGCCGTTGGTCACCTTTCCGTAGAACGTGCCCTCGAAGATGCTGGAAACTCCTTTTGCTTCGTCCGTGCCGCCGTTGGTCACATTTCCGTAGAACGTGCCCCCGATGCCTTCGATCCCCGCTCCAATATGGGCGTCGATGTTCTCCACATCGCCCAGGAACGTGCCGCCATCGATTATGCCGCCGTTCTGGTTTACCACCGTTTCGTTGAAGCGGCCATGACGGATCTTGCCGTCAAGACTTACTTCTGCGGGGATCACCTGATTCGTCACCCGCGCCTGAAACTCCGTGCATCCTGCCTTCCCGGCCGCACTGTCGATCGTGCCCGCGGAGAACACCTCGTCCTTTATCGTACCGCCATTGGCGCTCAGTCTGCCTCCGCGCAGATAGAGTCCGGCAGAGAGATGGACTTCACGGAGGTCGTGGCCTTGCCGTCCGCGCCGGGATAGGTGGTCTCGTTGAACTCCACCGTGCAGTCACGCAGATCGTAAATGACGTTGGGCCTGTTGTCGGCAGGCTCCTGACCCGCCGCATAGTAGCCGCTGCCGTCGCCGAAGGCGATAGACATATTCGACCGGGTGAGCGCCAGCTTGTTGGCGGTGGAGAAGATCAGCGCACCGGCGGTGTTCCACCGCGTCAGGGACACTCTCCCGCCGCCCGCGCCGCCGGCACCGCCGTTGTAGGCAGGACTATCGTGGTTATCGGCACCGCCGGCCCCACCGCCGCCGGCATTGCCGGTGATACCGGCGGCTCCTCTGCCGCCCGTACCCGGTTCAGCATCGTATTTACCGTTGCTGACGCCATGCCCATCGGTGCCGGTGCTGGTGCCTTTCCCGCCGCCGCTGCCGGAGGAACCGGCCGCACCGCCAGAGCCGCCTGCGCCGCCCTTAGAGGAATTGTCATCACTGTTAAGCGCTTTGGTGCATTCGGCACCTCCTCCGCCGCCACCGCCGCCGTTGGGCCAGCCGCCGCCACCGCCGCCGCCGCAGCCCTGCACATTGTTTGTCATGTCGGAGCTGAAGTGGCCGCCGGAGCCGCCGGAGCCGCCGCCGCCGCCGTTTCCGCCGCCGCCGGTAGACCATGTGTAGACGCTTTCCCAGACGTTGTTGCTGTACTCAGTGGTCTCCACATTTTCTTTGGCTTTGCCGCCCGCGCCGCCCTGTGCCGCGCTGCCGCCGTAAGCGGCCAGGCTGTACAGCCGGAGCGTCTCGCCGCTGTGATCCGGGTCGGCCCAATCTTTGTCGTTGCCGCTGTAGATCGTCAGGGCGGAGCTGGACGGCACATGGATGGCCGCTGCCGCGCCGGTGGTGCCGCTGGCGTTGGCGCCGTAGAGCTTCACATCGCCGCTGATGATCAGCGCGGCCTTGGCGTTTGCCGCCACGGCGATGGGGCTCTGCCCCGTCTTTGCGCGGAAGTCCACGGTCAGGTCGCCCTTCAGCTCCACGATGTCGCCGTCGCGCAGCGTCAGCGGGAAGTCGCCGGTGCTGCTGACCGTTTTTGTGGCGGCGGGCCACCGGCCCGACACCTGCAGAACGCTGACGGCGCTGCTGTTGGCCTGCACCGCAGGCGCAACGAATACGTCCGGTTCCGTGCCGTATGCGCCCAAGGACACATCCTCCTCGCTGATATAGGCCGCTGCCGCCGCAGTGGGCACCATCGTCAGCACCATCACCAGTGCCAGCAGCAGGGCCAGCCAGTTATTCCGTCTCATGCGATCACCTCTCTCCGGGATATGTTCCTGTGTAAAAATGCGTAAAAAAGCACGCTCCGTCCGACGTGTCGAGGTCGGAAAGCGTGTATGCGCGTGCAGGCGGATGCATGTCCGCCCGCAGTCGGTATGACGCTGTTCAGTTGATCGCCGGGGATGCGCATCCTGTTTGCTCCTTTCCGCAGCGGGTCAGATCAAATTGACATTTACTGGTCAAATTGACATCTATTGGAATTTCCGTCAAAGTAAGGCATATTATACGCATCTGACGCGAACAGGCAAGACGGGATGACTCATTCGGTCGAAATCCGACTTATTTGGCTTTACAGTTTCTGGTAAATCCCCTCGGGAGCCATTGCCTTTTTCTAGAAGTTTGGTATACTGTTTTTACTTTTCCGGAAGGAGGAACTGAGATGCGTCTGGCGCTGGTGGAGGATAACAGCGAGGAATGCGCGGCGCTGGCGGCGCTGATAAAAACGGAGCTGGCGCAGGCGGGACAGCGCAGCCCGGAGATCACGGTCTTTCCCGGCGGGGAGGCGTTTCTGGCCGCGTGGCACGCCGGAGCCTTCGACGTGGTGCTGCTGGACATTTTCATGGACGGCATGGACGGCGTAGAGGTGGCGCGCCGCATCCGGCAGACGGATGCGGATGTGCTGCTGGTGTTCTGCACCAGCAGCAACGATTTTGCCGCGGAGAGCTATGAGGTGGATGCCCGCTACTATCTGCACAAGCCCGTCACGGCGGAGAGCGTGACCGCCATGCTGCGCCGCCTGCGGCTGGAGGAGCTGGAGCGCCGCCGCGCGGTGACGCTGCCCGGCGGGCAGCAGGTGCCGGTGCGCAGCATCCAGTACACGGAATACTACAACCATGTGGTGACCGTGCATCTGTTCCCGGACGGCAGCACGCTGCGCATCCGCACCTCACAGGCCGAGATGGAGGCCCTGCTGCTGCGCTATGAGGGCTTTCTGTCCCCGTGCCGGGGCGTTATCGTGAATCTGTTCATGGTGCAGCACATGTCCGGGGAGGATCTGCTGCTGCGGGACGGGCATGTGATCCGCATTGCCCGCCGCAAGTATAAGGAGGTGCGCGGCGCCTATAACCGTTTCCGTCTGTGGCTGCTGAGAAGGGAGGCGTCCACATGATGCCGCCGTCCGCGCTCCGCGTGGCGGAGGTCGTTATGTATACGGTGCTGAGCACGGTGCCCTTTGTGCTGCTGGGCGTGTACCCCTTCCGGCAGCAGTACCGGTTTCCTCGCGGTGTGACCATTGCGCTGCTGGTGCTGGTGACGGCGGTGCAGATATGCCTGCGGACGGCAGCGGCCTGTATCACCGTGCCGTGGACCGACGATGCCAAGGCGTGGTGTACCGGTCTGTCCTCGCTGCTGTATGCCGCGGTCTATTTCCTGCTGATCCGCGCCCATCCCGGCAAGCTGCTGTTCACGCTGCTGATGCTCTCCAACATCGCCGCGCTGGCGGTCATCGACGCCAAGTGTCTGGAGGGACTTCTGTTCGGTCAGGAGCTGGCGCGGCAGTCCTGCCGCTGGACAGCCTCCGCGGCCATGGCGCCGGTGCTGGTGCTCCTGCTGGTGCCGCTGTTCCTGTACTTCCGCCGCTGCTATGCCCCCGCCGTGCATCTGGCGGTGGGAAAGCACTCGTGGCGGTATCTGTGGCTGGTGCCGGCCACCTTCTATCTGCTGTGG
Organism: uncultured Eubacteriales bacterium; assembly: GCA_900550585.1. Classification (GTDB taxonomy): domain Bacteria; phylum Bacillota; class Clostridia; order Oscillospirales; family Oscillospiraceae; genus Vescimonas. The sequence continues at coordinate 10,308 of URST01000062.1, forward strand.
TTCTGCTTCTGCTATGGCAGTGTCCTCTCCGCCATGGACATCGCGCTGGACCCCGCCTCGGCCGGTCTGACACTGCTGGTGAATCTGGGCGGGTTCCTCATCTACCACATGGTGATCCTGCTCATCGACGAAATGGGCAAAAACGAGCAGCTCACCGCCCGCAATTACCAGCTGACGGTCCAGAGCCTGCAGCTGGACAGCCTGAACCGCCAGATCGCGGCTACGCGCTGCGCACGGCACGACATGCGCCACCACATGGCCATGGTGGACAGCTATCTCACCGCCGGGGAATATGACAAGCTGCACGAATACCTGTGCGCGTACAGGGAGTCGCTGCAGGAGGGCGGCGGGGCGGCCATGTGCGCCAACAGCACCGTGAACGCATCGCTGGCGTACTTCCGGCAGATGGCGGAGACCTACGGTGTGAAATACGCCGTGTCGGCGGACGTTCCGGCGCGGAGCGCGTTCCCCGAGCAGATACTGACGGTGCTGCTGGGGAACCTGCTGGAAAATGCCGTGGACGCCTGCAGGGCCGTCAGCGACGGCGGGGCGTATGTGGCCGTCACCGTGAAGGAAACGTCGGACGCGCTGTTTGTACAGGTGGAAAACACCTGCGCCAGCGTGCCCGTCCGCGACAAGGACGGCACGTTCTTCTCCACAAAGCACGAGGGCAAGGGCATCGGCCTGGCCTCCGTGCAGGCGATCACGGAGCAGTACGAGGGCGCCATGACCGTGGAGACCGGCAGCGGCCGCTTCTGCGTGGCAGTGCTGCTGAACAAGTCCTGACGCGCAGCTGTTCCGCGGTGCAGCGGCGCTTTTCCCGATATTTTCACTTTCAAAAGGAAATGACACGCAGAAGCGTGTCATTTCCTTTTTTTGCAGCCGGGCGGTAAAATATGGTCATCGGCACTTTGTGCATATTCATTTCTTCCGGCGCGGATACTATCCTTGTAAAATTTGCTTTGACTGGAGGAATTTCATATATGAAAGCAACAGGGATCGTGCGCCGGATCGACGATCTTGGCCGCGTTGTCATCCCCAAGGAGATCCGCCGCACCATGCGCATCCGCGAGGGCGACCCGTTGGAGATCTACACCACGCGGGAGGGGGAGGTCATCTTCAAGAAATACTCCCTCATCGGCGGGCTGGAGGACTTTGCCGCCCAGTTCTGTGACACACTGAGCCGCAGCACCGACTTCACCGCCGCCGTCACCGACCGGGACGCCGTGATCGCCGTGGCGGGCCCCGGCAAGCGGGAGCTGCTGGGCAAGGCTGTGTCCGATCAGCTGGAGAAGATCATGGCCGAGCGCAGCATCTACCACTTCACCGGGCTGGGCGCCATGCCCCGTGTCTGCGAGGACAACGAGACGTTCACCGCCGCCGTAGCCGCTCCCGTGCTCTGCGAGGGCGACGTGCTGGGCGCGGTGCTGTTCGTCACCGACAGCGGCCGTCTGGCCGGGGACACGGAGTGTAAGCTGGCGCAGACCGTGGCCGCATTTCTTGGCAAAAATATGGAGAGCTGAAAAGCAGGGCCTCCGGTAAGACCGGAGGCCCTGTTTTTATGTCGTTGTCAGGCGTTCAGCGCTTGCCGCCGCCGAAGCCGCCCTTGCCGAAACCGCCGCCGCGGCTGCCTCCGCTGCGGCTGCCTCCACCAAAGCCACCGCCGCCAAAGCCGCCGGAGGGCCTGCTGCCGCCGGAGGGGCGGCTGGGCCGGCTCTGGGGCCGGGGGGTGCTGGGGCGCGGGCTGGGGCGCGGGCCGCCGGAGGGGCGGTTATTGGGCCGGGGCGCGCTGGGGCGCGGGCCCGGCCGGGGGCCGGAGGGCCGGGGGCCGCCGCCCATGGGGCCTCTGTGTTTTTGCTCTGCCATTATGCCAATTCCTCCTTTGAAAGCTGGCTTTCCGCGATCTCACGGTAGGTCTTGCAGCTTGCCAGCAGCTCCCTGTGCGTG
>URST01000063.1 GCA_900550585.1 uncultured Eubacteriales bacterium
CGGCGTGGAAGCCGCCGATGATCTCGCCCAGCAGCGCCGCCGCCTGACGGCGGATGTCGCCCTCCCGGTGCATCAGCAGCTCGTAGAGGAACGCCAGCGTCTGCACCTTCTGGGGGATGTGGAGGTACAGGGAATAGGACTCGAACACGCCCAGATACGCCCGCAGGCGGCGCCAGTTGGTCTCGCCCCGGGCCAGCTCCAGCAGCTGGGCGAAGCTGCGCTGCCCGGTGAGGCGGCTCATCAGCTCCATATTGTGCCCCACGCACTGCATGGTCAGGGCGTGGAGGGCCTCGTCGTCGGTCATCAGCGCCGTCTGCTTCACCGGACGGGGCGGCGTGTCCTGCCCGCGCAGCGTCACGTCCACGCCCTTGTCCACCATGAACTGCTCAAAATCCCGCAGCCGGGCGTAGACCCGCATGTACCGGCGGCGCTTGGCGTCGTCCACGCCGTCCAGCTTGGCCAGGATCACGTCGAAGGCCTCCGCCAGCGAGGAGATGCGGGTGATCTCCTGTCCGTCGGGGCCGCGGCTCTGCTTCACCCGGAAGTCCGCATAGATCAGCAGCAGTGATTCCACCGACAGGTAGTCCGGCTCCAGATCCCAGACGGAGTGGTTGGCGGCCACATGGCCGATGTCGGTGATGCGGCGGCGGCGGAACCACAGATCGGTGTAGTAGTAGTGCAGATAGGGCACCCGCTCGCCGGGACGGCAGCCGAACTTGCCGATGTCGTGACCGGCGGCGCTGCCGGACACCAGCGCCAGATCCAGCGCCACGCCCGCCCGGCGCAGCGCCCGGGCGGCGGTCATGGCCACATGGTGGACGCCGGCGATGTGCTCCAGCGTGCGGTAGGGCGTGGCCTCCAGCCCCAGCCGCATCAGCTCATAGACGTACTCCCGCTTCCAGCTGCGCAGCATCTGGCCGTAGCTGGCGGCGCAGGCGCAGCCGGACAGCTCGTCCTCCGTCAGGAAATCGAACGTCCACGCCGGGTCCCGGGGCAGCAGCTCCTCCTCCGCGGCGAACAGCACCTGCAGCACCGACAGGAAGAACACCGCCCCCGCGCCGTAGGGCGCGGCGGCGTCCCGCTCCGGATACAGCAGACGGCGGGCGAAGTCGTAGGTATAGCCCAGCCAGCCCTGCTCCGGCTCCCTGCCGCCGCTGAGGGCGCCCAGTTCCGGACGGCACAGGGCCAGCACGTCGGCGCAGCGCAGCCGCTCCCCGCGGAACAGCGGGGCAAACCGCTGCATGTAGTTTTCGGTCTCCAGCGTCCGGGCAAACGTCTCCCCGCCGGGCAGCCAGTCCGCCGCAGGGCGGTTGGTCAGACGGCGGCGCAGGGCGCTGTTCATCTGGCGGATGCGTTTTTTCGTCATGGCGATCCCTCCCGTATCAAGGGGCGCACCGCCCGGATACGCCCCGGACGGCGGCAGCTTTTCAACGGTATTTTATGCCACGGGAGCGGGTGCTGTCAATATTTCCCCGGCGGCAATCTTAGTATGCCCTTAAGGCTTTGTTCACAGTCCGTTCACATTTGCTCTCCGCCCCCATGCTATGATGGATGTGACAGTCTGCCGACGGTTTTTTCCGTTTTTCGCGGAACATTTTTCCGGGGCATGCCGTCATACATGTATGTGAGACACTGCGGCGCGCCGCAGAGGAAAAGCAAAGGAGATACTACGATGAAGAAAGCTGCATTCATTCTGGCGCTGGCCATGCTGCTGGGCGTGGCGGCCGGCTGCGGTGAGAGCAACGGGGAGGCCTCCGTGCAGTCCGTTTCCATGATCTGCGGACTGGGCTCCGCCGGTCTGACGGACCGTTTTGCCGGCGTGGTCAGCGCGCTGGGCGAGACGAATATCAAAAAGGACGACTCCCTGACCATCGGCGAGATCAAGGTCGAGGTGGGCGACGCCGTCAAGGTGGGTGACGTGCTGTTCACCTACGATATGACGGACCTGGAGACAAGCCTGCTGACCGCTCAGCTGGAGCTGGAATCTCTTAAATCCACGCTGGCAGACAAGGAAGAAGAAAAGAAGCAGGCCGAAGATGCTTTGGATGAGATCGAGGATGACAGCGAGCGCAACCGCACCCTCATTCAGATCCGCCAGATCAATCTGGAGATTCGGAACACCAACACCAGCATCGCATCGAAGGGCCGCGACATCGAAAAGCTGCAGGGCAACATGAAAAACAGCGAGGTCAAGGCGGAGGTGGCCGGCGAGGTCAAGAGCGTCAATCCCGACGGCGGCACCGACAACCAGGGCAACGCCCTGCCGCTGATCTCCATCGTGCAGACCGGCGGCTTCCGGGTCAAGGGCTACGTCAACGAGAACAACGCGGCGGTGCTGAACGAGGGCGCGCAGGTCATCATCCGCTCCCGCGTCAGCGACCAGACCTGGAAAGGCACCATCTCCTCCATTGACTGGAACAACCCCGCTCAGAGCAGCAATAACTACAATTACGACAGCGGCTCCAGCGACACCGGCAACTCCAGCAAGTATCCGTTCTATGTGGAACTGGGCAGCAGCGACGGCCTGCTGATGGGCCAGCATGTGTACATCGAGCCGGACCTGGGTCAGGATGCCCAGAGCACCGGCATCCAGCTGCCGGCCAGCTTCATCAATGATGCCGACTCCTCCCCCTGGGTCTGGGCCCAGAGCAGCAGCGGCAAGCTGGAAAAGCGCAGCCTGACGCTGGGCGACTACAACGCGGAGCTGGACACCTACGCCGTGACGGACGGTCTGACGGCGGCGGACTACATCGCCTTCCCCGACGACACGCTGAAGGCCGGCATGACCTGCGTCACCTATGACGAGAGCACCTTCGACCCCGATAACGGCGGCATAACGGACAACGGCGGCTATGTGGACGACGGCGGCGTCGTGGACGGCGGCTTTGACGCGGGCATGGATATCCCCGAGGGTGACATGACCGACGGCGCCGTGGATATGCCGGCGGACGGCATCGTCACCGATGCGCCGGTGGAGGGCTGAGTATGATCCTTGAAATGCGCGACATCTGCAAGGACTACCCCATGGGAAAATCCGTGAACCACATCCTCAAGCACATCGACCTGGATGTGGAGGAGGGGGAGTACCTTGCCATCATGGGGCCCTCCGGCAGCGGAAAGACCACGCTGATGAACCTCATCGGCTGCCTGGACGTGCCCACCAGCGGCAGCTATCTGCTGAGCGGACAGGACATTACCAAATGCACCCCCAAGCAGCTGGCGGAGGTGCGGAACCGGCAGCTGGGCTTCGTGTTCCAGTCCTTCAACCTGCTGCCCAAGCTGACGGCGCTGGACAATGTGGCCCTGCCCCTGCTGTACGGCGGCGTAAAAAAGGCCGAGCGGCTGGAGCGCGCCAGAGCGGCGCTGGATACGGTGGGTCTTTCCGACCGGGTGGACCACCGTCCCGACCAGCTGTCCGGCGGCCAGTGCCAGCGCGTGGCCATTGCCCGCGCCATTGTGGGCAAGCCCCAGCTCCTGCTGGCCGACGAGCCCACCGGCGCGCTGGATTCCGCCAGCGGCGCACAGGTCATGGAGCTGTTCCAGCAGCTCCATGAGAGCGGCTCCACCATCATCATGATCACCCACGATCAGGGCATCGCACAGCATGCCCACACCATTATGAACATCCGCGACGGTGTGCTGTCAGGAGGTGCGTTCCATGAGTAAATCCCTGAAGAAAACGCTGCTCATCGCGGGCATCGTCGTGGCCGTGTGCGCCGCCGTATGGGGCGGCCTGACGCTGGCCCGGAACGCCCAGCGCAGCGATGTGAACGTCTACTCCGTGGAGAGCTTCGCCATGACCGACTACTGGGGCGACACCGCCAACACCAGCGGCTCGGTAAGCACGGATAAGCTGCAGAAGCTCTACATCTCCCAGAGCCAGACGGTCAACGAGGTCTTTGTCAAGGAGGGCCAGACCGTCAAAAAGGGCGACAAGCTGCTGGCCTACGACACCTCCCTGTCTCAGGCGGAGGTAGACCAGGCGGAGATCGATCTGGACAGCGCAAAGCTCAATCTCGAGACAGCCAAGCGCGATCTGGAGCTGTATGAAAAAGCGGAAAACCGGGAGCTGCTCCAGATCGAATACGACACCCAGCTCACCAAGCTGGAGGCTCTGATCGCGGCGCAGGACCAGAAGGACGGCCGCTACGAACCAGTCAGGGAGGGTTTCCTCACCGTGAAGGGCAGCACCGGCGCCACCAAGGATCATCCCCTGTATTATCAGCTGCTGCAGGACACCAAATCCCAGGACACCTTCCTGACGGATGACTACATCCGCACGAACATCCTCAAAAACCGCACCAGCGCCTATGTGGTGCTGGTGGAGAAAGCGGGCAACGTGAACAACGGCGCCGTCACCTGCTACGGCATGTACATCGTGTCGGACGACACCGCCGCCCCGGTGAAGCTGAAGCTGATGAGCGACCTGCCCGCCTACACGGACGAGTATTCCACCAAGGATACCACGGAGATCAAAGCGGCCCGGGAGGATCTGGCGAAGATCCAGAAGCTGCTGGACGAGTCCCACACCAAGGAGGAGCTGCAGTCCCTCATCGCCACCACCGAAAAGTCAGTCTATGACTACCAGCGCTCCGTCAAGCAGGCGCAGATCGAGCTGGACAAGAAGAAAAAGGAGCTGGGCGACGGCACCGTGTACAGCGAGATCGACGGTGTGGTCAAGGCCGTGCGGGACGCCACGGAGGCTTACAACAACAGTGAGCCCGTAGTGGAGGTCTCAGGCGGCGGCGGCTACTACATCACCGGCACCCTGGGCGAGCTGGATCTGGGCACGGTAAAGATCGGCGACACCGTGCAGATCAGCAGCTGGATGACCGGCACCAACTGCGAGGGACAGATCGTGGAGATCAGCGACTTCCCCACGGACAACGGCAGCAACTGGGGCGACGGCAACAACAACGTGTCCTACTACCCCTTCAAGGTGTTCGTCACCGAGGACGCCAACCTGCAGGCCGGTGACTATGTGGATATGTCCTATCAAAAGACCGTTGCCGACAGCGGCAGCAGCCTGTATCTGCAGACCATGTTCATCCGCTCCGAAAACGGCAAGAGCTATGTGCTGCTGCGGGGCGAGGACGGCCGGCTGGAGCAGCGCTGGGTGCAGACGGGCCGCGACCTGTGGGGCAGCTACACCCAGATCCGCGGCGGCCTGACGGTGGACGACTATGTGGCGTTCCCCTACGGCCGGGATGTGAAGCCCGGCGCCGCCACGGTGGAAGCCACGGCGGACCAGCTGTACAGCGGCATGTAAGGAGGCGAAGCGATGTTAGAAAATATCAATCTTGCCTTTCAGGGCGTATGGAGCCATAAGCTGCGGTCGTTTCTGACCATGCTGGGCATCATCATCGGTATCGCCGCCATCATCACCATCGTGTCCACCATCCAGGGCACCAACGAGCAGATCAAGCAGAACCTCATCGGCGCGGGCAACAACGTGGTGCGCGTGCAGCTGACCCAGGACGGCAACCAGGTGGAGCTTGGCTACATGGACCTGCCGGAGGGCGTCGCCTGCGTCACGGAGGAGATGCGCGACGAGATGAGCCAGCTGGGCAGCGTGCAGGACGTATCCCTGTACCACCAGCGCCAGTGGCCTGACGGCGTGTATGTGGGCGACACCTCCTTCAGCGGCAATCTGTACGGCATCGACAGCCACTATCTGTCCGCGGCGGACTACGCCGTCAACTATGGCCGTGCATTCATCCAGTCGGACTTTGACAACTGCCGGAAGGTGGCGCTCATCGACGCCAAGACGGCCCAGAGCCTGTTCCAGGGCGAGAATCCCATCGGCGGCACCATGGAGATCTCCGGCGAGCCGTTCACCGTGGTGGGCGTCATCTCCGCCCGGGTCTCCTCCGAGCCGGTGATCAACAGCATCAACGACTACTACATGTACTCCGGCAACACCTCCGGCACGGTGTTCATCCCCGACAGCTGCTGGCCCATCGTCTACCGCTACGATGAGCCCCAGTCCGTGGCTGTCCGGGCCACGTCCACCAACGACATGACCACCGCCGGCAACAACGTGGCGGAGTACCTCAACGGCCACGTCATCGCCACCGACAAGTACAAGTACCAGTCCAAGGACCTGCTGGAGCAGGCCAGCCAGCTGCAAAGCTTGTCCGAAAGCTCCAACAAGCAGCTGATCTGGATCGCCGCCATCTCTCTGGTGGTGGGCGGCATCGGCGTCATGAACATCATGCTGGTGTCCGTGACGGAGCGCACCCGCGAGATCGGCCTGAAGATCGCCATCGGCGCCCAGCAGAGCCGCATCCGCCTGCAGTTCCTGACGGAGGCGGCGGTGCTCACCAGCATGGGCGGCATCCTGGGCGTGGGCTGCGGCATCGGCCTTGCGGAGATGATGTCCCACATCATGAGCACACCGGTGGCCATCAGCGTCCCGGCCTGCATCATCGCCGTGGCCTTCTCCATGGTCATCGGCGTGGTGTTCGGCTTCGTACCGGCGGTGAAGGCCTCCAAACTCAACCCCATCGAGGCCCTGCGCCGCGAATAAAAAACACACAAAAGGGAGGGACCTGCTTTCGCAGGTCCCTCCCTTTCCGCATTCTGTCAGTTATCCCCCTGCGCGGGGACAAATACCCGCTGTGCCATATCCGTCAGCGCCGTCTCCGAAGCGCCGCCGTCCACCGTCAGGCTGTACGTCAGACCCGGCACCACATCCTTCCAGATGACGGCGCCTGCGCCGCCCTCCGTCCAGCACAGCCGGGCATCGCACCAGAGGACGGCGGCCTCCGCCGTCTCGCTGCCGCCGGCAGACTGTGAGATATCTGGAATGTGCTCCGTCACGTCGCCGGTAGGTGCCATGCGGTAATGCCACGTCAGCCCGTCGGACCGGAACGACACCTCCGTGACGGTCATGCCGTCCAGATCAAAGAGGTCGTACCCCAGCACCTCCGCGCCCTCCGGCGGGGACGGCACCGTGTAGGCCTGGGCGTCCATCAGGGAGAAGGCCGTGACCAGCGTCTCGCCGCCGTCCCACGGCACGCAGTACCACTGGATACCGGCGCCCGCGTCATACCAGCCCACCGCACCGCCGTCGTACAGCAGCAGCGTCAGGCCGCTGACCTCCCAGCTGGCGGAGGGCATGGCGCCGTCCGGCGCCGGCAGCGGCTCCGCAGTATAGACCGCGCCGTAGTCGTAGTCCCAGCCGTCCACCGCCACGGTGCAGGAGACGGAGGTCACGCCGCCCGCGTCCGTGTGCAGGTCATAGTCCGAGACGCGCACCGCGTCCGCCGGCAGCGCCAGCGTGGCGCTAAGCGGGTCGGCGCCCTCCATCGGCGCGGCGGAGGGCGCGGCGTCCATGGAGGCATCCATGCCGCTGTCCCACCGGTCCGCCCGCCAGGGGTGGCCCAGCAGCAGGGCGGCGGCAATGCACAGGCAGGCCGCCAGCGTGCCCCACCGCAGGGCGGGGTGCCGTACCGGCAGGGGGCGCTGGGCCTCCTCCAGCAGCTCGTCGTCGATGGCGTCCATCATCATGCGCAGCATAGGCTCGTTCACAGCATCCCCTCCTTTTCCAGGCGCTGCCGCAGCCGCTGGCGGGTGCGGAACAGGGAGGACTTGATCTTCTCCTCCCCGGCGCCGCAGGCATCCGCGATCTCACGGATGCTCTCGCCGTACCAGTAGCGGCGGATAAAATATGTACGGCTCTGCCGTGTCAGCTGCCGCAGAAAATCGTTGAGCACACGGGCAAATTCCTGCCGCTGGAGAGACGCGGCCGCGGCGTCCTCCGCCGGCAGGCAGCCCTCCAGCTCCTCAAAGGCCACCGTCAGGTCGCTGCGGCGCTGGGCGGCCCTGTTGTAATCGCAGCGGTCCAGCGCCACGCGCCGGACGATGCAGGTGATATAGGCCGCCAGGCTCCGGGGCCGTTCCGGAGGAATGGCGTTCCGCAGCCGCAGCCACACGTCGGAGACGCACTCCTCCGCGTCCCGCCGGTCCGGCAGGATGTGGCACGCCGCTGCCAGGCACTTTTTTCCGTATCGGGCCTCCACGGCCTCCAGCGCCGCCGGGTCACGGCGGAAAAACAGGTCGATGATCTGTACGTCCTCCAAGACGCGCTCCCTCCCTTGCGGATGGTGTATCCCTACATCCTACCACACCGGGCGGGAAAACGCCAGCGGAACCTTTGCGGCAAAACACCGCCTCTGCTGTCTATGACGGCACGGGGCGGCGTTTCGTTGCGGTATGTCAGCGGGTGGTGGGCGGTGGGGCATTCCAGCCGTCGGGGAAGTTGGCCAGCACCCACCGGCGGGTGTGGTCGATAAAGGCCCGGGTGCTGTTGGACAGGGCATTCTTGTCCTTGACGCAGATGCCGATGTTCCGGTAAAACGGCTGGGGCAGGGAGCAGGACACCAGCGGATAGGCGCAGCGGTAGAGCATCAGCTCCTCCATGACGCTGATGCCCAGCCCGTTGGACACCATGGCCAGAATGGTCTGATCCTGCTGGACGGTGTACTGGATCTTCGGCTTCAGCCCCAGCGTGTCGAACACCGCCTGGATCTCGTAGTCGTCGCCCTCGTCCAGCAGGATCAGCGGGTACTGCTCCAGCGCCTCCGGCGGAAAGGGGTCCGCCCCGGCCAGCGGGTGGTTGCAGGGCACGATGACCTTCCACTGGTCCCGCTGCAGAAGCCAGCAGTCCAGATACTTCTCCGCCGGGGCCGGCAGGCTGATGAAGCCGCAGTCCGCCTGCCCCTTCAGCACCCAGTCGCTGATCTCGTTGTTGAAGTTGGAAGGCAGCAGCTCGAACTCGATGCGGGGATAGTGCTCCTGAAACGTCTTGAGGATATTGGGCAGCCACTTTTCCGACACACTGGTGAACGTGGCCACCTTCACAAGGCCCGTCTCCAGTCCCCGCAGGTCGGCGGCCCGCTGCTCCAGCTGGTGCTGCATGGCGCACATTTTCTCAAAGTAAGGCATCAGCTCCCGGCCGTCCGCCGTAGGCGTGACGCCGCCGTGGCTGCGGATCAGCAGGGGCACCCCCAGCTCCTCCTCCAGCGAGCCGATGGCATGACTGACGCCGGACTGGGTGAAGTTCATCTCCCGTGCCGCCGCCGTGAAGCTGCCGCACGCCACTGTTTTTAGAAAGATCTGGTATTTCGCCACGCTCATGGCCTCACGCTCCTCTCATGCGGACAGTATAGCATATGCGGCGGCAGGGTGCAAAGTATTTTTCATGGTTTTGATGAATATGATGCGTTTTACAAATCGCTTGCGGTGTGGTACATTAAAAACACGTTAAGAGAACTGCAGGAAAGGAGGCGCTGAAGCATGGGTCTGAACATTCTGTTGGCTGCTCTGGCCGGTCTTCTTGTGGTGGTCGGCATCGTCAGCAAGGTCACCAATAAGTAACCTGTTTTTTCCATTCAACTTTTCTTCCTTCAAAATTTTTACCTCCCACAGCCGGCGGCACCCCTCTCCCCAAGCCGCTGGTACGAAGGCCCCGCGCGGTGCGCGGGGCTTTCGCCTGCCTGCCGGGAGGTGCAGATGGTGCGCCCGGCGGGCGGCACGCTTTTTCCAGGGGACGGCGCGGCTTGCTTTTTCGGCAAAGTTGTGCTATAACAACCGAAACGGGCGGCGCAGCGCCCCATTCACAAAACGAGGTATCGGGATATGACGCAGAAAAAGACCCACACACTGTCGCTGCTGGCGGCTTTGGCCTCTGCCGTGATCTTCGGCATGAGCTTCATGTTCTCCAAGCTGGCGCTGGAAGTGGCCGCGCCCACGGTGCTGCTGGCCTTCCGGTTCACGGTGGCGGTGGCGGCCATGACGCTGGTGGTGCTGGTCAACGCGCTGGTGGGAAAGCTGCGGGGCGGGCCGCTGTTCGCCTTTTCCCTGCGGGGCAAGCCGGTGTACAAGCTGCTGCTTCTGGGCATCGTGCAGCCGGTGGCCTACTTTATTTTTGAAAACTACGGCATCCTGTACACCTCCTCGGCGGTGGCGGGCACCATCATCGCCGCCGTGCCGGTGTGCTGCATCCTCATGGACGTGCTGGTGCTCCACGAGAAGGTGACGCTGAAGCAGGTGCTGTGCGCCGTGGGCGCCATCGGCGGCGTGGCGCTGATCTCCGTGGGCGGCGCGGTGACGGTCTCCGCACTGGGCATGCTGTTCCTGCTGCTGACCATGCTCAGCGACACGCTGTATTACGGCATCAGCCACGACGCGGCCAAACGGTTCACGCCCTTTGAGATGACCTATGTCATGTTCATCGTGGGCATGGCGGTGTTCATCCCCGCGGCGTTGCTCCACGCCGGCGGGCTGCAAAGCCCCATGATCACCGCGCCCCTCCACAGCGGCGGGTTCTGGCTGGCGGTGCTGTATCTGGGCCTTTTGTCCTCGGTGCTGGCCTACGGCCTGCTGAACTTCGCCAACAGCCACCTGTCCGTGTCGGAGACATCGCTTTTCTCCAACGTGACCACGGTGGTGTCCGTGCTGGCGGGCGTGGTGCTGCTGAAGGAGCCGTTCAGCATCTGGCAGATGCTGGGCGTGGCGGTGATCCTGGTCTGCGTGTTCGCAGCCAACGTATCCGGCAGGAAGGACGCATAACATTCTCAGGAGGTGTTCCCATGTATAAAAACGAGACGCGCTACGCGCTGATGAACGGTGTGGTGCTGGACGGCACCCGGGACATGACGCCCCAGACGGGGAAAACCGTCTGCGTGGAGGACAGCCGCATCGCCGCCGTCACCGACGGGCCGGTGCCTGCCGGGTACGAGCCGGTGGATCTGGCGGGACGGTATGTGCTGCCGGGACTGATCAATATGCATGTCCACCTGCCGGCCTCCGGCAAGCCGAAAAAGAAGCCCTCCGACCCCAAAAAGCTGGTGAAGCTCATCACGTCCAGCGGTCTGATGCGCCGGGTGGGCATCCGCCTGTGCGAGGGCTACGCCAGAACGGAGCTGCTCAGCGGCGTCACCACCATCCGGACGGTGGGCGGCGTGGCGGATTTCGACACCATCATCCGTGACCGGGCGGCATCCGGCGAGATCCTGAGCCCCCGCGTGGTGGCGTCCAACATGGCGGTATCCGTGCCGGGCGGACACATGGACGGCTCCCTGGCCTACGAGGCCCGGACGCCGGAGGAGGCCGCCGCTTGTGTGGAGAAGATCGCGGCGGAGAAGCCCGACCTCATCAAGCTGATGATCACCGGCGGCGTCATGGACGCCGAGGTGGTGGGCGAGCCGGGCGTGCTGCGGATGCAGCCGCCGCTGGTGAAGGCCGCCTGTGACCGCGCCCACGCGCTGGGCATGAAGGTGGCCGCCCATGTGGAAAGCCCCGAGGGCGTCCGGGTGGCGCTGGAAAACGGCGTGGACTCCATCGAGCACGGTGCCCGGCCGGACGCGGACATCCTGCGGCTGTTCCGGGAACGGGGCGCATTCCAGATCTCCACTATCTCTCCCGCCGTGCCCTACGCCCTGTTCGACCGCAGCATCTCCCACGCCACCTATGAGCAGCAGGAGAACGGCAAGGTGGTGTTCGAGGGCATCGTGGCGCTGGCCAGAGCGTGTCTGCAAAACGGCATCCCCGTGGGGCTGGGCACCGACACCGGCTGCCCCTATATCACCCACTACGACATGTGGCGGGAGCTGTGCTACTTTGTGAAATACTGCGGCGTGACGCCGGCCTTCGCGCTGTACAGCGCCACGCTGCTGAACGCGGAGCTGGCGGGCATCAGCGATATCACCGGCTCCGTGGAGCCGGGAAAGGCCGCCGATCTCATCGTGTGCGACAGGGACCCGCTGGCGGATCTGACGGCGCTGCGCAGCCTGCACATGGTCATCAAGGACGGCCTGCGCATCGAGAGTCCCGCCGTGAAGAAGATGCCGGAGGTGGAGCGGGAGCTGGACAAATTCCTGTAAAAAGAATTTCCTGAATTTCCGAAAATAAATTCCGCCCGGAAGCAAATAAGCTTCCTCATGCAGTTCACCATGCAATTATTCCTGAAATAAAAAGAGGCGGGACGGTCCGCGATCTGTCTCTTATACACATCTCCGAGCCCACGAGACAAGAGGCAATCTCGTAT
>URST01000064.1 GCA_900550585.1 uncultured Eubacteriales bacterium
TTGGGCACGAACAGGCCGTCCATCACGTCCACATGGACGTAGTCGGCGGTGGAGATGGCCGCGATGTCCCGGGCCAGATGGGCAAAGTCGGCGGACAGGATGGAGGGAGCGATCTTGATCATGGGAAACTTCCTTTCAGCCGCACGGCAGTGGCCGGGGCGGCATAGTATAAGACGTGCAGACCGCCGCGCATCTGTGCAGAAGGCGCAGCCGGTTTCGCCCGCTGGCGGGGCGGCCTGCCGTTCCGCCCCGGCGGGGCTGACAGAGTCTCGCCGGGGCCGGTGTGGAATATATCTATCCTATTATACACGGGGCATGGGACGTTTGCAAGACCGCGCCGTGTGCCGCGAAAATTTGTCTATTTTGTGAATTTTCCATAAAAGGTCTTTACCTTTGCTGACTTTTCCTGTAAAATGACCCTTTGAGATGAAAAAGCAGGGGGACGGTCTTGCGTATGAGTTTTCTGCAAAAAATCGGCAATGCGCTGTCGCGGTTCATGTACGGACGCAACGGCGCGGATCAGCTGGGACTGACCACCATCTGGGCGGTGCTTTTGCTGGACGTGGCCAACATCTTTATCAAGCAGCAGACCATCCACACGATCATCAGTTTTCTGTCCACGGTGCTGCTGGTCATGGCGGTCTACCGCGTGTTCTCCCGGAATCTGCAGAAGCGCCGGGCGGAGAACGCCCGCTTTCTGGAGAAGGTCTGGTGGCCCATGAAGCGCCGGGCTGCGGGAAACAGGCAGCAGCGAATGGACAAGGAGCACAAATACTTCACCTGCCCCAACTGCAAAACGGTGTGCCGCGTGCCCCGCGGCAAGGGAAAGATCGTGATCACATGCCCCAAGTGCGGCGGCGAGATCCACGGGAAAAGCTGAATAAACAAAGCCCTCCGGCGCTGCCGGAGGGCTTTGCTCTTGTTACGGGATTCAGAAGCGGCGGCCGCCTACGAAGTTCCTGCTGTAATAGTTGCTGTTCAGCGAGGAGACGCACACGCAGTAGCCGTTGCTGCTGGAGGACGAGGCGTGGATGAACTGGTCATCGCCCACATAGATGCCCACATGGGAGGCGGGATAGCTGCCGTCGGAGAAGAACACCAGGTCGCCGGGCTGCAGCTCGCTGCGGCTGACGTAGGTGCCGTAGTTCAGCTGCGGCGTGGCGCCGTGGGGCAGGGACACGCCCAGCTGGGCGTACACATACATGGTGAAGCCGGAGCAGTCGAAGCCGCTGGGGGATGCGCCGCCGTAGACATAGGGCACACCCATGTACTGGTAGGCGATGCTGACGGCGGAGCTGCCGTAGCTGCCGGAGGGCACGGTGCTGCTGCCGGTATCGGTGCTGCTGTCCGTGGTGGTGTCCGCAGAGGTGTCCGTGCTGCCGGTGTCGGCGGGCAGGGAGTCGCCCAGCGTCACATACTGCTGGGCCACATAGCCGGTGGTGCCGTTATAGGAAACGGCGTACCAGCTGCCGTCCTGGGACAATACGGTGACGGAGGTGCCCCTGGACAGGGTGGCCAGAATGGACGAGGAGGTGCCGGCGCCGCTGCGCAGACGCACATCGGAGCCGTTGATGACGCCGCTGCCCAGTGACTTGGCGCTCATGGCAGCCGCCTGCTGAGCGGCCTTGGCCTTGGCCTCCGCTTCTGCCTTGGCTTTGGCTTCCGCAGCGGCCTTGGCCTCTGCGGCGGCCTTTTCCTCCGCCTTGCGCTGGATGGTGGCCACGGCAGTCTCCACCGCGTCCGGCGTGGCCGGTGTCACCACGGCGCACAGCGCCGCACCGGAGGTCATGGCCGGGCCTGCCGCGTTCTCCAGCTTGGAGGAGGCAGAGGGCAGGGAGACGGATGCATTCAGGGGAATGGCGTGGGCCACCGGCACCACGGAGTTCTTGAACCGTCCGGTGAGGACGGTGACGCCTGTGACGGCGGAGATCATCACGATAACGGCCAGTGCCGCAGTAAGAGTACGTTTCATAGGCTCACAGCTTTCCGGCCAGCGCCCGCTCCAGCCAGATGGTGCCCACGTCCATGGCGGCGTACAGGCTGTCCTTTTCGGACTTCTTCACCACACGGTCGCGGGAGCGCAGGTCGGGGTCCGTCAGCTGCAGCTGCACGGATACGCGGGTGGCCACGTCCATGTCCTGCTCCTTTTTGGTGTCCAGGATCTGGAACATGACGATGTATTTGTCAGCCATGCTGCCGTAGTAGATCAGATTGTCCACCCGGCGCAGGGGATGATTTTTATAGACAAGGCCTTCGCCTTTTTTCACGTCTGCCATGTGAAGTACCTCCGTTGAAAACTTTGTAACCAAATTGTAACACATCTGCCTGCCGCTGTCAACGCGCACCGGCAGGAAAAATCAGGCATACTCTGCCGAAACAGGGGGGATGTGCAGAAAAAATGCCGCGCAGCCAGGCCGCGCGGCATTTTTTATCACGCATTTTACAGCTCCAGATAGCTCTTGACCAGCACCTGCAGCAGCTCGTCCCGGTCGATCTTGCAGATCAGCGTCCGGGCGGAGTTGTGGTTGGTGATGTAGGTGGGGTCCTCCGACAGGATGTAGCCCACGATCTGGTTGATGGGGTCGTAGCCCTTTTCCTTCAGGGATTCGTAGACGGTGGTCAGGATGTAGTGGACCTGTTGATCCTTGTCCTCAGCCGCGTTGAACTTTCTGGTGTAATCGTCCATATTGGCACCGCCTTTCTCTCATATCCCTTTCAGTATACGCCATTTCCCCGTTTCTGTAAAGAGGAAAAACGCGCCGCGCCGGAAAAAGTGGCGCCCGTCAGCGGGAGCGCAGCTCCGCGCCGAAGCGCTTGGTCAGCTTCTTCAGCACGGTGTTGGCGACCTCCTCGATCTCGGCGGAGGTCAGGGTCTTTTCCCGGGAGCCGATGGTGAGCCGGGCCGTCAGGGACTTCTTGCCCTCCGGCACCTGCTTGCCGCGGTACTCGTCCACGAAAGACGCGCCGTGGAGCAGCTCGTTCTTCACGCCGCCGATGGTCTGGGCCACATCCGCCCATTTCACCTCGCCGTCCAGCAGGAGGGAGATGTCGTAGTCGGTCATGGGGTACTCGGCCAGGTGGGTGAAGGTATTGGTGCGGGAGCGCAGGGGTACCAGCGCGTCCTGATCCAGCTGGAACAGCATGACGTTGACGTTCTTGATGCCGCAGGCCATGGACACCCGCTTGCTCAGCAGGGCCAGGTCGCCGATGTGCTGCTCGCCCAGATAGATGTTCAGCCAGACCACCTCGTCGGCCCACACGGGCTTCTCCACCTGCTTGAGGGTGTAGCTCTCCATGTGGGTGTAGCGGGGCATCAGCTCCACGACGCCCTTGGCCTTGCGGAACAGGGCCGTCACGTCCTTACCGGCGGACACGAAGGCACCGGCCACGTTCTTGCGCTGGGAGGGCAGCTTCTCCCGCGCATCATAGGGGGTGGTGTAGTTCTCGTCACGGAACACCTGGGCCGTCTCGAAGATGGCGAAGTCGCCGTAGTACCGCTCGTTCTTAGCCACAGCCTTGCACAGGTTGGGCAGCAGGGAGGAGCGGATGAAGCGCTCGGCGGGGGACGGTGGCGTGGACAGGGACAGGATGCCGTCGGTGCTCTGGAGGATGGCGTTGACATACGTCTCGTCCATCCAGGGATAGGTGAAGATCTCCTGCATGCCGCAGCGGATGGAGAGGTATTCCTTGATGTGGCGCTCCAGATCCTTGTCCAGCTGGTTGATGGCGCCGTCGAAGGAGGTGGTGATGGGCTCGGCCTCGAAGTTCTCGTAGCCGTACATCCGGGCGACCTCCTCCATGATGTCGGCCTTGATGCTGACATCGCCGGTGGAGCGCCAGGTGGGTACCACCACATGCATGTTGTCGCCGTCGAAGGTCAGCTGGAAGCCCAGCGGCTCCAGCTTGTGGGCCACGTCCTCCGGCGTCAGGGTCTTGCCCAGGCGGCGCTCCAGCCAGCTGATGGGCACGTCGATCTCGGCCTTCTTCAGGGGCACGGGGTACTGGTCCACCAGACCGGTGACCTGCAGCTCGGGATACAGCTCGCGGAACAGCTGCATGGACAGGTCGAAGGCCTGGTCGCAGCGCTCGGGGTCGATGGCCTTTTCGTACCGGGCGGAGGCCTCGGTACGGTTGTCGTAGCGCAGGGCGGTACGGCGGATGCCGGCGGCCTGGAAGTTGGCCACCTCCAGAATGACCTTGCTGGTCTCCGGCAGGATGGAGTCCTTGGCGCCGCCCATGACGCCGGCCAGACCCACGACGCCGGCGTCGTCGGCGATGGTCAGGTCGTCGCTGGTGAGAGCCAGCTCCTTGCCGTTGAGCAGCAGCAGCTTCTCGCCCTCACCGGCGCGGCGCACGATGACGTGACCGGCGATGTGGTCGGAGTCGAAGGCGTGGGTGGGCTGGCCCGTGGCCAGCATCACATAGTTGGTGATGTCCACCAGCGCGTTGATGGGCCGCATGCCCACACGCCAGATACGGCTCTGCATCCGGTAGGGGGCGGGCTTGACGTACAGGCCCTCGATCTGGGCGGAGAGGTAGCGGGGGCAGCGCTCCGCGTCCTCCACGGTGACATGGAACCCGGCGGTGTTTTCCACGTTCCGGTCGAAGTGGGGGAACTCCTTCATGGGCAGGTGGTACAGCGCCGCCAGCTCACGGGCGATGCCGTAATGGCCCCACAGGTCGGGGCGGTTGGTCATGGACTTGTTGTCGATCTCCAGAATGATGTCGTTCAGCTCCAGCGCGTCGGCCAGCGGCGTGCCGGCAGGGGCGTCAAAATCGCTGAGGTCGAGGATGACGGCCTCACCGTCGGTGGGGAACAGGTCGGCAAGGCCGATCTCCACGGCGCCGCAGATCATGCCGTAGCTGTCCACGCCCCGGAGCTTGCTCTTTTTGATCTCCACAGGCTCGCCCTCGCCGTGCCAGCGGCAGACGGAGCCGGGCAGGGCCACGGCCACCTTCATGCCGTCGCGGAGGTTGGAGCCGCCGCAGACGATCTCTTTGATGTCGCCGCCGCCGATGTCGGTGCGGCAGATACGCAGCTTGTCTGCATTGGGATGGGGCAGGACCTCACGGATCTGGCCCACCACCATGTCGTGGAACGAGGCACCCAGGTCGGTGGCGTCCTCCACCTCCACGGTGGACATGGTCAGGTCATAGGCCAGACGCTTCAGGTCCATATCCTCCGGGAGCTGTACATAGTCCCGGATCCAATTCAGTGATACTTTCATTTCAGCAGCCCTCCCTCATCAATGGAATTGCTCAAGGAACCGCAGGTCGGCGCTGTGGAACAGGCGGACATCGTCCACGCCGTAGCGCATCATGACCAGACGGTCCAGACCGATGTTGACATAGAAGCCGGTGTACTCGTCGGGATCCAGGCCGGCAGCCTTCAGGACATTGGGGTGGGGCGTGCCGCCGGGCATGACCTCGATCCAGCCCACATGCTTGCACACGCTGCAGCCCTTGCCGCCGCAGACCAGGCAGCCCATGTCGATCTCAAAGCCCGGCTCCACGAAGGGGAAGAAGCCGGCGCGCATCCGCACCGGGACATCCCGGCCGAACACCTTGCTGAGGATGCTCTTGATCATCACCTTGCCGGAGGCGAAGGTGAAGTCCTTGTCCACGATCAGCGCCTCATACTGGAAGAAGGCGCGCTCGTGACGGGCGTCCGTTGTCTCGTTGCGGTACACCTTGCCGGGGTAGACGAAGCGGTAGGGGGGCTTGTGGGTCTGCATGTAGCGGACGGAGCCGCCGGTCAGGTGGGGGCGCAGGCACAGCTTGTCCCAGCACTCGCCCTTGTCATGATCGGCCAGCCAGTAGGTGTCCATGCTCTCGCGGGCGGGGTGGTTGGGAGGGAAGTTCAGGTTGTCGAAGCCGTACAGCTCGCTGGTGATGTCGTCCTCCTCGTAGATCTCGAAGCCCATGGAGCGGAAGGCGTCGTTCAGGTCGTAGCACATCTGGGTGATGGGGTGCAGGCCGCCGCTGGGGGGCAGCGTGCCCGGCACGGAGATGTCGAAGTCGGGGTCCACCTCGGACGCCTTCATCTTCAGCTCATTGCGGCGCTCGTCCAGCAGCTGGGTGAGCTGGGCCTTGGCCTGGTTCACCGCCTTGCCCATCTCCGGGCGCAGGGACACGTCCAGCTTGGGCAGCTCCTTCAGCAGCTCCGTCAGGCTGCCCTGCTTGCCCAGCAGCAGCGCCTTGACCTCCTGCAGCTCCGGCTCACTGCCGACGGCCTCGATCCGGGCCTTGCCTTCGGTGAGCAGCTTTTCCAGTTTCTCTTTCATTATAATGTGATGCCTCCTTTTGAGAGTTTCGCTTTTGGGGATAAAAAAACACCTTTCATCCCACATGACATGGGACGAAAGGCGACGCTTCCGTGGTACCACCCAGCTTCGCGGACAAAGCCCGCGCACTCGTTTCCCGTTAACGGAGGATGACCCGTCCGCGCATTTCCTCGCGGCAGCTCCCGGGCGAACACTGCGATGCGTCTCAGGCCGGCTTGCAGCCGGTGGCCGGCCCTCTCTTGGAGATGCGTGAGCCGCAGATCTTCCCGTTCATCACTTTTTCCTTTGATGCACCCATTTATACCACACGAAGCCGGAACTTGCAAGCACTTTTTTCACATCACGCAACAAAAATAGCAGAAACGGCAATTGACAAATGTGGTATACTGAACAAAAATCCGACGATGATACCGGAAAGGAGTGACCGCAGATGCTGATGCTGGACGCCGCCTATGTGCGTGCCGCCATGCCCCGCCGGGACCCGGAGGGTCACAAGGGAGATTTCGGAAAGGTCTATGTGCTGGGCGGCAGCGTGGGCTATACCGGCGCACCGGTCTTCTGCTCCCGCGCCGCCGTCCGCAGCGGCTGCGGACTGGTGTTTCTGGGCGTGCCCGCCGACATCTGGCAGGTCACGGCGGTGAAGTCCGACGAGGCCATGCCCCACCCGCTGCCGGCCCTGGACGGAAAGCTGTGTCTGGCGGCGGAGGAGGATATCCGCCGCCGCGCCGCCGGGTGCGATGCCGCGGCCGTGGGCTGCGGTATGGGACGGAGCGCGGAGAGCGACGGGCTGGTGCGCCGCCTGCTGACGCTGGACAGGCCGCTGGTGCTGGACGCCGATGGCATAAACGCGCTGGAGCGGCATATAGATGAGTTGTCCCTCCGCCGCGGCCTTGTGACGGTGCTGACGCCCCACGAGGGGGAGTTCTTCCGTGCCGGCGGCGATGTGAGCCGGGGCCGGGAGAGCGGGGCGGCGGCCTATGCCGCCCGGCGGGGCGTCTATCTGGTGCTGAAGGGTCACCGCACGGTGATCGCCGCACCGGACGGGCGCCTGGCGGTGAACACCACCGGCAGCGACGGCATGGCAAAGGGCGGCAGCGGCGACATCCTCACCGGCATGACCGCCAGCCTGCTGGCCCAGGGCATGGCGCCGTTCGACGCCTGCTGCTGCGCCGTGTGGCTCCACGGGCGGGCCGGTGATCTGGCCGCGGCGGAGAAGGGACGGCGGGGCATGACCCCCACCGACCTGTTAGAGAAGCTGCCCTACGCACTGAAAGAGGTGGAATAGCGGAGAGCCTTCCTGAAAAGGAGGGATGACCGTGAAAAGGATCATAGGACCGCTGCTGCTGTGCCTGCTGCTGTGCGGCTGCGGCGGCGCGGAGACGGGAAACGCCGTGCAGGAGCAGTACCGCACGGTACGAACGGCCCAGATGGAGGCGGAGGTCACCAGCCACACGTCCGCGGACAGCCGAACGTTCACGCTGCAGTGCCGCTATGACGCGGCGGGGGACTCCGTCACCACCGTTACCGCGCCCGGCGAGCTGGCAGGCCTCACCGCCATCGTGTCGGGGGAGGACATGACGATCTCCTGCGACGGCCTGCAATTACCGGCGGGAGCGTCGCTGGATGTCTGCCCGGCCAACTGCCTGCCGTACCTGCTGCGGGCGCTGGCGGAGGGCTATGTGCTGGAGCAGGGCGGCGAGATGCTGGAGGACAGCCCCTGCCTGCGCCTGACGCTGGACACCACCGCCCCCGGCGGCGACAAGGTGCTGTGCGCCGTGTGGCTGGACGAGGAGGGGCTTTTCCCGCGGTACGCGGAGTTTTCACAGAATGAACAGGTGGTGCTGACAGCGAAGCTGCTGGCCTTCACCTGTACCACATCGGAGGGATAAAGGATGGAATCTACACTGAGGAGAACATGGGCCGAGATCGATCTGGACGCGCTGGCCTGCAATTATCATGCGCTGCGGCAGCGCACAGGCCCGGACGTGAAGTTTCTGGGCGTGGTGAAGGCCGATGGCTACGGACACGGCGCCGTGCAGGTATCCCGCGCGCTGCAGACGCTGGGAGCGGATTATCTGGCCGTGTCCAGCCTGGACGAGGCCATGGAGCTGCGGGCCGGGGGCATCACCATGCCCATCCTGATCCTGGGCCACACGCCCCGGGAGCAGGTGAAGAACCTCATCGACCTGCACATCACGCAGGCGGTGTCCTGCCAGGCCAAGGCGCTGGAATACAGCGAGGAGGCGGTGCGCTGCGGCGGTGAGCTGACGGTGCACATCAAGGTGGACACCGGCATGTCCCGGCTGGGCTATCTGGTGGCCGGCGACCACTTCGCCACCGGCACGGCGGACATCTGCGATGCCTGCGGCCTGCCGGGCCTGCGGGCGGAGGGTATCTTCACTCACTTTGCCGTGTCCGACGAGCCGGACGGGGACAGCGAAGCCTATACCCGCGCCCAGTTCGACCTGTTCCGCCGCGTGGTGGAGGAGGTGGAGCGGAAGCGGGGCCGGCGGTTCGCCATCCGGCACTGTGCCAACTCCGGCGCCGTGGCGTCCTATCCGGAGACGTATCTGGATATGGTGCGCCCCGGCATCCTGCTGTACGGCTGCGGCCCGCTGGCCGCGGAGCTGGGCCTGCGCCCGGTGATGAGCCTTAAGACCACCGTCAGCACCATCAAGACCTATGAGCCGGGGACGGATGTCAGCTACGGACGGCTGTACACCACGCCCCGCACCACCCGCATGGGCGTGGTGCCCTACGGCTACGCCGACGGGTTTTTCCGCTGCCTCAGCGGCAAGTGCCGCTTTGCCGCCAGAAGCGGCGACGCCCCGCAGCGGGGCCGCATCTGCATGGATATGTGCATGATCGACCTCACCGACCTGCCGGAGGTGCAGGTGGGGGACGAGCTGGAGATCTTCGGCCGCGTCCATCCGGTGGAGGAGCTGGCCCGTCTGGCCGGTACCATTTCGTATGAGCTGACCTGCGCCGTCAGCAAGCGGGTGCCCCGGGTGTACCTGCAGAACGGGCAGGAGGTGGAAAAGGAGCTGCTGCTGCGATTCTGACGGTACGCCCCGCCCCGCGGCCGCATAGGATACAACGGGCGGAACAAATCCGGAATTTACTGATGCGCAAAGGGTATAAATTCCGCGGCTGCGTGGGACAATGGAAGTGACCTGAGGACATAGATCCCTCCGGTACTTCTTGCGGCGGAGTGTGAACTTTGTGGATACGATTGTCAGACGCGGCGACATATACTACGCCGATCTCAGCCCCGTGGTGGGCAGTGAACAGGGGGGTGTGCGCCCGGTGCTCATCGTGCAGAACGACACCGGCAACCGCCACAGCCCCACGGTCATCGCGGCGGCCATCACCTCCCAGCTGGGCAAGGCCAAGCTGCCGACCCATATCGCGCTGGCAGCACAGGGCAGCGGGCTGCCCAAGGATTCCGTGATCCTGCTGGAGCAGATCCGCACGCTGGATAAGCGCCGCCTGCGGGAGCGGATGGGCCGCGTGGACGGCGCCGTCATGGAGCAGGTGGACGCGGCCATCGCCGTCAGCTTCGGCCTGACCGGCAGCCATCTGGTGTGACCGCCGGGTGAAACGCATGTCAGAAGCAGGTCTGTGCATATCATGGCACAGACCTGCTTTTTGCGGTCGGGGAGGGGGCGGCCCGTATGGAGGTGCCGGTCTGTCTGGAAAAGCGGCGGGTGGGTACGCTGCGGGTGGAGCCGTCCGGCGCGGACACGGTGTTCCGCGTCTGCTGCACCGGCCTGCCCGGCGGATTGTACCGCCTGTACGCCTGCGGCGCCGGGGGTGAGCTGCTGCTGGGGGTCACGGAGGACGGCTGTCTGCACCGGCGGTTCTCCGCCGCCATGACCGCGCCGCTGGGGGAGGTGGTGCGGTGCAGCGCCCGCCCGGTGCAGGGGGCGGCATGGCGGCCGCTGGCGCCGTCGGACGGCCTGCCGTGGCCCGCTCCCGCCGGTACGCTGCTGCGGCGGGAGGGCGCGGCGGCGCAGGTGGCCGTGCCGTGGCCCCGGGACGCACCCTTCCCGCTGACGGAGCTGTTCTGCTTCGCCGCCGTGGGGCAGCGGGAGGGAAAACGGTACGTTTTCTATGCCTTTTCCGGGGGATGGATGCCCCTTATGCCGGGGAAAAACCAAAACAACTGAAAAAAATCGTCCGGGGGACTACCACATCTTGTATATTTGTGATATACTGCTGACAATCAGCGGCGTTTTTGCCGCAAGATCAGGAGGGTCAGCATATGAGATGTCCCTATTGCGGATATAAGGAAAGCAAGGTGGTGGATTCCCGCCCTGCCGATGAGAGCAGCAGCATCCGCCGCCGCCGGGAGTGCCTGTCCTGCGAAAAGCGCTTCACCACCTACGAGACGGTGGAGAGCCTGCCCATGGTGGTCATCAAGAAGGACGGTTCCCGCCAGAGCTTCGACCGCAGCAAAGTGCTGCGCGGCATCCAGCGCTCCTGCGAAAAGCGGCCCGTCCCCGTGGCGGACATGGAGCGCATGGCCATGGAGATCGAGCAGGAGCTGCAGAACGCGCTGGAGCGCGAGGTCAGCACCGAGGTCATCGGCGAAAAGGTCATGGAGAAGCTGAAGAAGGCCGACGAGGTGGCCTATGTCCGCTTCGCCTCCGTCTACCGCCAGTTCAAGGATATCAACACCTTCATGAGCGAGCTGAACAAGCTGCTCAGCGAGAAGTAAGTCACAGGATATTCTTGATGCTGATCTGCTGCGTCTCCGCCACCATGCCCAGACAGGCGCGGAGCTCGGCCAGCGTGGGGCGCAGCTCCTCGCTGTCCGCCTGACACAGCAGGACGGCACGGCGCAGCAGCGTTTCGGCGTTGTTGATGTCCTCGTGGGACACCACGATGTGCAGATAGACCTGATCGGCCTGCCACAGGGCATCCAGCCGGTCCAGAGCCGCCGCCGTCTCCGCCGCATCGCCGGAGAGGGCCGCGCGGTCCGCCGCCAGCAGCTCCGCCTGCCACAGAGCGCAGCGGCGGGTGAGGTGCACCGCGTTGCACACGGAGAAGGCCAGCAGCGCCGTCAGCACGAATATGGGGATGCGTATGGCTTTCATCGGGCGTCCTCCTTCAGCTGGCACACCACGCTGCCGCTCTCGTCCACCGACAGGAGGAACACGTCCCGGGCGTGCCTGATCTTCCGCTTTTGCAGCTGCTGACGCAGCCAGTTCTCATCCCGTCCGGCCAGACGCAGGTTCTCCGCCATGATGCGGCCGTCGTTGATGACCACCGTGGGCAGGAACACGTCGTCCTCCACGGCCACGGCCATCTGCCGGGCCGTCAGGGGCTGCTGGTCGGCCCGCAGCAGCACCGACAGGTGCCCGCTGGTCTCCAGCACCGCGTATTTCACGGTGTTGATGTCCAGCACGCCCTGTCCCCGCAGCTCCTCCATCAGCTCGTCCAGCGTCAGGCGGTTGTGGTGCATCACCTCCTGCCGGATCTGGCCGTCCTTGATGACCAGCGCCGGCTCGCCGCACACCAGCGACCGGAACCGCACGTTCCGCAGGCTGATGCAGCTGAACAGGGTGGACAGCGCGATCAGCGCCAGGATCGGCACCACACCGTTGAGCAGGGGGATGCCGAAATCCTGCATAGGCACCGACGCCAGATCGGAGATCAGCAGCGTCAGCACCAGCTCGATGGGCTCCAGCTCGCCGATCTGCCGCTTGCCGCTGAG
>URST01000065.1 GCA_900550585.1 uncultured Eubacteriales bacterium
GGCTTTGCGCTGTTTTCCATGTTTTTCGGCGCGGGCAACGTGATCTTCCCGCCCTATCTGGGCATGGAGGCCGGGCCTCAGTGGCTGGCGGGCTTCTCCACCTACTTCATCGCCGACATCGGTCTGGCGCTGCTGGGCATGTTCGCTCTGCTGCGCGTGGGCAGCAGCGAGGCTGTGACCCTCCGCGTAGGCAAGGTGCCCTCCGAGATCCTGATGTGCGCCATCATCCTGTGCATCGGCCCCATGGTGGCCATCCCCCGCACCTCCGCCACCACGTTTGAGATGGCCATTTCCCCCAATCTGTCCGGCGTGTCCCCGGTGCTGTTTTCCGTGCTGTTTTTCGCGGTGATCCTGGCCCTGTGCATCAAGGAGTCCGCCGTGGTGGATATCGTGGGCAAGCTCCTGACGCCGCTGCTGCTGCTGGGTCTGTTCGCCATCATCATCAAGGGCATCGTTACCCCGCTGGGCGACATCGCCGCCCTGCCCCAGATCGCCAATGTGGCCGTCACCGGCATCAAGGCCGGCTATCAGACCATGGACGCTCTGGCCGCGCTGCCCTTCGGCATCATCGTGCTGCAGAGCGTCACCGCCAAGGGCTACGACAACGGCAAAAAGCAGTTCCGGGTGGTCAGCGGCGCCGCCGTACTGGCCGGCGTCCTGCTGCTGGCCGTGTACATGGGGCTTGCCTATCTGGGCGCCACCGTGTCCGCCCAGTACACCGGCGCCATCGGCCGCGCCCAGCTGATCATGGCCATCGTGGAGGCCCTCATGGGCAAGGTGGGCATGATCCTGTTCGGTGTGGTGGTGGGCCTGGCCTGCGTCACCACTGCCATCGCCCTGACCAGCTCCGCCGCCGCCTACTTTGCCGAGCTGTGCCGCGGCAAGGTGCCCTACAAAGCGTTTGTCATCGCCATCTGCGTGTTCAGCGCCGTGGTGTCCAACCTGGGCCTCGACCGCATCGTGGCCGTGGCCGCCCCCGTGCTGGATGTGATCTATCCGCCCACGCTGGTGCTGATCTTCATCTCCCTGCTGATGCCCCGTGTGCCGGACCGCGTCAGCCGCGGCGCCGTCATCGGCGCGCTGATCACCAGCGTGCTGTGCACCCTCACCGCCCACGGTGTCCGCATCCCCTTCGTGGCCAGCCTGCCCCTGTATGATCTGGGCCTGAGCTGGCTGCTCCCCGCCGCTGTTTTCGGTCTGGCAGCCTCCCTTCTGCCCGGCCATTCCCGTACTCATGAGGAGCGTGTCTTCCAGCGCCCCAATGAGGAACACTGATCGGCGAAAGCCGTCTCTCCCCTTAAAGCAGGAGGCCGTCCGTCGGACGGCCTCCTGCTTTTTCCATTTTCCGAAACCTTAACGTGCTCTTAGCGCCCGGTGGGCGTATAATACGGCATCAAAAAGAGAAACGGGGCGAAGTGATGGATATTTGGAAGGAGCTGCGCGACGAGGGCATCGACCCGGCGCTGCTGGAGGAGATACAGCACTTCCGGGCGGCGCATCCCGTGCCGCCGGAGGCGGAGGCCCGGATCCCTGTGCCCCAGTGCCTCTACTACGGCCGGGAGGTCTGGGAGAGCGCGGCGGCGGCGCTGCTGTGCGGCCAGCATCTGCTGCTGGCAGGGCCGAAGGCCACCGGCAAGAACGTACTGGCGGAGGATCTGGCCGCCGTATTCGGCCGCCCCGTGTGGGATGTGTCCATGTACGTCAATGTGGACGCCGCCGCCCTTATCGGCGCGGACACCCTGCAGAAGGGCGAGGTGGTGTTCCGTGAGGGCCCCATCTGCCGCTGCGCACGGCTGGGCGGCTTCGGCGTGCTGGACGAGGTGAACATGGCGAAGAACGAGGCGCTGGCGGTGCTCCACGCCACGCTGGACCACCGCCGGGTCATCGACGTGCCGGGCTATGAGCGCATCACACTGGACGACGCCACCCGCTTTATCGGCACCATGAACTATGGCTACGCCGGCACACGGGAGCTCAACGAGGCGCTGGTATCCCGCTTCGCGGTGCTGGACATGCCGGTGATCTCCGAGGCAGACCTGCAGAAGCTGCTGCGGCGCACGTTCCCTGCCCTGTCCCCCAAGTGGGCGGAGCAGTTCGCCCTGCTGTTCCGCGACCTGCGGCAGAAGTGCGACAGCGGCGAGATCTCCACCAAGGCGCTGGATCTCCGGGGCCTGCTGGCGGCGCTGCGCCTGATGGAGACGGGCATCCCCTCCGGGCAGGCCATGAAGCTGGGTATCATCAACAAGGCCTTTGAGCCCTTTGAGCGGCAGCTGGCCGCCGACACGGTGTGGGCACGGATCCCGCAGGATCTCAGCCGCAGCCAGCTGTTCGGAGCGTAACATGGACCGGGAGGAATTACAGAACCGCCGGGCCGTCAACCAGATCTGGAACGGCTCCGGGCGCTACGACGTGCAGCCGGAGCAGGCCGCCTTCGACCCGGAGGGCGATCCGGAGCTGTATATGAACACGGTGATGGGTCTTGCCCGCCGGGACTACGACTTTTCCCGGTTCCAACCCATGCTCCACGCCTTTCAGCAGCAGCCCCAGGGCGGGCTGTACACGGATGTGTTCTGGCTGGGGCTGGAGCACGCTGTCTATGAAAAGGAATCGCCCCGCCGTCCGGCGCTGGACGCCCTGCGGCGCGCGTATGCCCGCCGCCTGCTGGCGGAGGGCGGCGAGGGCGGCGACCCCCGGCAGATACCGGCGCTGCGGCACAGCTGGGCCGCCCGGATACTGGGCGCGCCCCACACGGAGGACGGGTGGCAGGCCGCCCTGCTGGACGGACTGGCCTTCTCCCCCGCGTGGGACGAGCAGACGCTGAGCCGTAAAACGGAGGAGCTTCTATATCAATATTTCAACCGGGCGCGGCGCAGCGTCACCGACCGCCAGTGGGCGGCATGGGCCGGGCGCTCCCTGACAAAGGGCGGCGGCATCCGGTTCATCAAGCCCAACGCCCTGCGGGCGCTGTCCCACACCGACAGCGGCGGCGGAGCCGGGCAGGCGCCCCGGCTCCTGTCGTTTTTACAGGGCCGCACACCGGAGCCTATTCTGCGGCGGTATGTAGAGGACTGCTTCGGCGTGTCCATGCTGACGCCGGCGGAGCTGGCGGAGGCGGAGCACCTGCTGTGCACCGGCCCCCATAGAAACTGCCGCCTGCACTTCACCCGCGGCACGCCGCCGGACCATCCTCCCGGCCCCAATGCCGCGTGGGACGCGGAGCACTTCCGCCAGCAGCGGGCCAAGAACCGCGCCTACTATCAGGCGCATCTCACGGAGAACCAGATGGCCCTGCACCAGCTGACCCAGAAGCTGCAGAACGTCCTGCTGCTGCGGCAGGACGACGGCGGCACAGGGGCACGGGCGGGCCGGCTCCAGCCGTCGCTGGCGTGGCGAGCCGCCGCGCTGGACGACGAGCAGGTGTTCCTGCGCCGCCGGCCCGATGAGCCGGACGAGCTGTCGGTGGACATTTTGCTGGACGGCTCCGCCTCCCAGAATCTGCAGCAGGAGAAGCTGGCCACCCAGGCCTACCTCATCGCGGAAAGCCTGACGCGGTGCCATATCCCGGTACGGGTCAGCTTTTTCTGCTCCGTCAGCGGCTGTACCGTACTGCGCATCCTCCGGGACTTCGGCCATCCGGAGGAGAACGACGCCTGCTTCGACTACACCGCCGCCGGGTGGAACCGGGACGGTCTGGCCCTGCGGGCCATGGGCTGGCTCATGCGCCGCAGCACCGTGGAGAACCGGCTGCTGTTGCTGCTGTCGGACGCCAGTCCCAACGACGACCAGCGCATCCCCGTGGGCGCGCTGCCCCTGGGCGGCCACAGTTACAGCGGCAAGCGGGGCGTGGAGGATACCGCCGGGGAGGCCGCCGCCCTCCGGCGGCAGGGCATCCGCCCTGTGTGCATCTTCACCGGCTCCGATCAGGAGCTGGACAGCGCCCACCGCATCTACGGCGCGGCGCTGGAGCGCATCCCCACCGCCGGCTGGCTGGCTGACGCCGTCAGCCGCCTGCTGTGCGCCCAGCTGACGAGGACGTGACAGACGTGAAAGAGTAAAAGAGAGCCGCCCAATGGCGGCTCTCTCTTTATTCGTCCGTGTCCCGTCTGCACAGCACATTTTCTGGCCAACGCAAAATATGTTCTCCACAAGTCTCCACATACAGATCCTCGCATTTTTGCTGGGCCTCCGTCAGCGCTTCTATTGCTCGCTCCATAGCATCCATTGCCGCCAAATACATGGCCTTATAATCTGCCATCGCTTTCTGTCCTCCGTTTTTGATATCTATTTGATGTCATTGTGCATTCTTATTATACAACAGCGAAATGATATCATCAAGCCATCAAATTGAAGTGGGTGATGTCATGGCAAACTACTATACGCCATTTTCCCTGCGGGTATCCGAGGAACTGTTGGGCAAGGTAAGGCAGATCGCAGCCGCGCATAAACGTTCCGCCAACAAAGAGATCGAATTTGCGCTTGAACAGTATGTAGCTGCCTACGAAAAGGAGCATGGCGACATTTCCCTGCCGACAGAGGAATAGCGTAAAAGAGAGCCGCCCAAGGGCGGCTCTCTTTATTTTTTCACCCCAGCTGGGCGGCGGCTTTTTCCGCGAAGCTGTTATCCACCAGACGGCTGAAGTCCACCCAGTCCGCCTTCTGCAGCTCGCCGGCCTCGGTCATCACCGCTTCCAGCCGCTCCAGCGCGGACTGCTCCATCATGGGCACGGTGTTCCACGCGTCTATCTGGCGGTGGCGGGCGGTGACGGCCTCCAGCACGTCAAGGCTGGTATCGGGAAACTGACCGCAGATGGCCTCCGCTACCTCCCGGTCGGTGTGCTCCGTGATCCAGCGCTGTGCCCGGGCGATGGCGTTGGTGAAGCCCTGCACCACGTCGGGATGGGCGTCCATATAGCTCTGGCTGGCGAAATAGGCGGTGTAGGGGATCTCGCCGGACTCCTCGCCGATGGAGCACAGGACGTAGCCGTGTCCGGCCCGCTCCACCTCGGTGGCGGTAGGCTCAAACAATGTCACGTAGTCCCCCTGCCCGCCGGTGAAGGCCCCGGCCATCATATTGAACTGCACGGAGGTGTCCACCACCGCGTCCACCTGCGGGACGACGCCGTTCTGCTTCATCACATACTCCAGCGTCATCTCCGGCACACCGCCCTTGCGGCCGCCGATGACCGTGCTGCCCCGCAGATCGTCCCAGGAGAAGGTGCCGTCGGTGCGGCCCACCAGGAACGAGCCGTCACGCTTGGTCAGCTGTGCGAAGATCATGGGATGATCGTCCTTGCCCTGGTTGTAAATGTAGATGCAGCTCTCCGGCCCGGCCAGCCCGATGTCAGCGCTGCCGGACACCACGGCGGTCATGACCTTATCCGCGCCGCCGCCGTTGGTCAGCTCCACATCCAGCCCCTCGTCGGCGAAGAACCCCTGACTCATGGCCACATACTGCGGCGCATAAAATACGGAGTGGGTCACCTCGTTGAGCCGGACGGTGACGGACGCGGCCTGCCCGCCGCTGCCGCAGCCGGTGAGCAGCACCGGCAGCAGCAGGGCGGCGACGCAGAAAAATGTCAGCAGTTTTTTCATGATCGTACCCCCCAATAGTCGTTCAATATTTTTTCCCCGCGCAGCACCAGCAGGTACATCAGCACCGCCGCAGCCGCAAGGATCAGCACGCTGGTCATCACCAGATCCATGTTGAACACCTGCGAGCCATAGACGATGAGATAGCCCAGACCGGCGCGCGAGACAAGGAACTCGCCCATGATGACACCCACCCACGAAAGGCCCACGTTCACCTTCAGCGTGGAAAACAGGGTGGGGCAGTTGGCGGGAAACACCAGCATCCACAGGATCTGACGCCGCGTGGCTCCCAGCGTGCGCATGAGGCGCACCTTTTCCGGGTCGGTGGCCCGGAAACCCGTGTACATGTTCAGGATGGTCACGATCAGCGAGATGGCCAGTGTCATGGTGACGATGGCACCCGTGCCCGCGCCCATCCAGACGATAAAAATAGGGCCCAGTGCCGTTTTCGGCAGGGCGTTCAGCACCACAAGGTACGGGTCGAGGATGCGGGCCGCCGTGTCCGACCACCACATGAGCACAGCCACCGCCGTGCCCAGCAGCGTACCGACGGTGAAGCCGGCCACCGTTTCCAGGCAGGACACGCCGATGTGGTGCAGCAGCTGGCCGGAGCGGCACAGCGACCAGAACGTGGCCGCCATACGGCTGGGGCAGCTGACCAGAAAGCCGTCGGAAAGGCCCAGCCGGCAGCTCAGCTCCCAGAAGCCGAACAGGCCAACCAGCAGCGCGATCTGCCAGATGCGGATGCGGCGCTTCTGCCGCCGGACGCCGGACAGATACGCCAGCCGGCGCGGGGACAGCGGGGTGTCAGCCATGCACATCCAGCTCCTTCCAAATCAAGTCAAAAAAGCGGTGAAATTCCGGGGTATTCCGCCGCTCCAGCGGAGGCAGCCCCCGCAGCGTCCCCATGTCCAGCACCGTTTTCACCACGGCGGGCCGGGCGGACAGCACCACCACCCGGTCAGACATGCTCACCGCCTCCGCGATGTCATGGGTCACCAGCAGGGCGGTCTTGCCCTCCTGCCGGATGATGCGCCAGATGTCCGCCGACACCGCAAGGCGGGTCTGGTAATCCAGGGCGGAGAACGGCTCATCCAGCAGCAGGATCTCCGGATCGGTGGCCAGCGTGCGGATCAGGGCGCAGCGCTGGCGCATGCCGCCGGACAGCTGGCAGGGCCGCTTTCTGGCGAAGCCCGCCAGCTCGTAGCGCTCCAGCAGCTCCGCGACATGGTCATAGGCGGCGCTCCCTCTCTCACGCTGCACCGCCAGACCCAGCGTCACGTTGTCCCAGATGCTTTTCCACTCAAACAGCTGATCCCGCTGGGGCATGAACCCGATGTGGCGGGTCGGCCCCGTCACGGGCCTGCCCGCCACGTCAATGGCGCCGCCGGACAGAGGCTCCAGCCCGGCGATGGCACTGAGCAGCGTGGACTTGCCGCAGCCGGACGGCCCCACCAGACTGACGAACTCCCCCTGCGCCACGTCAAAGGATACGTCGCGTACCGCCTCCACCTCCCCGTCGGGGGCCTGATAGCAGGCGGCAGCATGACGGAGATGTATGCTCATAAAACCTGTGACCTCCTGTCACAAAAAATGCGGAGAATCCCTCTCCGTTCTCATTCTATGCCGGGGCGGGCCGGGGGTGAAAAAAATCGGTCGGCGCGGAAATTTCCTGTTGACAAACGGAGACCGGCGTGGTATAACATAACCAACCTACCGGATAGGTAGTAATTCCGAAGAACAGGAGGGTGTGCCATGAGGACACGGCCCGCAGACCATACGGACTTTCGATGTTGCCGCGGCGGCTGTTCCGCCTCCGGGCGCACCATACGATAAAGAGATACAGACAACAAACTGACGTGATCGAAGAAAAGGAGGATCATTATGTCCAACATTTATACATCCGCTGACCAGCTCATCGGCAAGACGCCGCTGCTGGAGCTGACCCATATTGAGAAGAAGTTCGGCCTGAAGGCAAAGATCCTGGCCAAGCTGGAGTACTTTAACCCCGCCGGCAGCGTGAAGGACCGCGTGGCCCGCGCCATGATCGACGACGCTGAGGCCAAGGGCGTCCTGAAGCCCGGCAGCGTCATCATCGAGCCCACCTCCGGCAACACCGGCATCGGTCTGGCCTCCGTGGCGGCAGCCCGGGGCTACCGCATCATCATCGTCATGCCGGAGACCATGAGCGTGGAGCGCCGCCAGATCATGAAGGCCTACGGCGCGGAGCTGGTGCTTACCGAGGGCGCCAAGGGCATGAAGGGCGCCATTGCCAAGGCCGACGAGCTGGCCAAGGAGATCCCCGACAGCTTCGTGCCCGGCCAGTTCGTGAATCCCGCCAACCCCAAGGCCCACTTTGAGACCACCGGCCCGGAGATCTGGGCCGACACCGACGGTCAGGTGGACTGGTTCGTGGCCGGCGTAGGCACCGGCGGCACCGTCACCGGTGTGGGCCAGTACCTGAAGGGCAGGAACCCCGCCGTAAAGGTGGCGGCGGTGGAGCCCAAGTCCTCTGCCGTGCTGTCCACCGGCGTAGCCGGCTCCCACAAGATCCAGGGCATCGGCGCCGGCTTCGTCCCCGACGTGCTGGACACCAAGGTGTACGATGAGATCATCCCCGTGGAGAACGACGATGCTTTCAAGCTGGGCAAGGAGATGGGCTGCAGCGAGGGCGTGCTGGTGGGCATCTCCTCCGGCGCGGCGCTGTGGGCGGCCATCGAGATCGCCAAGCGCCCGGAGAACGAGGGCAAGAACATCGTGGTGCTGCTGCCGGATACCGGCGACCGCTACCTGTCCACGCCGCTGTTCGCGGACTGAGCAGACAACAAAAAAGCGGAGTGCTGACGCACTCCGCTTTTTTGTGCGGTACATGCCCCGCGGCTTCTGCCGCGGGGCATGTATCAGATCACATAGTTATCCCCCTGGGGCGTGTTCATCAGATCGGCCAGCGTGATACCGGAAAAGTAGTCCCGGGTCAGGTCGTAATACCCCTGCCACACCGGCAGCGTGCGGCACTCCGCCGCCCGCTGGCAGGGCGCGGCGTTCCGCTGGAGGCAGGACACCGGCGCCAGATCGCCCTCCGCCAGCGTCAGGATCTCCCACAGCGTGTAGGCCTCCGGCTCACGGGTCAAGCGGTAGCCGCCGCCGGCGCCGTGGACGCTGTCGATCAGTCCCGCCGACTTCAGGGCGGGCATCAGGCGCTCAATATATTTCAAGGAGATGTCCTGCCGCGCGGCCACCTCCTTCATGGGGATATAGCCGCCGTTGCGGTGCTCCGCCAGATCCAGCAGGATGCGGACGGAATAGCGGCCCTTGGTGGAGATCATGAGAAAGCCTCCTTTGCGGATAAATTCCGGGTTTATTATACCACCAATACGGTAGGAAATGCAAGGGCAGTTGACAGCGGCGGCGCGGCGGACTATGATGCAGGTAGAAAACAGCAGGAGGAACTGTCATGGAGCAGTATTTTTCCGCACCC
Organism: uncultured Eubacteriales bacterium; assembly: GCA_900550585.1. Classification (GTDB taxonomy): domain Bacteria; phylum Bacillota; class Clostridia; order Oscillospirales; family Oscillospiraceae; genus Vescimonas. The sequence continues at coordinate 9,068 of URST01000065.1, forward strand.
GGCCGTGTGGAGCTGGGCGGCAACCACACCGACCACCAGCACGGCTGCGTGCTGGCCGCCGCCGTGGATCTGGAGCTGCGGGCGTCGGTGACGCCCAACGGCACCGACACCATCCGGGTGTTCTCCGACGGCTATGCGCCGGTGGAGGTGGCCATCGGCTGCTGGGCCGTCCATCCGGAGGAGCGAAACACCACGGCGGCGCTGGTGCGGGGCGTGGCGGCCCAGTTCGCCGCCCGGGGCGCGGCGCTGTCCGGCGTGGATGTCCGCGTGACAAGTCAGGTGCCGGTGGGGTCGGGACTCTCCAGCTCCGCCGCCTTTGAGGTGCTGCTGGGCCGGGTGTTCAACGGCCTGTTCTGCGGCGGCGCCGTATCGGCGGAGGACATCGCCCGCATGGGCCAGACGGCGGAGCGGGACTACTTCGGCAAGCCCTGCGGTCTGATGGACCAGATGGCCTCCAGCGTGGAGGGACTGGTGTACATGGACTTCGCCCACCCGGCGCAGCCGGTGGTGGCGCGCATCGACTGTGATCTCCGCCGCAGCGGATACCGCCTGTGCGTCGTGGACAGCGGCGCGGATCACGCCGGTCTGACGGCGGAGTACGCCGCCATTCCGGAGGAGCTGCGGCAGGTGTGCCGCGTGTTCGGAAAGGATGTCCTCCGGGAGGTGGACGAGGCCGCGTTTTACCGCCGCCTGCCGGAGGTGCGTGCGGCGGCAGGCGACCGGGCGGTGCTGCGGGCCATCCACGTCTTTGACGAGAACCGCCGGGCGAGGGCGGAGGCGGAGGCCCTGCGCCGGGGGGACTTTGAGGCGTTTCTGGCGCTGGTCAACAGTTCCGGCGCATCATCGTGGCAGTATCTCCAGAACGTGACGGCGGCAGACCCGCGCCATCAGGCGCTGGCGCTGACGCTGGCCCTGTGCCGCCGGGCGCTGGGCGGGCAGGGCGCCGTCCGGGTACACGGCGGCGGCTTCGCCGGCACGGCGCTGGCCTTCGTGCCGGAGGCGCTGTGCCGGCAGTTCCGGGATGAGGTGGAGCAGACGCTGGGGACAGGCAGATGCCGTTTTTTGTCCGTCAGGAATCCCCTTGCCGGGAACGGTGAATACTGTTAAAATAGAGTACATCCAAAATGCCAAACGCTTTCCCGCGTTGGAAAGGAGCTATATGATATGAGAAAGACCAAGATCGTCTGTACACTCGGCCCGGCCACTGACCGGGAGGGCGTGCTGCGGGACATGATGCTCGCGGGCATGAACGTGGCCCGTTTCAACTTCTCCCACGGCACCCATCCGGAGCACAAGGCACGGCTGGACGCCGTAAAGGCTCTGCGGGAGGAGCTGGATCTGCCGGTAGCGGCCATGCTGGACACCAAGGGCCCGGAGGTGCGGCTGCGCAACTTCAAAAACGGCTCCGTGGAGCTGACAGCGGGACAGGAGTTCACCCTGACCACGGAGGACGTGGAGGGCGACGAGACCCGCTGCGCCATCACCTACGCCGAGCTGCCCCAGGATGTCGGCGCCGGGGACACCATCCTGCTGGACGACGGACTGGTGCGGCTGACCGTGCTGGAGACTGCCGGCAAGACCATCCGCTGCCGGGTGGAGAACAACGGCGTCATGAAAAACCACAAGGGCGTCAACGTTCCCGGCGTGTCCCTGTCCATGCCCTATATGAGCCAGCAGGACAAGGACGACATCCTGTTCGGCGTGGAGCAGGGCTTTGATTTCATTGCCGCCAGCTTCGTCCGCTGCGCCGCCGATATCCGGGACATCCGCCGGGTGCTGGACAGCGTCCACTCCCGGATTCGCATCATCGCCAAGATCGAGAATCAGGAGGGCGTCAGCAACCTGCGGGAGATCCTTGCGGAGGCCGACGGCGTCATGGTGGCCCGCGGCGACATGGGCGTGGAGATCGACTTCACGGAGATCCCCGCCATTCAAAAGAGCATCATTGCCCAGTGTGTGGCCGCCGGAAAGCCTGTGATCACTGCCACCCAGATGCTGGATTCCATGATCGAGAACCCCCGTCCCACCCGTGCGGAGATCACCGATGTGGCCAATGCCATTTACGACGGCACCAGCGCCATTATGCTTTCCGGCGAAACGGCGGCAGGGAAGTACCCGGTGGAGGCCGTCCGCACTATGGATGCCATTGCCCGCAAGACGGAGAGCAATGTGGAGCGTATCTGTCCCGCAAAGACGCCCAAGCGCACCCGCCTGTCCATCACCGCCGCCACGGCTCACGCCGCCTGCACCACGGCGGAGGATATCGGTGCCGACGCCATCCTCACCGTCAGCCAGCGGGGCATCACTGCCCAGATGGTCAGCCGTTTCCGCCCCGCCGCCACGGTGGTGGCCCTTCTGCTGGACCCCCAGGTTCAGCGCCAGATGGCCCTGTACTGGGGTCTGGTACCCATCACCATGCCCCGGGCCAGCAGCACGGACCAGCTGGTGGATCTGGCGATCCAGTCCGCCCAGGAGGCGGGCCTGGTAAAGCACGGCGATCTGGTGGTGGTCACCGCCGGTGTTCCTGTGGGCATTTCCGGCACCACCAATATGATCCGCATCGCCCAGGTAGGCGGCGCCCTGGTCAACGCCATCGGCATCGGCAGCCAGACCGCTTCCGGTCCCCTGTGCATCTGCCGGACCCTGGAGGAGATTCCGGAGAAGTTCCATCCCGGTGACGTGCTGGTGGTACCCTACACCAATAACGATGTGGTGCCTTGGCTGCGCCAGGCCGCCGCCATTGTCAGCGAGGAGGCCAGCGCCGACTGCCATACGGCCACCGTGGGATTGACCCTGGATAAGCCGGTGATCGTGGGCGCCGT
>URST01000066.1 GCA_900550585.1 uncultured Eubacteriales bacterium
CCCCATTACCCTGGAGAGAGGGCAGGACTTTACCCTGACCACCGACGACGTGCCCGGCGACGGGAAGCGGGTGTCGGTGACCTACGCCAATCTGCACAACGAGGTGGGCCCCGGCTGCCGCATCCTGGTGGACGACGGGCTCATCGAACTGCTGGTGCAGCAGGTCTGCGGCCATGAGATCCACTGCACGGTGGAAAATGGAGGCGCCCTGTCCAGCAATAAATCCATCAATATTCCCGACGTGCATATCCTGCTGCCCTCCCTGACGGACAAGGACCGGGAGGACATCCGTTTCGCCGTGGAAAACGATTTCGACTTTATCGCCGCCTCCTTCGTGCGCAAGGCCGGCGATGTGGAGGATATCCGCGCCGAGCTGCACAAGCACGGAGGAGACGATATCCGCATCATCGCCAAGATCGAGAACCGGGAGGGTGTGGACAACCTGGACGAGATCATCGCCGCCTCCGACGGCGTGATGGTGGCCCGGGGCGATCTGGGCGTGGAGATCCCCGCCCATGAGGTGCCCATCCTCCAGAAGAAGATGATTAAGGCCACCATCCGGCAGGGCAAGCCGGTCATCACCGCCACCCAGATGCTGGACTCCATGATCGAGAATCCCCGGCCCACCCGTGCAGAGATCACCGACGTGGCCAACGCCATTTACGACGGCACCAGCGCCATCATGCTCTCCGGTGAGACGGCGGCGGGCAAGTACCCGGTGGAGGCGGTCAGGACCATGGACGCCATCGCCCGCAGGACGGAGAGCACCATCGACTGCTCCCGGGCGGCGGTACCCCCGGCCCGCACCCACCTGTCCGTGACGGCAGCCACGGCCCACGCCGCCTGCACCACGGCGGCGGACATCGGCGCCGACGCCATCCTGACGGTCAGTCAGGGGGGCATCACCGCCCAGATGGTCAGCCGGTTCCGTCCGGAGGCCACGGTGGTGGCGCTGCTGCTGGATCCCCAGATCCAGCGTCAGATGGCGCTCTACTGGGGGCTGGTGCCCATTATGATGGAGCGGGCGGACAGCACCGACGAGCTGGTGCGCTCCGCCATCGACACGGCGGAAAGAGCCGGTCTTGTGAAGCACGGCGATCTGGTGGTGGTCACCGCCGGCGTGCCCGTGGGCGTGTCCGGCACCACCAATATGATCCGCATCGAGCAGGTGGGCGGCGCGCTGGTCAATGCCGCCGGCATCGGCGACCAGACAGCCGCCGGCCCGCTGTGCGTCTGCCGCACGCCGGAGGAGGTGCCGGAGAAGTTCCACCCCGGCGATGTGCTGGTGGTGCCCTATACCAACAATGAGCTGCTGCCCTACATGAAGGAGGCGGCGGCGGTCATCAGCGAGGAGATCAGCGTCGAGGGCCATACGGCTACCGTGGGGCTGCTGCTGCACAAGCCGGTGATCATCGGTGCGGTGCATGCCACCCGGCGGCTCCATGACGGCGTGCAGGTGTCCGTGGACTGTGCCCGGGGCATCGTACAGGTCATGCCGCAGTAAAGAGGAGGGGACGCATATGGTCATCGGATTCATCGGACTGGGCAATATGGCCTCCGCCATGGTGCGGGGCATCGCGGCGGCAAAGCTGGAGGGCGTGACCCTCTGCGGCCACAATCCCCATCCGGAAAAAGCAAAGGCGCTGGCGGAGAGCTGCGGCCTGCGGCTGTGCGCCTCCAATGCAGAGGTGCTGGCAGCCAGCGACGTGGTGGTTCTGGCGGTAAAGCCCCAGATCCTGGAGGGTGTGCTGGCGGAGATCGCGCCGCTGGCGGCGGGCAGGCTGTTCCTGTCCGTGGCTGCCGGCAAGGAACTGGCGTGGCTGGAGGCCCGGCTGGGCCGCGAGGCCATTGTCCGCGCCATGCCCAACATCAACGCCGTGGTGGGCGCATCCGTCACCGGATGGTGCGCCAACGATGTGGCCGACGCGGCCCAGAGGGCGCTGGCCGCCCGGCTGCTGGGCACCTTCGGCACGGCGGTGGAGGTGCCGGAGAAATTCATGGGCATCGTGGGCGCCATCGGCGGCGCCGCCCCGGCATATACCTACCTCTACATCAACGCGCTGGCGGAGGCGGCGGTACAGGCCGGCATGCCCAAGGGCATGGCGGTGGAGATCGCTGCCGCCATGGCGGAGGGCAGCGGCCGCATGGTACGGCTGTCCGGACGGCACCCCTGGGCGCTGATCGACCAGGTCACGTCCCCCGGCGGCACCACGGTGGAGGGGCTGCTGGCTCTGCAGGGCGGCGGTTTCGAGCCGGCGGTCCATGCGGCGGTGCAGGCCGTGCTGGAAAAAGACAAGCGGATGTGAAAAAATGCCCCGCGGCGAGTTTTTCCCTCGCCGCGGGGCATACTGTGAAAAAAACAAAGGAGGCGGCGCCATGTGTACGGCAGCCACATATCAGACCAAGCATTTCTACTTCGGGCGGAATCTGGACTACGAGCGCTCCTTCGGGGAGAGCGTGGTCATCACGCCCCGCCGGTGGTCTCTGCCCCTGCGGCACGGGGCCGCGCTGGAGACGCATTACGCCATGATCGGCATGGCCCACATGCGGGACGGCTTTCCCCTGTACTACGATGCGGTGAATGAAAAGGGCCTGTGCATCGCGGGACTGAACTTCGTGCGCAGCGCGGTGTACCACCCGGTGCGGACGGGCGTGGAAAACGTGGCCCAATTTGAACTGATCCCCTGGCTGCTGGGACGCTGCGCCACGCTGGCGGAGGCCCGGGCGCTGCTGGCGCGCACCAACATCACCGATACGCCGTTCTGCGATGGCCTGCCGGCGGCGCGGCTCCACTGGATGATCGCCGACCGCACCGGCTGCATTGCGTTAGAGCCGGTGGCCGACGGGCTGCGCGTCTATGACGATCCGGCGTGGGTGCTGACCAATGAGCCGCCGTTCCCCATGCAGCTGTTTGCCCTGAACAACTACGCCCAGCTGTCGCCGGAGCCGCCGGTGAACCGGTTCGCGCCGGAGTTGCCGCTGACGGCATACAGCCGGGGCATGGGTGCCATGGGCCTGCCGGGGGATCTGTCCTCCCAGTCCCGGTTCGTGCGGACAGCCTTTGTCCGGGCTAACTCCGTCTCCGGTGACGGCGAGGCGGAGAGCCTGAGCCAGCTGTTCCACATTCTGGGCGCCGCGGCGCAGCAGCGCGGCTGCTGCCGCCTGTCCGACGGCGCCTGTGAACTGACGCTGTACACCGGCTGCTGCAATGCCGACCGGGGCGTGTATTACTACACCACCTACGACAACAGCCAGATCACCGCCGTGGACATGCACCGCGCCGATCTGGACGGTACCGCGCCGGTGTGCTATCCGCTGCTGACGGACATGCGGATATACCGGCAGAACTGATATTCCGTCACCAAACAGAACAGGATGGTATAAACCCTATGAATGCAACGATTTTCGCAGCGATCCTTTTCGTCGTCACCTATGTCCTCATGTTCGCCTTTCAGAAGATCCGTCCCTATGTGGCGGTGCTGTCCGCGGTGATCTTCGTGGCGGTGGGCAGCACCGGCGTCTTTCCGGACTTCCGCTACACCGTGGGTGATGCCCTGCGGCAGATCGACTGGAACGTGATCCTGATGATCACCGGCACCATGGGCACGGTGTTTCTGTTCATCGAGTCCAAAATGCCCCAGCGGATGAGCGACATCCTCGTCTCCCATATCCACAGCGTCAAGTGGCTGGTGGTGGTGCTGTCCCTGTTTGCCGGTGTGATCTCCGCCTTTGTGGACAACGTGGCCACGGTGCTGATGGTGGCGCCGGTGGCGCTGGCTCTGTGCAAAAAGCTGCACATCTCGCCGGTGCCTGCCATCATCTGCATCGCCATCTCCTCCAACCTGCAGGGCGCCGCCACGCTGGTAGGCGACACCACGTCCATCCTGCTGGCCAAGGCCGCCGGGCTGGACTTCATGGACTTTTTCTTTGTGGACGGCAAGCCCGGCATGTTCTGGGTCACGGAGTGCGGCGCCCTGCTGAGCGCCCTCATCATCCTCTGGTTTTTCCGGAAGGAGAACGCCGCCATCCGTCTGCACGACCGCACGCCGGTGGAGGACAAAGGCCCCACCTGGCTGCTGTGCCTCACCATCGCATCGCTGATCGCCGTTTCCTTCATCCCCTACCAGTCGGCGGCGCAGCCCGGTCAGTTCTATAAGCCGGAGATTACCAACGGCCTGATCTGCATGTTCTTCTTCGTGATCGGCCTTATCCGTGAGGTCCGGCGCTCCGGCAGCAGGGAGATCATCGGCCGGGCCGTGCTGGAGATCGACTTTTACACCCTGTCCCTGCTGGCCGGCCTGTTCGTGGTCATCGGCGGCATCAGCCGCGCCGGCATCATCGACCTGCTGGGCACCGCCCTGGCCGGCATCAGCGGCGACGGCTCCCGCGGCTCCGTTTTCATCGTCTACACCGTCATCGTCTGGATGTCCGTGCTCTGCTCCGCCTTCATTGACAACATCCCCTATACCGCCACCATGCTGCCTGTGGTGGCGGTGGTGACGGAGCGGCTCAGCGCCGCCGGCGGCCTGACGGTGGAGCCGAACCTGATGTACTTCGGCCTGCTGGTGGGCGCCACACTGGGCGGCAACCTGACGCCCATCGGCGCCAGCGCCAACATCGCCGGCATCGGCATCCTCCGCAAGGAGGGCTATTCCGTCAGCTCCGGCACCTTCATGAAATTCGGCGTGCCCTTCACGCTGGCGGCAGTCATCTCCGGCTATGTGCTGGTCTGGCTGATCTGGATGTAGACTCAGCGCATTCATCATACATAGGAGGTTTTATCATGGAATACCGCGTTCTGCCCCACGGCGAGGAAAAGGTCGGCATTATCGGCATGGGCTCCTCTGTCATCGGCGCACAGCCCGAGGAGGAGATCATCGCCACCGTCCGCGCCGCCTATGAAAGCGGCGTCAACTACTTCGACATGGCCGGCGGCCACGCCGCCATCTTCGATGCCTACGGCAAGGCGCTGGAGGGCATCCGGGACAAGGTGTATCTGCAGATCCACTTCGGCGCGGACTACACCTCCGGCGAGTACGGCATCGGTGAAAGCGGCGAGCGGTACGACCTGTACTGCCGCTGCCAGCGGGAGGGCGTGGGCATCACCGTCATGAAGCCCTTCTGCGGCGGACAGCTGCTGGACGCCGCCCAGTCCCCCTTCGGCGTGGCCCTGACAAAGGCGCAGTGCATCCAGTACGCGCTGGACAAGCCCGGCGTTATCGCCGTGCTGCCCAGCTTCGGCAATGAGCAGGAGATGCGGGAGGTGCTGGCCTGTCTGGACGCCCCGGTGGAGGAGCGGGACTACTCCTGCCTCGGCGAGCTGGCGCCTGACGGTGCGGTGGGCCGCTGCGTCTACTGCAAGCACTGCCATCCCTGTCCCGCCGGGCTGGACATCGCCCTCATCAACAAGTACTACGACCTGGCCATGCAAGGGGACAATCTGGCGCGGGAGCACTACCTGACGCTGGAAAAGCGGGCCGGTAACTGCATCGGCTGCGGCCACTGCGACAGCCGCTGTCCCTTCCATGTGGCCCAGAGCCGGCGGATGCAGGACATTCTGGCCTATTTCGGCACGTAAGACCATATACAAAAAGCAGACCCACGGCTCCGCCGCGGGTCTGCTTTTTCGTATATCAGTCGCTGTCCAACTTGAGGACGGCCATGAACGCCTCCGTGGGTACCTGCACCGTACCCAGGTTCCGCATTTTCTTCTTGCCCTCTTTCTGCTTCTCCAGCAGCTTCTTCTTGCGGGTGATGTCGCCGCCGTAGCACTTGGCCAGCACGTCCTTGCGCATGGCCTTCACCGTCTCGCGGGCGATGATGCGGCCGCCGATGGCCGCCTGGATGGGCACCTCGAACAGCTGGCGGGGGATGTTCTCCTTCAGCTTCTCGCACAGGCGGCGGGCACGGGGATACGCCTTGTCCCGGTGGGCGATAAAGCTCAGGGCGTCCACGCCGTCGCCGTTGAGCAGCAGGTCCACCTTCACCAGATCGCTGGTGCGGTAGCCGGACAGCTCATAGTCCAGCGAAGCATAGCCCTTGGTGTTGGCCTTCAGCGTGTCGAAGAAGTCGTAGATGATCTCGTTCAGCGGCATCTGATAGTGCAGCTCCACCAGATGGGTGTCCAGATACTGCATGTCCTTGAACTCGCCGCGCCGCTCCTGACACATGGGCATGATATTGCCCACGAAATCCTGGGGAGAGATGATGGACACCTTCACATACGGCTCCTCCGCGTGCTCGATGGTGCCGGGGTCCGGATAGTTGTGGGGATTGTCCACCTTGACCATTGTGCCGTCGGACTTGTAGACGTGGTAGATGACGCTGGGCAGCGTGGTCACAAGATCCAGATTGAACTCCCGCTCCAGCCGCTCCTGAATGATCTCCATGTGGAGCATGCCCAGGAAGCCGCACCGGAAGCCGAATCCCAGCGCCACGGAGGATTCCGGCTCGAAGGTCAGGGATGCGTCGTTGAGCTGGAGCTTTTCCAGCGCATCGCGGAGGTCGGGGTACTTGCTGCCGTCCTCGGTGTAGATGCCGCAGTAGACCATGGACTGGGCGGGGCGGTAGCCGGGCAGCGGCTCCGACGCCGGGTCGGCGGCGTCGGTGATGGTGTCGCCCACCCGGGTGTCCTTGACGTTCTTGATGCTGGCGGTGAAATAGCCCACCTCACCGGCCTGCAGGCAGTCTGTCGGCTCGTTGCCCAGAGGCTTGAGGTAGCCGCACTCCAGAATGGTGTACTCCGCGCCGGAGACCATCATCCGGACGGTCTGCCCCTTGCGGATGGTGCCCTCCATGATGCGGAACAGCACCACCACGCCCACATAGGGGTCGTACTGGCTGTCGAACACCAGCGCACGCAGCGGCGCCTTGGGGTCGCCCTTGGGGGCGGGCACATTCTGCACCACGTCCTCCAGCACGGCGTCGATATTGATGCCCAGCTTGGCGGAGATCTCCGGTGCCTCCAGCGCCGGCAGGCCGATGATGTCCTCCACCTCCTGCTTGGCCTTCAGGGGGTCGGCGGCGGGCAGGTCGATCTTGTTGAACACCGGCAGGATCTCCAGATCGTGATCCATGGCCAGATAGGTGTTGGCCAGCGTCTGGGCCTCCACGCCCTGGGTGGCGTCCACCACCAGCAGCGCGCCCTCGCAGGCGGCCAGAGACCGGCTGACCTCGTAGTTGAAGTCCACGTGGCCCGGCGTGTCGATCAGGTTCAGGGCGTAGGTCTCCCCATCATTGGCGGTATAGAAAATACGCACGGCACGGGATTTGATGGTGATGCCGCGCTCGCGTTCCAGGTCCATATTGTCCAGCAGCTGGTTCTCCATCTCGCGCTCCGGAACGGCGTGGCACTTCTCCAGCAGCCGATCCGCCAGCGTGGATTTACCGTGGTCGATGTGGGCGATGATGGAGAAGTTGCGGATATGGGATTGGTCAAACATACAGAAAACCTCCTTACTTCCCTGCCCGTTCGTCCACGTTGTGGATGACCTGGGCGGCGCTCTGCCCGATGCCGGGCAGGGTGGTCAGCGCGTCGGAGCTCAGGTGGGGCAGCTCATCCGCCTCCGTCAGTGCCCGCATATAGGCTCCGCGGCTCCGCAGCAGCGCCGCGTCCACTGCGCCGGCATCGAAGTCCACCGCCTCTGTGGCGAACAGATCCTCATTGCCGCCGCTTTGCCGGTACAGCCGCCGCAGCAGATCGTACAGCGTGGCGCCGAGGCAGTCTCCGGCGGCGGTGATGGCCTCCCGGCTGTTGGTGCGGCTCAGCAGGTCGAACAGCAGCCCTGTGGTGTTCACCGCCAGCTTCTTCTGCAGCGTGGCCATGATGCTCCCCCGCAGGGAGCCCTTCTCCGTGCTGCCGTCGTACAGCGTTTCCGAGTCGATCATCGCGCCATCCCGGTTGGCGGTGCGGCCCAGCAGAAAGTCCGCCGACACCCGGTAAAAGTCACACACCTTACACACGAAGGCCAGACCCGGCTCCCGTATGCCGTTTTCATAGTGACTCAGCAGCGCCTGACTGATGCCCAGCGCCGCCGCTGCCTTCCGCTGGCTGATGCCCTTCTCCTGCCGCAGCAGGCTCAGTGTTCTGGAAAAATCCGTTGCCATGTTTCTCTCCCACCCTATCTTGTCTTGGCTCCGGGGCGTATCCCACCCGGAAATAAAATACAGCTTGTAAAGTATATCTTATTTTATACAGCTTGTAAATGCTTTTTTACGCTTCGCCGTAGAAATATTTGCACCTGCCCGCCCGAAGTGCTACAATAGCAAAAAAACACCGGAGGTGCACGATGGAAGAACTCATGCTGTATGTCCGCTACCAGGCCAAGCCCGGCTGCCGGGAGAAATTTGTCCGCCAGCTGGTGGAGGAGGGCATCCTGACCCTTATTCGCCAGGAGGACGGCTGCCTGGCCTATGATTACTACTTCTCTGCCCAGGACGAGAACGAGCTGCTGCTTATCGAGCGCTGGCAGAGCGCCGAACACCAGCGCGTCCATATGCAGCAGCCCCACATGGCCCGCCTGAAGGCCATCAAGGAGCAGAACGTGGACAGCACGACCCTGGGCAAGGTCCGTCTGGAGGCGTGAGCCATGCTGTTTGACACCCACGCCCACTACGACGATGAGGCCTTCGACCCGGACCGCGAGCTGCTGCTGGAGAGCCTGCCGCAGCGCGGTGTCGCCCTGGTGCTGAACCCCGGCTGCGATCTGGACAGCTCCCGCAAGGCGGTGTCCTACGCCGCTGCCTACCCCCATGTCTACGCCGCCGTGGGCATCCACCCGGAGAACTGCGCCGGCTTTGTCCCGGCGGATATCGACGCGCTGCGTGAATTGGCCCGACAGCCCAAGGTGGCGGCCATCGGTGAGATCGGTCTGGACTACTACTGGGCTGAGAACCCGCCCCGGAAGCTCCAGCAGCAGGTGCTGCGCGCCCAGCTGGCGCTGGCCCGCGCGCTGCGCCTACCGGTCATTTTCCACGACCGCGAGGCCCACGGGGACTCGCTGGCCATCGTTCGGGAGTTCCCCGATGTTACCGGCGTGTTCCACTGCTTCTCCGGCAGCCCGGAGATGGCGCGGGAGCTGCTGGACCTGGGCTGGTACCTGGGCTTCGACGGCCCTGTGACCTACAAAAACGCCCGCCGCGCTCCGGAGGTGGCCGCCGTTACGCCCCTGGACCGTATGCTCATCGAGACGGACAGCCCCTACATGACCCCGGTGCCCCATCGGGGCGAGCGCAACGACTCCGCCTATGTCCGCCTGGTGGCGGAGAAGCTGGCGGAGTGGAAGGGCGTTCCCGTGGAGCAGCTGGCCCGCGCCACACTGGAAAACGGCAAGCGTCTGTTCCGCATATCCGAATAAAGAGAGCGCCTGACCCAGCGGGTCAGGCGCTCTGTTCTGTGCCTTAGTTTCCCTTTTTGTCGATGGCAGAGATGGCCAGGGAGCAGACGATACCCACCGCCGCCAGGCCGATGATCAGGAGAAACGTACTGTTATAGGACCCGCCGGCGTCATACAGCGCACCGGAGACGGTGCTGCCGAAGCTGGCGAAAATCAGGTTCGTGTTGATCAGGGGGAAATTCACCGGATAGTGGCCGGGACCGAAATAGGCGCGGCAGAAGGCGGAATTGGTGGGTGTGACGCCGGAATAGGCCAGGCCACCCAGCACAAAGCCCAGGATGACCACCGCCACGCTGCCTCTGGACATGGCCAGCAGCAGCACCGCAGAGGTCAGGATGAACAGGCCGTTCACCAGCTGCATGGACAGGCTGCGGCCGTACTTGTCGTACATCCCGCCGAAGAGCACGCGGCCCACGGCGTTGCATATGGAGATCAGGCCCACGATGGTGGCCACGGAGGCCGCCGTCTGGTCGGCGCTGGCCTGCCACACCACGCCGCTGGCCTGAGAGATCAGGGCCAGTCCGGCAGCGCTGACCGCGATGGCCCAGACGTAGTACAGCCAGAAAGTGGTTTTTTTCAGCATTTGGCCGGGAGTGACATCCACGGCAGCGGTACAGGACACGGTCTTGCCGCCCTTGACCGCCGGGGCGGTAAAGTCCGCACCGGGTGCTACGAAAAAGAAGGAGCACACCGCCAGCACCGCAAAGCATACGATGCCCAGCACCAGAAAGCTGGTGCGCCAGCCGCCGACGCCGGCGGGCGTCCAGGCCTGGTACAGCTTGCCGATCAGAAAGCTGCCGCCGCCGAAGCCCATCAGCAGCACGCCGGAGATCAGGCCGGGCCGATCCGGGAACCAGCGGACCATGGTGCTCATCACGGCGTTGTAGCTCAGGCCGGAGCCGAGGCCGCACAGCACGCCGAAGCCCAGGTACAGCGTCAGCGGCGACTGGCAGCGGCTGGCGATGAAAAAGCCGGCCAGAAACAGGACTGCGCCCAGGCGCACGGCGTTTTTGGCGCTGAGCCTTCCGGCCAGCAGGCCGCACAGCAGGGAGCCGATACAGAACATGATCATCACCAGGGTGAACGTCAGGCTCAGCTGTGCCTTTGTCCAGCCGGTGAACTCGGCGCCGATGGGGGTGGACAGCACGCTCCAGGCGTACACAAGACCTGCAAACAGCAGGACGATGACGCCCACAATGGCGTAGACCCAGCGGTTGAGCTGCTTCATAGGGAATACCTCCGTATGTGAAAAATCTTTCAGTCACCTTACAGTTTATCGAATGGTTCGACAAAATGCAAGTGGGAGTTTCCGATAGGGAAAAGTATTTTTGATAGGTGCCGCCGGACGTTCACAAAAATTTTCCACTTTGCGCCGCTTTTTGCATGGAAACTTTACACAGGACATGATAATATATAGTGTAACACAACCGAAGGGCGGGATGGCTTTGGACCTGAACAAGAAAAACATCAAGCGGATCATGCTGCTGATCGCCTTTGCGGCACTGCTGTACTGGGGACTGAACAACCTGAAGTGGATCAGCGGTGTGCTGGGCAGTCTGCTGGACCTGCTCTCGCCGCTGTTGATCGGTATCTGCATCGCGTTTGTGCTGAACCTGATGATGGTGGCGCTGGAGCGCCTGTGGGACCGCGGCCTGATCAAATGGAACAGTCCGTGGAACGCCAAGCTGAAGCGGCCTGTCTGCCTGACGCTGACGCTGCTGCTGTTCCTGGGTATCATTTTTGCTATCTTCTTCATCCTTATCCCCCGTCTGGAGGAGGCCGGCACTACTATGGTAGCCAATATCCCCACCTATGTGAACCAGATCCAGGTCTGGTGGACAAATCTCAGCGACTTCGCTGCCGAGCACGGCGTGACGCTGCCGGAGCTGTCCCTCAGCGCCGACCAGGTCAAGGATACCATCACCGGTTTCCTACAGGAGAAGGGCGACAGCGTGGTAAATACCACCCTGAACATCACTACGTCCATTCTGTCTGCGCTGGTGAACTTCCTGCTGGCGCTGGTGTTCTCCCTGTATCTGCTGGCCCAGAAGGAGACGCTTCTGGCACAGTCCCGCCGCCTGCTGCGGCGAATCCTGCCCCAGAAGGCCGCCGACCGTCTTATGCGCCTGCTGAGCCTGACCAACAACGCCTTTTCCAGCTTCGTCACCGGACAGGTGACCGAGGCGTTTATCCTGGGCACCCTGTGCTGCATCGGTATGCTGATCCTGCGCCTGCCCTACGCGCTGCCGGTATCGGTCATCATCGCGTCCCTGTCGCTGATCCCCATTTTCGGCGCGTGGATCGGCGCGGCCACCGGCGCGTTTC
>URST01000067.1 GCA_900550585.1 uncultured Eubacteriales bacterium
AAGGCTTGATTTTGCCGACATTGAAAGTTCGGATTTATCATCGGTCGGGGGACCAAAAAAGTCCTGAAACCGCAAGGGTTTTGGGACTTTTTTCTTTTGTCCGAAAGAAAAAAGTCCCGTTTTTCCACCACCTTCAACCGCTGCCGGTGTCGGGAGCGGCATGGCGGCCTTGTGCAGGTAGTTTCTTATCGCTTGACATTCTCATAAATGAGAATATAATAGAAGCAGAAAATGCTTGGGGAGGTGACGGCAAACGATGGAGACAGCGGAAGTGGTCATGAACCCTGTTCGGCAAAGGATATTCCAGTATTTCCTGCTCCACGAAACCGGCACGGTGAAGGAACTCAAAAAAGCGCTGCCCGATGTGCCCAGCGCCAGCCTGTACCGCCATGTCAGGATCCTCGCGGACCACGCGATCCTTGCGGTGGCGGGCGAAAACCGGATCCGGGGCACGGTGGAAAGCGTTTACCGGCTGAACAAGGATGCTATGGCGGCGGAGGATGCCGACGGCAGCGCCGTGCAGATGTCGCTGCTGGGCATCTGCGCGTCGTTTGCAAGGTATTTCGCCGGCGGCAGCGCCGACCCCCGCAGGGACATGCTGCTGCTGACGAACTGCACGCTGGTACTGACGGACGAGGAATTTTCCGCCTTTCTTGCGGACATCAATGAGGTCGCCCTGAAATACATGAAAATAGAGGCGGCGGAAAACCGCCGGACAAGGCGCATCACGCTTATCTCCGCCCCGGCGGATGAGCAGACGGCAGAAATGAAAGGAGAGCATGCATATGAAACAGACGGCCTTTGAGATCGTCCGCGCACGGGCGCAGGATGCCGCCGCGCTGCTGGCGTATCTGAAGATCATCGGCGGGGAAACGGAAAACCTCAGCTTCGGCCCGGAGGGCGTGCCGCTTGCGCCGGAGGCCGAGGAGGCCTATCTCAGCATGCAGGCGCAGTCCCACGACCATGTGCAGCTGCTGGCCAAGGTAAATGGGGAGATCATCGGCACCGCCAGTCTCAACCGCAAGCCGAATCGCATGCACCACCGCGCGGAGTTCGGCATCAGCCTGAAAAAGGCGTGGTGGGGCTGCGGCGCGGCATCCGCGCTGGCGGAGGGCGTCCTTGCCTTTGCAAGGGAGTCCGGTGTGGAGCAGGTCGATCTTGAAGTGCGCAGCGACAACAAACGCGCCATTGCGCTGTATGAAAAGCTGGGCTTTCGCAAGCTGTGCACCTTCCCCGGATTTTTCAAGATCCATGGGGAGTTGGTGGATTTTGATCTTATGATCCTCCAGCTCTGCCCGCCGCAGGACGAAGCCGCCGGGACGGTACGCAGGTGACGGCAGACGGCGGGATGTGCGGCACATTGACCGTGAACGGAGCCGAATATACCGTGCTCCGGCTCCTTGGGAAGGGAAAGGGCGGCTATTCCTATCTGGTGACAGACGGTGCGGCGCGGTACGTCCTGAAGCAGATCCATCACGAGCCTTGCGCATACTACACCTTCGGCGACAAGCTGCAAGCGGAGCTGCGGGACTATGAAACGCTGTGCCGGCTGGGCATCCCCATGCCCCGGCTGCTGGCGGTGGACACCCCGCAGGAGCGTATTTTGAAGGAATACATCGCCGGAGCCACGGTGGCGGAGCAGCTGAAAGCGGGACGGATAGAACCCTGCTGGCTCACGCAGGTGCGGGCCATGTGCCGTCTGCTGTACCCGGCGGGGCTGAACATCGACTACTATCCCACCAACTTCGTCCCGTGCGGCGGAACGCTTTACTACATCGACTATGAGTGCAGCGCCTATATGGAGCAGTGGGACTTCGAGCATTGGGGCGCCCGGTATTGGACGGCGCATGACGCGGAATGACCGCATGGCCCCTTGAAGGGACCGGATAAAAAGGTACGAAGCAATACCGACAGGTATTGCTCCGCACCTTTTTTGCGATTTTACAGGTGGTACTTCTGTTGGTACGCCTCGTAGTACCGGGCGAAGGAGTGGGACTTCATGGCCCGGACGCTGTTGAGATACTCGTGGGTGTCGAAGGAGTCGGACTCCAGTTCGATGATGGCCACGGCGATGTTGGAGCAGTGGTCGGCCACGCGCTCGTAGTTGGTCAGCAGGTCATTGAACACGAAGCCCTGCCCCAGCGTGCAGGCACCGGACTGCAGGCGGTCCACATGGTGGGACTTCATCTCGTCGCACAGACCGTCGATGATCTCCTCCAGCGGCTCCACCCGGGCGGCCTGCTGTATATCGTTGGCCACAAAGGCGGCAATGGAGATGGACAGGATCTCCCGCAGGGCGGACTCCATGACCTCCAGCTCGCGGCTGGCGGCGGCGGAAAACACCATGTCCTTGTCGTGGATCTCCTTGGCCGTTTCGGAGATATTCAGCGCATGGTCGGAGATACGCTCGAAGTCCGAAATGGTGTGGAGGAACTTGCTGACCTCCTCGCTCTGGGCGCTGGACAGGGAGCGGCTGGTGATCTTCATGAGATAGGTGCCCAGCTTGTCCTCGTAGCGGTCGATCAGGGACTCCGTCTCCGCCACGGACTGGAAACCCTTGTCCGAATAGTCGGTGCGCAGGGCCATGGCATCCAGCAGGTTGCCGGCGGCGCGCTCGGCCATGGAGTTGGTGACGAGGCGGCTCTGCTCGATGGACAGGGCCGGGTGCTGGAGGAAACGCTCCTCCAGACGGTCGATATCCTGATCCTCCGCCTGCTGGCCGTTGTCGGGGAACAGGAACACCACCAACTTTTCCATGGCGCCGATCAGCGGCAGCAGCACCACCAGCGTGGCCAGACGGAACAGCGTGTTCATCAGGGCGATGCTGACGGCGGTCATGGTGGTGTCCAGGAACGTAAAGTGCAGGAAGGCGTTGAGGGTGTAGAACACCAGCGACCAGATGGTCACGCCCAGCACGTCGATGAGCAGATACACAAAGGCGGTGCGCCGGCCGTTGAGGTTGGCGCCCAGCGCCGACAGCAGCACCGGCACCGCCGCGCCGATGGCGATACCCATGACGATGGGGAATGCGATCTCAAAGGTGATGGCGCCGGTGATGGACAGGGCCTGCAGGATACCCACGGCGGCGGAGGCGCTCTGCAGGATGCTGGTGAACGCAATGCCCACCAGAATGCCCAGCAGCGGGTTGGAAAACGATGTCAGGATGCGGATGAACGCCTCGCTCTCCCGCAGGGGGGAGACGGCGCCGGACATGGCGGACATGCCGTACATCAGCACGGCGAAGCCCAGCAGGATGTCGCCCACATGGCGGGAGGAGGTCTTGCCGGAGAACATGCGCAGGACAATGCCGGCCACGGCCACAAGGCCGGTGAGCACCTCGGTGCTCAGCAGCTGGACAAGGCCGCTGCCGCCGGGGATATAGGAAAGGCACAGGATCCAGCCGGTGACGCTGGTGCCCAGGATGGCGCCCATGATGACGCCGATGGCCTGCCGCACCTTCATCATGCCGGAGTTGACGAAGCCCACCACCATCACAGAGGTGGCGGAGGAGGACTGGATGACGGCGGTGACGCCGGTGCCCAGCAGGACGCCCTTCAGCGGGGTGCTGCTGAGACGGTAGAGCACCAGCTCCAGCTTGCTGCCGGCCACCTTTTTCAGCCCCTCGCCCATCAGAGACATGCCAAACAGGAACAAGGCGATGCCGCCCAGCAGCGATATGACGTCTGAAATGCCCATATGCGCATCCCCTCCCATTATTTACCTTAATAACTGCTATCAGTATACAGGAACGATGGACATTTGTCGACAGGGCGGTGCATAAAAAAGAAGTAAAATTTTCGGAGAGTTTTATGCGCCGCTTTGACGTTCTTGCCAAAGCGGAAAAGAACGGGTATAATAAGGAAAGTTTTTGGGAAAAGGGGAATCTCGGTCTATGCTGAAACACTGTCTCATCGTCTTTTTTGTGTCCATGGTGCCCATCATCGAGCTGCGGGGCGCCATCCCCTACGGCGTTGGGTTCGGGCTGCCGCTGTGGCTGACGTACTGCATTGCCATCGTGGGCAATATGCTGCCGGTGCCGGTCATCTACTTCTTCGCCCGGAAGGTGCTGGTGTGGGGCAGCGGCAAGCCGGTGATCGGGAAATTCTTCTCGTTCTGTCTGGAGAAGGGCGAGAAGGCCGGGCGGAAGCTGCAGCAAAAGGCGGGCCGCGGCCTGTACTGGGCGCTGCTGCTGTTCGTGGGCATCCCGCTGCCGGGCACCGGCGCGTGGACGGGCACGCTGGCGGCCAGCCTGCTGGACATGGACTTCAAAAAGAGCGTGCTGGCCTGCATGGGCGGCGTACTGCTGGCGGGCGTCATCATGGGCGCGCTGAGCCAGCTGGGCGTGGAGGTGTTCCGCGCCGCCGCGTAACGGACAAAAAGAGGGGGCGTACACCGCCGGTGTACGCCCCCTCTTTTTGTTTTCAGGCGTGGTAACGGGGCTCCTGCCCCTGATAGATGTCCTGCATCTCCTGATCGATCTCGCTGATGGCATCGGAGCACAGACGCAGGCGGGCGGCGTCCTCGTCGGTGAACTGCCGGTCGGATTTGTAGCGCAGCTCGTGCTCCAGACTGGCCCACATGTCCATGGCGATGGTGCGCAGCTGTATCTCCACCGGCAGCACCATGGTGCCCTCGGAAATGACGATGGGCACGTTCACCACCAGATGCAGGCTGCGGTAGCCGGATGGCTTGGGCTCCTTGATGTAGTCCACCTCCCGGATGACCCGGAACGACTCGAACCGTGTCAGCAGCGAGCGGAGGTAGTAGATGTCGTCCATGTAGTTGCAGATGACGCGGATCCCGGCCAGATCCTGTATGTGGGCGTAGATATTGTCGATGGTCACCTCATAGCCCCGGCGCTTCAGCTTATCCACGATGCTGTCCAGAGACTTGATGCGGTACTCGATGTGGTGGATAGGGGAGTGGTCGTACATCCGGGCGAACTCCTCGTCCAGTATCTCCATCTGTGTGACGGCCACCTTCAGGGCGCTGCGGTAGAGATGGGTCACGCGCACCATCCCGGCGGCCAGCGCCTGCTGCTCCGGCGGCAGATTCCCGGCCACGGGGATGTCCCGCAGCCGAATACTGCCGCTCTTTTCGATCATCATGGGCAATGCCCTCCTTCTTTCCTCATGCACCTATCGTAACACGAAAGTATGTCCTGCTTATGAACAAACCCGTTTCTTTTTTCTATTATATACGACAGATGCCGCGAAATGCAAGAGACGTGTTGTACAAACTGCCAGAAATGCGCAAAGAAAACCGGCAGCACCGCTGCCGGTTTTCCGGGTATCACATATCATACGGCGGCGGGCGTCCTGCCGCAGCGGCACAGCACCGCCTCCGCCGTGCGGGCGGCGGCCTGCCCGTCAAAGTCCCGGCGCTGGGCCTCTGCCAGCGCCTGCCGGCGGGCGTCGTCCGCCAGCAGGGACAGGGCACTGTCCGCGATGGCGTCGTTGCCGCATGGCTCCGCCCAGCCGTGGGCGGCGAAGAATGCCTGGTTCCGGGTCTCGCAGCCCCCCACCAGATCGGCCAGCAGCATGGGCACGCCCTTGCAGGCGGCCTCGGTGATGCTGATGCCGCCGGGCTTGGACACCAGCAGATCGGCGCTGTCCATATACTGTGCCACCCGGGAGGTGAAGCCCACCGCCTGCACCCGCAGGAGGCTGCGCATCTGCAAGGCGTAGAGCATCTGGCGGTTGCTGCCGCACAGCACCGTGGCATAGTCCCCCTCCGGCAGCAGCTCGTCCAGCTGGCGGGCCAGCTCCGTCATGGGGCCGCAGCCGATGCTGCCGCTCATCAGCAGGATGTGCCGGCCCTCCGCCGGCAGCTCCAGCTCCCGCCGGGCGGCGGCGCGGTCCGGCGGCGCATTGAACACGCTGCGGGTGGGGATGCCGGCGGGCAGCAGCGTCTCCACCGCGATGCCGCAGCGGATAAACTCCTCCGCCAGCTCCTGATGGGGGATGACGCAGATGTCCGGGGTGCAGCTGCCCACGGTGGGTGAGCAGGTGTAGTCCGTGGCCACGAAGCAGAAGGGCATGGGCGCCCCGCCGTCCTGCCGGAGCATGGTCATCATCAGCGCCGGGATCACATGGACGCAGACCACGGCGTCACACCGCTGGGCCTGCAGATAGCGGTACAGGCGGCGGGCGCCCCGGGCCAGATAGCGGTCCATCGGGTTGTTTTTCGGTACGGCGCGGCCCGTCTCCTCCTCGGCGGACATATAGCCCGCCTTGTAGAGATGGGGGTGGTGGCGGTACAGCCGGGTGTGCCAGCGGGACACGAATTTCGATGCCTTCTGGGAGATGAAGGACAGGCCGTCCAGCACGGTGCAGTCCGCGCCGCGGCGCTGAAATTCCTCGGTCAGTGCGGCGGCCACGGCGTTGTGTCCGCCGCCGGTATTACAGGTCAGTATCAGGATGTTCATGGTTTCCTTTCCGCTGCTCCCGTCGTTGCAGCAAGCTCCGTAGCCGCAGGAGCCGCGGTCTGTTGTAGCGTTGGATGAGGATGAAGGGCAGGTTCCCCAGCAGGGCCCACACCAGCCAGACCAGGACGCCGCCCCAGCCGGGCCACAGCCCCAGGCAGACGAGACCCAGCAGGGTGGAGGCGGTATGCACCGCCTCGGCCACGCAGGTCTCCTGTACCAGCACGTCCGCCTGCGCGGCGGTGACGGCGGTGGGCGACACCTGCTTTTTCACCATATCCGGCAGGATACGGCTCATGTCTGGCACCAGCGTTTTCCAGCGGTCCACGCCGATGCGCGTATAGAGCTTACCCTGTTTTTCCCATTTGTAACACTTGTAGGGGAAGCGCTCCTCATCGAACCACCGGCGGGGCAGAGCCTGTCCCACCGGGTGGGCCAGCAGAGCCAGTGCCAGCAGATAGAGGACGCATTTGAGAAAGCCGCTCATACGCCTCTCCCTGTCTCGCAGCTGCGCTCCAGCATCCGGCGCAGCGTGCCCTCCAGCAGATAGCCGGTGCGCTCCACCGCAGCCTCGGCGTCGTCCTTCATGCCCACGCGCAGCCAACGGGAGATCATGCCCAGCAGCGCGCTGGTAAAATACAGCGTCACCGTGCGCAGATCCTCCTCCGACACCGGCAGGCCGTCGGCGGTGCGGCGCACCAGCGACTCCGTGACGGCGTAGGTAACCTCGTAGATGTGATCCTCCAGCAGATCCCGCTGGCTGGAGTGGAACAGGTGGTTCACAGCCCTGCGGTGCTGGCGGAGGAAGGTGGTCACCTGCCGGGCGATCTCCGTCCAGTTGCGGTCGGACAGGCCGTCCGCGATCATCTGCGCCGCCACCGTCTCCATCAGCTCCCGTATCAGGGCATAGATGTCACAGTAGTAGTAATAGAACGTGTTGCGGTTGATGCCGCAGTGCTCGGCAACGTCCACCACGGAGATCTTGTCCAGCGGCCGCTGCTCCAGCAGCTCCAGAAAGCCCGCCATGATGCGCTTTTTCGTGGTCTGAGCCATGAGTGTCCCCCGTTTCGCTCTTTTTCCGCGTAGTATCAGTGGACAGGGGCAAGACCCCTGTTCACTGATGATATCTGGTTTCAACGGATTTTGCAATCTGCCCGGCTTGGGCAGATTTTGCCGTTTGCCTGATTTTCAGGCAGCGGCGGCAGGATCACAGATCCAGCTTCAGGTCGCCGTCCCTGATCCAGCCCCACTTCCGCAGGGGCACGGCGATGAGCCACGTCAGCACGGCGGGCAGCACGAAGGAGATCAGCACCAGCCCCAGCCAGTCCATGCCGGTGATGGCGGCCTTCGTACCGGCGGCCACGTCGCTGACCCAGCCGGTATAGACGCCGATCTGGCCCACCAGGCCGCAGGTGCCCATGCCGCTGGATATGGCAGGGCCGTTCATCTCCAGCCGGAACAGGCAGGTGGCCAGCGGGCCGGTAATGGCGGAGGCCAGCGTGGGCGGGATCCATATCCGCGGATTGCGGACGATGTTGCCCATCTGGAGCATGCTGGTGCCCAGTCCCTGGGCGGCCAGACCGCCCCAGCGGTTCTCCGGGAAGCTCATGACGGCGAAGCCCACCATCTGGGCGCAGCAGCCCGCCACGGCGGCGCCGCCGGCCAGCCCCGTCAGTCCCAGCGCAAAGCAGATGGCGGCGGAGGAGATGGGCAGCGTCAGGGCGATGCCGATGATGACGGACACCAGAATACCCATAAAGAAGGGCTGCAGCTCCGTGGCCCACCGGATGGCTGCGCCCACGGCGGCAGCGGCATTGCCCACCGGCGCGGCGATCAGCGCCGAGAGGCCGACGCCGGCCAGCACCGTGACGATAGGCGTCACGAGAATGTCGATCTTCGTCTCCTTGCTGACGGCCTTGCCAACCTCCGCGGCGAACAGCGCCACGAACAGCACGGCCAGCGGCCCGCCGGCGCCGCCCATATCGTTGGCGGCAAAGCCCACGGGGATCAGGGAGAACAGCACCAGCGGCGGCGCGTTCAGCGCCCGGGCGATGGCCACGGCCATGCCGGGGCCCACCATGGCCGAGCACAGCCCGCCGATGGTGTACTGCACCGCACCGTCGCCCTTGCCCAGCGTGACGATGACGGCGTTGAGAAAGCCGATGTGCAGCTGCTGGCCCAGTGTGTTGAGGATGGTGCCCACCAGCAGCGTGCAGAAAAGTCCCTGTGCCATGGCGCCCATGGCGTCGATGAAGTAGCGCTTCGCGGAGAAAACGATGTCCTTACGGCGTAGGAACGCCCGTATCTTTTCCATTCTTTTCCACCTCATATGTAACAGCGGCCCGCGGGTGCGGGCTGTCAGCTTCCATTATATAGGGTGATGCCGCTGTTTGTCAATGCATCTCTGAACCAGCGGAACACCGGCGCGGCGTCGGCGGCGTCTGCCCTCCGGCGGGCGAAGCTCTGGCGCTCCGGATGCCACTGCACACCCAGTACAGGCCGGCCCGGGGCATACAGTGCCTCCGCCGTGCCGTCCGGCGCCCATTGGCACAGCCGCAGGCCCTCGCCGGCCCGGCCCACCGCCTGGTGGTGATTGCTGTTGACCATGGGGGACGGGCCCAGCAGCGCCGCCGGCAGGCCCTCCGCCTTGGTGGGATGCACCATGTCGCCCTCCGGCAGCTGATGGCCGGGGATATCGTCCAGCAGCGTGCCGCCCCGGAACACGTTGAGGGCCTGCATCCCCCGGCAGATGCCCAGAATGGGGCGGCGCGCCTCCCAGAAGGCGCGGAGCAGGAACGTCTCCTCCGGCGGCAGCGTGCCGTGGATGTCTCCGCCGCCCGGAAGCAGCAGTCCGCCGCAGCCCAGCGCCGCCATAAGGCTGCGGCTCACCACCGGACGCAGGCCCACGGACTCCAGCGCCGCCCGATAGTTGGCGTAGTCCGCTGCATCCCCGTAGAGGAACACGGTATTCGTGGGTTTTCGCATGGCTGACACCTCCCCTTCAGCAGATGCGCGCCCGGCGGAAAATATGCCGGAAAGGGTGTTGCGCCGCCGGAAAAAATGTGGTATGATACACACCGTGTCATACGCAGCGGTATCGAAGTGGTCATAACGGGGCTGACTCGAAATTTCGGCAGAAGCTGGGAATTTCGTCCCCCTGATTCTCCTTGATATTCCTCAACACAGAAAATCTCAAAATCGAATATTTTTTGCCGTCTCTCCTGTTTTCTCTCCAACGAATTTTTGAGCAAATTTCTGGAAAGAAAACCGGACGAAAATAGACACGGAGAGTTGTCCGAGTGGTCGAAGGTGCAGCACTCGAAATGCTGTAGACCGAAAGGTCTCTAGGGTTCGAATCCCTAACTCTCCGCCACAAAAAGCCTGTAAACAAGCCCGTTTACAGGCTTTTTAATTTTTGCCTAAAGGGCAAAGCCCGCACGATTTTCGGTTTTCAGGGGAGAAAATCAGCTGTTCTCCCCGGCACTGATCGAACTCCAGCGGCTGCTGAAGTCGCCGCCCTCCGGCAGAGCAAGCCCTGTCTCCATCGCCTGCGCCGAAGTGATCTTGGATTTGTAATCCAAGTGGGCGTAGATATTCGCCGTGGTGGTAAAGTCGCTGTGCCCCAACCACTCCTGAATGTGCTTGAGGGGGACGCCGTTGGCCAGCAGCAAGCTGGCACAGCTGTGACGCAGATCGTGAAAGCGCATCCGGCGCAGGCCGTGGCTCTCCAGAAATTTCGGAAATGCGTTGGTCAGGTACTCCACCCGCATCCGCTCCCCCAGCTCGTCCACGAATACAAAGCCGTCGTATTCATAGTTGTAGCAGTTGCCGCAGACCTGCTTGTTCAGCTCCTGTGCCTCTTTCACCTGCATAAAGTATTCCCGGAAGCTGCCGATGAGCGGCAGTGTGCGCAGGCTGGACTTGGTCTTGGCGGATTGCTGCTCAAACTCCTGATACTTGCCGTCGATGATCGTTGAGGTCACGGTGCGCTTTACGGAAATGGTGCCTTGCTCAAAGTCGATGGCGTCCCATTTCAAGCCCACCACCTCGCCACGGCGAAGTCCGTAAAAGGCAGCCACCAGCACCGGCAGCTCCAGCTTGGTTCCCCGAAGGGCTTCAAACATCTTCTGCATCTCGTCCGCCGAGAGAAAGACCGGCTGAAAGCTGTTCTTTCTGGGCCGGTCCACCTTGTCCGCCACATTCTGGATCAGCATATCGGTCTTGACTGCATATTTCAGTGCCGAGTGAATGACGGCGTGATAATGGATAACGGTATTGGGCGTGACCCGCCTGAGCATTTCGGAATAAAACATCTGCAAATGTCGGGCTTCCAGTTCCCGCAGTGTCAATTTTTTCTTGCGAAAATAAGGGACGATGGTGCTTTTCAGCAGTCCTTGATAGGCACCGTAGGTTGCGTGGGCCAGCCTTCCCTTGGCGATCTCCAGCCATTCCAGCAGATAATCGGCAAACAGCATATCACTGCTCAGGTCGCCCACCTCTTTGGGCGGCTCAAACTCCGCCCGAAGCCTTGCCAGTTCTGACTCGGCTTTGCGCTTATTTCCCTTTTCGGAAAGCCCCAGCGAGATCCATTTCGTTTTTCGCTGCCCTCCGGCGTTTTTGTAGTTCAACACGGCATAATACTTGCCGTTTTTCAAAGTCAAATGTCCTGCTACCATTTTGTTTTCCTCCTGTCTCTTTCTATTTGCAGAACAGAACTCCAAACCGACAGCATCAGTATACCATCGGTTTGGGGTTCTCTCTATTCTGCGATTTGTTTGATTACAGCCGCATCAATACGAATCAGCGGGCATCCCTGTTCCGTTCTCTCTGCCGCTTCAGCAGTTCCAACCCCTTGATGATGTCCCGGCGCATCTGCTCCTCGGTGTAGCCGGAAGGGAAATATTTCCGCAGCTCCTCCCGCTTGAATTTCAGCTGCTCCTGCTGGTTGGGCTTCGTCTCCGCCAGCACGGCATATCCTTTGGAAGCGGCGATTCATTTTTCAAGGTACACAGGGAGACAGTCCCCTCAATAGGTAGCCAGCGAGAAGGCCTGTTTTTTAACCCCCTCACTAATCAACTGGGAAAAATTTTTCGATTTGTACGAAGGAATTTTGA
>URST01000068.1 GCA_900550585.1 uncultured Eubacteriales bacterium
AGTTCGATCCCCGCGAGTATCTGAAGCCCGCCCGCGCCAACATCAAGGAGCTGGTGCGCCACAAGCTGGTGGACGTGCTGGGCTGCGCCGGCAAGGCGTAAACCTATTGTGAGCGCAGGAAAAATGGAAATCTGAGGTGATATCTTGCCCGCTTCATTTGTTTCCGACCCCGCCCGGCGCATGGAGATCGCCCGCACGATCCTTTCACAGCTGCCGGAGTGGTTCGGCATTCCTGCCGCTACGGAGGAGTATATCACAGATGCCGCCCGTGAACCCTGCTTTGTTTACGAGAAAGACGGCGCACCGGTGGGTTTTCTTTGTCTTAAGGAAACGGGGCGCAGCACTGTAGAGCTGGCGGTTATGGGCGTTCTGAAGTCCTGCCACCGCAAGGGATACGGTCGTGCGCTGGTGGACGCCGCCGCAGCTTACGCCCGTCAGACGGGGTACGAATTCATGCAGGTCAAGACCGTGCAGATGGGGAAGTACGAGGAGTATGACCGCACCAATCGGTTCTTTCTCAGCTGTGGCTTCAAGGAGTTTGAGGTTTTTCCCACGCTTTGGGACGAGTGGAACCCCTGTCAGATATACGTCCTTTCTCTGAATAAATAAGCAAAGTCCCGCAAGGCCTATGGCCTTGCGGGACTTTTATTGTCATGCATTTTCCCTTTACAGCGTTTCCTTGATCCTGGCCGCGATCTGATCCGCTGTCAGGCCGTACTCCCGCAGAACATCTGCCGCCTTGCCGGACTGACCGAACTGGTCATTGATGCCGATCTTCCGGAATCTGCAGCAGACCTTGCCCATCAGCACATCGGCCACCGCGTCGCCCAGACCGCCGATGACGCTGTGCTCCTCCACGGTCACCACATTGCCGCACTTCTGTGCATATTCGGTGACGCAGGCCGCATCAATGGGCTTGATGGTATGGACGTTGATGACGCTGATCTCGATACCCTCGGTGGCCAGCAGCTTTGCAGCCTCCAGCGCCTCGTTGACCATCAGGCCGCAGGCAAACACCGCCGCGTCCTTGCCCTCCCGCAGCACGTTGGCCTTGCCGATCTCGAAGGGGTAGTCCTCCTCGAACACCGGTGTAGCCAGCCGGGCCAGCCGCATATAGGCAGGACCCTGGAACTCCGCCAGCGCGAAGGTGGCCTTGCGGGCCTCGTTGGCGTCGGCGGGCACGATCACCGTCATGCCGGGAATCAGCCGCATCAGGCCGATATCCTCCACGGACTGGTGGCTGCCGCCGTCCTCGCCCACGGACACGCCGGCATGGGAGCAGCAGATCTTCACATTGAACTTGGGGTAGGCGATGGAGTTGCGGATCTGCTCATAGGCCCGACCTGCGCCGAACATGGCGAAGGTAGAGCAGTAGGGGATCAGCCCCATGGTGGACAGGCCCGCGCCGATGTTCATCATATTGGCCTCGGCGATGCCGCAGTCGAAGAAGCGGTCGGGATGCGCCGCCTTGAAAAACTTGGTCATGGTCGCGCCGGCCAGATCAGCGTCCAGCACCACTACCTTTTTGTTCTGTTCGCCCAGCTCCACGAGGGCCTTGCCGTAGGCTTCACGGGTCGCAATTTTCTCACTCATGGCTCAGTCCTCCAATTCCTTCAGGGCCTGCTGGCGCTGCTCCTCGTTGGGAGCCTTGCCGTGCCAGCCCACCTGATTTTCCATAAACGAAATGCCCTTGCCCTTTACCGTGTGGGCCAGGATGGCCTTGGGCTTACCGGGCATCGCAGGGGCGCTCAGCGCCGCCTCGACGGCGTCCAAATCGTGACCGTCGATCTCGTGCAGATCGAAGCCGAAGGCCCGCAGCTTGGCGGCCATATCGCCCAGGCTCATGACCTCGTCATTTCTGCCGTCGATCTGCAGCCCGTTGTTGTCCACGATCACCGTCAGGTTATCCAGCTTGTAGTGGGCGGCGGACATCAGCGCCTCCCAGATCTGTCCCTCCTGGCACTCGCCGTCGCCCAGCAGAGCAAACACTTTCGTGTCCTTGCCCTGCACCTTGGCGCCCAGCGCCATACCCACAGCGATGGAGCAGCCCTGACCCAGCGAGCCGGTGGAGGCGTCCACGCCCGGCACCTTCTTGCAGTCGGGGTGGCCCTGCAGGATGCTGTGCAGCTGCCGGAAGTTCTTGAACTCGTCGCGGCTGATGAAGCCCAGCTCCGCCAGCACCGCGTAGTAGCAGGGGGCGGCATGGCCCTTGCTCAGCACAAAACGGTCACGACCCTCGGCCTTGGGATTCTTGGGATCGACACGCATGTGGTTATAAAACACGCTGACCACCAGCTCCACCGCGGAGAGGGAGCCGCCGGGGTGGCCGGAACCGGCATTCGCCGTCATGTTGATGATATCCCTGCGCACCTGCCGGCACACGCGGGAAAGCTCTGCTGTATTCATGGGGGACCTCCATTCCTTTTTGTTCCGTATAAGAGTAGCGCATTTTCACCAAAATGTCAATGAACAGTCCGCCCCAAAACGGCATAGAATGGGGTCGGAGGGGATACAGCATGATCTTTCGGCCATACCGGCGCCTCAACGCCGTTCTGTACGCACACCGCTGGGCATACGGGCGCAACCCGCAGTTCTACGATTACGAGGAGATCGGCGGCGACTGCACCAATTTCGCGTCGCAGTGCATTTATGCCGGCACCGGCGTCATGAACTACACGCCCATTTACGGCTGGTACTACATAAATCCCGATGACAAATCGCCCGCCTGGGCCGGGGTGGAGTACCTCCACAATTTTCTTACCCGCCCGCAGTCGTCTTTAGGCCCCACGGCACAGGTCACGGATGACCTTCGCAGCGCCATGCTGGGCGACGTGATCCAGCTGCGTTTCCGCGGCAATGTGTTCCAGCACTCGCCGGTGGTGGTACAGGCCAGTCTGGACGGTTCGCCGGACAAAATACTGCTGGCGGCCCACAGCACCGACGCCGACTGGCGGCCTCTCAGCAGCTACGAATACGAGGCGTACCGCGTCCTGCACATTCTGGGCTTTTACGACGAGTAAAAAGGGGAGACGGAGGTCTATTCCTCCGTCTCCTCGTCTGTCTCCTCAATTTTTCCTTTCATTTTAACGCCTGACAAGGGGTTTGCCTTTGCAGCGACGCGCAGCGCTTCATTGTCGATATGGGTGTATATCTCCGTTGTATTCAGGTGCTCGTGCCCCAGGACCTCCTGCACCGCCTTGACATCCACGCCGTTCTGCAGCATCAACGTGGCCGCCGTGTGCCGCAGCTTATGACTGGAATATCGCTCACTGTCCAGTCCCGCCGCCGAGAGGTGCTTTTTCACCAGTGCGTGAACAGTGGAGCGGCTGATGCGCTTGTTCTGCCCGGAAAGGAACAGCGCGTTCCGATCCCTGCCGCTGACAGGGCGGCGCACCGCCATATACCGTGCCAGTGCGTCCTTGCAGGCGTCGTTGAGATATACCACCCGCACCTTATTGCCCTTGCCCAGCACCCGCAGGGCGTCGTCCTGTATGTCGGTGACATCCAGCCCGATCAGTTCGGAAATACGCAGCCCGCAGTTGAGAAACAGCGTCAGGATGCAGTAATCCCGTTCCCGGTGCGGCCCGTCTACCGACTCCAGCAGGGACAGGCTCTCGTGCAGCGTCAGATAGCGGGGGAGGGCCTTCATCTGCTTGGGCGTGTCCACATCCTTGCAGGGACTCTCCTCCAAAAGGTGCCGTTTGTTGCAGATATAGTTGAAAAACGACCGGATCGTGGCCAATTTTCTGGCCCGCGATGCCGCATTCAGACCTTTGTTAGAAATTTCACTATTCTGATGCTGCAGCCGGTCACGGCTGAGATATGTGAGATACCCGTAAATATCCGTCAACGTGATGGACGCGATGAACGGCAGGTCAACGTCCCGGATGTCGATCTCATCCAGCCGCTTGTCCGCCAGCGCCGGGTCACGGATCTGCTTCAGATAACGGAAAAAATTCCGCATGTCCAGATAGTATTCATCCACCGTGCGCCGGGAATGCGCCTTGATGGTCTCGTGGTAGCTGAGAAAGTCCAGCAGCAGCTGGGGCGAATCCAAACGATAATCCATAGTTTATCTCCAAAGCAGATTTGCGCACATGGCACAAGAAATACAGTTATAGCACAGCAAATGAACATCGCGTCACCGAACGAGAAAAACCGGTAGAAACGATATTGCAGAACTGAGTCCGTCTGAACAACATAGCAATGAAAGTGCGTCAAAGCCATCTCAGGTCACAGCACGGCTGAAGCGTTGCGACTGATGCACTGCGGCCGAAACGGTGCAGCCAAGACCGTCAAAGCCGCCATATCCAGTCAAAAACGCCGTTTCCCCTCCACTTGATTGAACAAAATTTTTATTTTGTTCAATCTCATGTACCATCGCATTTTCGGTAGGCGCTTCCCTCTTGGCATCGTATCAGCGTTTTTCGGCGCTGTCAAGATTGAACAAAATAATTGTTCTTGTTCAGTCCGTGCAGTAGCGGTGGTCTTCGGTAGAACTGCGTCTACCTGACCAGCTGCTCAACGATACAAGCCTACTATCTAGCAGCGTGTGTGACTACTGTTCACACACGCTGTCTTTGCATATCAGAAACTACTTGCTGAAACAATGGTTTTAGATATGCAAAAATCCCCGAAATCTTACGATTTCGAGGATTTTTGGCACGCCGTGAGGGATTCGAACCCCCGGCCTTCTGGTCCGTAGCCAGACGCTCTATCCAGCTGAGCTAACGGCGCATGTCTTATCGACAGCTTGGTTATAATACCACACTGCTCCACAAAATGCAAGAGAAATTTTCTCAAATTTTCATTTTTTCTCCCGGCAAGCGCCGTATGGCGTCTCCCCTGCCCTTCTCCCGGCCAAATGACTTGACGCGGCGCACCGCAGCTCATATAATAGCAGGTGTATGCGCACTTTAACGTCACATTGGCGGTTTTGCGCGTCTCCAGTTCGCTTTCGGGAGGAATACCATGTCCCGTTCTGCACATATCTCCACGCTCCGCTGGCTCCAATCCGTAACGGGCCGCACCGGAGGCCTGGCCCTCTGGCTGCTGCTGGTGCAGTCCGTTCTGGCGCTGTGCGGTGTAGCCTACGCACTGGTGCTGCGAGCGCTGATCGACGCCGCTGTGGCCGGCCTGCGTCCCCAGTTCCTGCGCAGCGCCGCGTGGCTCATCGGCCTGATCCTGTTCCAGATCGCCCTGCGCGCCGTGGAGCGCCATCTCAGCGAATATACCCGGGCCACCCTTGAAAACCGCTTCAAGTCCCGGCTCTTTGCCACACTGCTGCAAAAGGACTACGCCTCCGTGTCCGCTGTCCACTCCGGCGAGTGGCTCAACCGCCTGACATCGGACACCGCCGTGGTGGCCGATGCCATGACGCAGGTGCTGCCCGGCGCCGCTGGGATGCTGGTGCGGCTCCTTGCCGCCGCCGCGGTGCTGCTGTACATGGAACCGCGCCTTGCCGCCGTCATCCTGCCCGCCGGCGCGGTGCTGGCCCTTCTGGCAACGGTCTTTCGCCGCACCCTCAAGCGCCTGCACAAGCAGATCCAGGAGTCCGACGGCCGCCTGCGCGTCTATCTGCAGGATGGCCTGTCCAGCCTGCTGGTGGTGCGCATCTTCGACCGCCGCAAAGCCGTGTCGGAGGAGGCTGCCGCCCGGATGGACGCACATCGCGCTGACCGCATGCGCCGCACCCGGTTCTCCAATCTCTGCAACGTGGGCTTTAGCGGCGCCATGTACGGCTTTATGCTGTTCGGCGTCATCTACTGCGGCAGCGGTATCCTCCACGGCACCATGAGCTACGGTGCCTTCGCCGCCGTGCAGCAGCTCATCACCCAGATACAGGGTCCCTTCGCCAATCTCACCGGCTACCTTCCCCGCTTCTATGCCATGCTGGCCAGTGCCGACCGCCTTCGGGAGGCGGAGGACTTCCCGGACGATCTCGCCGCCGCCCCCGTTCCCGCTCCGGAGATACAGCGCTTTTACCGGCAGGACCTGCTGGCCTTCGGCCTGCGGGACGCCTGCTTCACCTACCCCAGCCGGGGTACGGACGGCGCGCCGCCCCTGCCTGCGGCCTCCCATCTGGATCTCACCGTGGAAAAGGGCTGCTATCTGGCGCTGACCGGCCACTCCGGCTGCGGCAAGAGCACGTTGCTGAAGCTGCTGATGGCGCTTTACCCGCTGGACAGCGGCCAGTGCTTCCTGCAAAGCCGCGACGGAGAGCAGCCTCTGACCGCCGCGTGGCGCGGCCTGTTCTCCTATGTGCCCCAGGGTAGCCAGCTGCTCAGCGGCACTGTCCGCCAGATCGTCTCCTTCTCCGACGCAGCCGCCGCCCGAGACGAGTCCCGGATCCGGCAGGCACTGCGCATCGCCTGTGCGGAGAACTTCGTGGACGCGCTGGAGCAGGGGCTGGACACGCCGCTGGGCGAGCGCGGCGCCGGTCTGTCCGAGGGACAGCTCCAGCGTCTGGCCATCGCCCGTGCCGTATTCTCTGACCGTCCCATCCTGCTGCTGGACGAGGCCACCAGCGCACTGGACGAGACCACGGAGGTGCAGTTGCTGGCCAACCTGCGGCAGATGACGGACAAAACGGTACTCATCGTGACCCACCGCCCTGCCGCCCTGGCCATCGTGGATCGCATCGTGGAGCTGGCCGATGCCTGAAAGGAGAGGTATTTTGGAGAATTTTTTCCTCAGCGCCGCCGGCATCCCGGCGGAGGTCACCGCCCGCTATCCACTGACGCGCCGGCTCTGCCGGGATTACGAGCTGCCCGCGCCTGACGCGCCGGTACCCATCACCGTTTCCGTCTCTCCGGAGGAGATGACGCGCATGGCTGCCTCCGGCGACCTGCACCAGCCCTCCCCCGCTTATCTGGAGTTTCTCTGCGTACAGGATCAGCTGGCATCACAGCTCCCCGCCTTCGGGCGTTTCCTCATGCACGGCGCGGCCATCGCCTACAACGGCGCCGCCTACCTGTTCACCGCTCCCAGCGGTACGGGTAAAAGCACCCATATCCGCCTGTGGCGGCAGTACCTGGGCAGCGGCGTCTCCGTCATCAACGGCGACAAGCCCTTCCTCTCGCTGGAGGAGGACGGCACCATCCGCGTCTGGGGCTCCCCCTGGGCCGGGAAGGAGGGCTGGCAGCAGCCCACCAGCGCCCCGCTGCGGGGCGTCTGCCTGCTGGAGCGCGGCGCAGACCGCATCTGCCGCCTGTCTCCCGCTGCGGCGTTGGAGACGCTGTTCTGCCAGATCTACCACCGGGACGACCCCGCGCTGGAATACAGGACGCTGGGCTTTCTGGACACGCTGCTGCGCACCGTTCCTGTCTGCCGTCTTTCCTGCGGTATGACGGAGAACGCCGTCCGCTGCAGCTTCGAGGCCATGACCGGCCTATCCTATGAAACTGAGCGCCGCCCTGACGCGGCCAACGAAGAAGGAAGTGTATTTGCATGAAGATCAGATCCGGTTTTATCCTCCGGGAGGTGCTGGGCAGCCCCATGGTGGTGGCCACCGGCGATGCCGCCCGGAATTTCCGCGGCATGATCAAGCTCAACGAGACGGCGGGCTTTATCTGGCGCTGCCTGCAGGACGGCCTGACGGAGCCGCAGATCGTGGAGAAAATGACAGAGACCTACGACGTGTCGCCGGAGAAGGCCGCCGCCGATGTGGCCGCTCTCCTCCGCCAGATGGACGAGCACGGCTTTCTGGAGCCATGACGGATAATACCCGTATTGAGGACATCCTGCAGCAGGAGGGCTTTTACACCTCCACCACCCGAGGCGTCAGCATGTACCCCATGCTGCGCGACGGCCGCGACACCGTCATCATCCGCCCGCCGGAGGGCCGCCTGCGGAAGTACGATGTGCCCCTGTACCGCGTGGGGCCGAAGTATGTCCTGCACCGCGTCATCCGGGTACTGCCGGAGGGCTATGTGATCCGGGGAGACAACTGCCTGCAAAAGGAGCGTATCCGCGACGCGCAGGTCATCGGCGTGCTTACCGGCTTCTACCGGGATGACCGCCCGGTGGATCTGTCCGGCCCCGGCTACCGGCTGTACTGCCGGGTCTGGTGTGTCCTCTCCCCTCTCTGGCGGCTCTGCCGCCGGGCACGGGGCGCGGCGGCTGCCCTGCTGCGCAGGTTGATATAGTAACCGTGTGATGACCTACCGGATAGCCGAAAGAGGCAGCAGCGCAATTGCTGTTGTCTCTTTTCTTGCGTTTAGGGGGGATCACACAGCAGCCGGACAATCATCAAGTATGTTTGAATGTGCGCCTCCTGCTCACAAAAAAGCAAAAAGAGATTGAGGCTGTTCCGATACCCGCGAATGGTCTTTGGGGTATATTTTCTAACCTCAATCTCAATTAAGTATTCTCTGATAGCGGCGCTGATTTTCATGTCATTTCCTCCTTTGGTATGTCGCAATCAAAGGGGAATGTATATCACAGCGCAATCCATATATTTCGCAGCCGCGAAATTTTAGTTCCGAAAAAGCGCCGTTTTACTGAAAATCAGTTTCTCTTTCGCAGGAAAAGTTCAATCAATCCTGCTGCCAGTTATGCCAGACGTTCTGCACGTCCTCGTTGTCGTCCAGCATGTCCAGCAGCTTGGTCATGCTGCGGACATCGTCCTCATTGGTCATGGTGATATAGTTCTGGGGCACCATCTCGATCTCGGCGCTCTCGAAGGTGTAGCCCTTCTCCTCCAGCGCCTTGACCACATCGTTGAAGCTGTCCGGGTCGGTGGTGACCTCGAACACGGGGCCGTCGGCCTCCATGTCCTCGGCGCCGGCGTCCAGCGCATCCATCATGACGGTATCCTCGTCCAGCTCATCGTCCTCGTTGTTGATGACGATGACGCCCTTGCGGTCAAAGGACCAGCTGACGCAGCCCTGCGCGCCCATGCCCTTGCCGAACTTATCAAAGTAGTGACGGATCTCCGGAGCGGTGCGCTGGCGGTTATCGGTCAGCGCCTCCACGATAACGGCAATGCCGCAGGGGCCGTAGCCCTCGTAGGTGACGGACTCGTAGTTATCGGTGTTGCCGGAGCCCAGCGCCTTGTCGATGGTGCGCTTGATATTGTCGTTGGGCATATTGGCTGCCTTGGCCTTGGCCACCACGGTAGCCAGCCGGGAGTTGTTGGCGGGGTCGCCGCTGCCGCCCTGCTTGACGGCCACGATGATCTCCTTGGCGATCTTCGTAAAGGTAGCGGAGCGCTTGGCGTCAGCCGCGCCCTTGGTCTTTTGGATATTGTGCCACTTGGAATGTCCGGACATAGTTTACTTCTCCTTTATGCAGTATTGGATGACCTCGCTGCTGTGCGCGGTCGTTTTTATAACGGTGGCTGCGGGAAACGCCTTTTGCAGGTACTCCACCAGGGGGGCGCAGATCACATCCTCCGTGGGGAAATGCCCCGCATCGATGAGGTTCAGCGCCGTGGTATCCAGAAAATCGTGATACCGCAGGTCGGAGGTCACAAAGGTGTCGCAGCCGGCGGCAATAGCCTGGGGAATATAGTCGCCGCAGGCGCCGCCGCCCACCGCCACGCGGTGAACAGGCCTGCCGCAGTCCGTATACCGGAGACCATTGCATCCTAAAGATTCTATCACAAAATGGGTGAACTCCACAAGGGGTATTTCACATTTTAACGTGCCGATCCGCCCGATTTTTTCTTCTGTCAGCGGCGAAAGGCCTTCAAGTCCCAGTTTTTCGGCCAGCACATCGTTGACGCCGCCGTCCGCCGCGTCCAGATTGGTGTGCATGCAGATGGCGGAGACGCGGTTTTCCGCCAGCTTCGTCAGGATGCGGCCCTGCCGGTCGTCGGTGCGCAGGGTCTGGACCGGGTGCCATGTGCAGTTCATCACCGGATGGTGGGACACGATGAGATCGAAGCCGCCGTCCACAGCCTCCTGCACCACCTGCTCCGTGATGTCCAGTGACACCAGGATGCGGCGCACCTCTCTGTCGGGACCGCCCACCAGATGCCCCACATTGTCCCAGCTCTCCGCCAGGTGGCGGGGCGCCCAGTCAAAAAGCGCGTGCTCCACTTGCTGTACAGTTATCATCCTTTACACCTCTTTCTCTCCAGTTCCTCCGTCAGCGCGTCTATCCGCGCCGCCTGCGCGGCGGCGTCCGGAGCGTTGCTGCGGCGCAGCCCTTCCGCGGAGCGGCGCAGCTTGGCCGCATGCTCCGACAGATAGGCGCCGTACAGCGGGTCGCCCGCCAGCAGAATGCCGCACAGGGCCTCCGCATCCGTCAGAGTGCGGTATGCGCCGCCTGTCACCGTCAGGACAGGATAAATGCGGCCCTTGTCCTCCACCAGATGCTCATCTGTAAAGGTATATCCGTTGTCAGTCAGCCAACGACGCAGGTCCGCAGCCTTTGTCATGGGCTGGAGCAGCAGCGTATGGCGGCCATCCCTCGTCCACAAGGCCTCCTGCAGGATGGCAATGATCGTCTCGCCGCCCATGCCGGCGATGACGACGACATCCGTCTCTTCCGGGGCGATGGCGGACAAGCCGGGACACAGACGGAAGTCGATACGCTCCACACCGTACTGCGCCGCCGTGCGGCGGGCGTGCTCCAGCGGCTCCGCTCCGATGTCGGAGGCAATGGCGGAGGTGATCCGCCCCTGCTGCAGCAGCGACACCGGCAGATAGCCATGGTCGGTGCCCACGTCCGTCAGGCGGCTGCCCTCCGGCACCAGCCGGGCCAGCAGAGCCAGGCGGGGCTGCAGGGCCAGTTGCTTATGTTCCATTTCTCTCCCTCAACACAGAAAGCGCCACGCATACAGCCGTATGCGTGGCGGCTCCTCTGTTTATTCCGCGACAGGCTTGTTGGCTTCCTCGTTGACGACGGCCAGCAGCTTGTCCACGTCGATGCCGTGAACGGCGCAGGCCTCCTCCACCGTCTCGCCGCGGGAGGAGGGGC
>URST01000069.1 GCA_900550585.1 uncultured Eubacteriales bacterium
TCAGCGCCTTGTCAAAGGCGCCGAACTTACGCCACTCCACGGTCTTGCCGCCGCCCACAGGCAGGCCCTTGGTGGCCGCGAACTGGTTGTGTACCAGCTGGGGACGCGCGTTCTCCAGCAGCTCCATGCCGTAGTAGGTTTTCATCTCGGCGCTGAGACCGCCGGTGGTCTGGGTGTTCATCTCCCCTGCGAACAGCTGCAAATTCATTTTCTCCATGTTTTCTTCCTCCCTGTTTTTCAGAATCGTATCTTCTCCCCGTCCTGCACCCGCCTGCGGATGGTCGCCAGCTCCCGGCTGGTCAGGCTCCTGGGATCGCTGCGGGTCACGGTGCGGCTGCCGCCCCGGTTCTCCGCCGCCCGGCTGCCGCCGGAGGCGATGGCGCGCGCCATCTCGCTGCGGGTCTGTGCCGCCGCGTAGTGCATGGCCGCCTTCAGAAGCTCCTGCCGGTGCACGATCTCATAGGCGGTCTGACCGTCCACCCCCGCCGTCACCAGTTTTCCGAACTGCGGCGACGCCAGCTCCCGCTGCCAGTCGAAGTCCGGGTACACCTGCCGGATGCGCCCCTCCTCCGCCTGCAACCGCAGCAGCGCCCCGGCCTGTGCCTGTCGGCGCTCCTCCGTCTCCCGGCGCAGCCGGGCGTTCTCCTGCCGCAGGCCCCGCAGCCGTCCGTCCAGGATCTTCTGTACGCGGGCATCAAACTGCGCCTTGTACCTTCCCCGGATCAGCTCTGCGAAATCGTCCTGCTCCCCGGCGTCGGGAGCCGCCTGCCCGCCTTCCGCTGCGCCCGTCTCCTGACCGTCTGCCTCCTCCGCAAATATCTGCCAGTCTCTCCAAAGCTGCCTCATAGCCTCTCCTTCCCGTGGTAGGTCACGACCCCGCTATCTCCACGCACCCGGGATACGCCTTTGCCAGCTGCTCCACGCCGCACCGTACCAGCGCCAGCGCCGCGCCGCATTCCCCGGCGCCCCGGATGTCCGCGAAGCCCTTCCGGATATCCACCCGCTCCGCCTGTCCCGTCTCCTCCAGATACCCCGCCAGCGCATACACCAGCGCCGACACGGCGGCGCACACGATGTCCCGGCCCGCCGGCGCATAGCCCGCGTGCCCGCTGACCGTCACCTGCGTTCCGCTCAACCGCACCCGGATCATCGGGGCCTCACCGCCTCCTGCGACCGCTTGCGCTGCCGCTGCACGGCGTCCAGCACACCGCCGCCCGCGTCCGGTGTCCACAGCCCGCCGATGTCCAGCGTCTCCCCGCTGCCGGCCTCCATCTCCTGTGCCAGCGCCTCCGCTGACTGCGTGCCCTGCCGCGCGTCCAGCAGGCGCAGGGCCGTCAGCAGCTGTTCCTGCAGCCATGCCACCTGCCGTGTCCGCTGCTGCCCCTGCCGGATCACCGCCGCCAGCTGGTCCTTGTTCTTGAACTCCATCAGATCCAGGCACCGCAGCGCCTGCTCGGCCATGTCCGCCCGGAAGAACCCCATCTGGAACAGCTGCAAAGCCAGCTGGTTGTACTCCATGGTCTTGTAGGGTGTCTCGTCCTGCGCCGCGATCTCCAGATCGAACTCCGGCACCCGGTAGCCGCCCATTGCCAGCAGCCGGGGCTGCATACCGCTGTTGTCGTACATCCGGAACTCCCGCTCCGCGCCCCGCCCCAGCAGCCGGAACTGCCGGGGCATGCTGTAAAACTGCCGCACCAGCTCGATGCACAGCGTCAGCACCTGGGAAAACGCCTCGTACCCGTCGTCGATCATGTTGCGTGACAGCTTGCCGCCCGCCTCCTGCAGGGCCGCGATGGCCGTGGCCGCCGTAACGCCGCCGGCGGTGCCGCCGCCCATGACATCCCGGTTGCCCGCCGTCTCCTTCATCTCCGCCACCTTGTTCTGCAGAACGGCCACATACACGCTGTCCAGCGCGGGCACCCGGATGGGCGCGATGGAGTCCGCCCCCAGATTGCCGTTGGTGTGGACGAAGGGCCTTGTCCAGTCGGCGTACTCCTCCTCGTTCACCGCCCCGTCGGAGCGGATGAAGAACCGGGGCGTGGTGGCCGCCAGCGTATTTTTCAGAATGGCCTGGTTCATCAGGTCGATCTGCTTCTGCGCCGACTTGCACAGATCCACATAGCCGTAGCCGCAGGGCGTTCCCTCCTCCGGGAACAGCACGTCGAACACGAAGGGGTACTGCCCGTGGTCGTACCACCCTCTCCCGGCGCAGGCCGGGTCGTTCTCCGTGGCGTACAGCACCGTCTCCCCCACAAACTTGCAGTACTGCAATACCGGGTGCCCGTCCTCCTCTGTGC
The DNA here is from genome assembly GCA_900550585.1 of uncultured Eubacteriales bacterium. Lineage (GTDB taxonomy): Bacteria > Bacillota > Clostridia > Oscillospirales > Oscillospiraceae > Vescimonas. Next base: position 2,298 of record URST01000069.1, read on the forward strand.
GGTAGTACCAGTCCACCACCAGCGACTGCCCGGAGGTGTCCACCCTGTCGTCGTAGAGGTAGCGACTCACCTGCGCCGCGCCGCCCCGACCCAGCTTCCCCTCCAGCTGGGGATACTCCCGCAGCAGCCGGTGGTCGGGCACCAGCTCCACAGAGAAGAAGTTCTCCGATGCCTGGATGTCCTGCACCCCCGGCTCCCAGAACAGGTTCAGCACATCCATGCTGCGGATGTCGATATCCCCCAGCCCATGGAGCTTTCTGTCGTCCCAGAACACGCCGTACACGGCGCAGCCGGACTTCAGCTTGTTCCACCACGCCTTGGAGTACTCCCTCTTGAACCGGTTGTTCTTCAGGATCACCGGCAGGATGCGGGTCAGCTTCTCCGCCTCCTCCCGGTCGTCCGGCTCCCGCGGCAGCACCGTGGGCTCGGGATAGCTGTCCATGGCGTCCGCGTGCTTGGACAGGATGCAGTTCACCAGCCATCCGCTGGCCGGCTGCGGGTCGGCGGGATTACCGCCCTCCCCGGCCTTTTCCATCTGCTCCCAGTGCCGCAGCTTCCAGAACTGCTCGTTGTCGATGATGCGCTTGTCCAGATTCTCCTTGCCCTGCCGGTACTTCCGCAGGATCTCCGCCGCGCGGAGCACCTCCTGCGTGCCGATTTTGGGCCGCATGACCTCCTGTTCCATGTCGCACCTTCCTTTCCTTGTTACTGTCTCTGTCCGCGCCCGCCGCTTTGTTGCATGCGCCGGTGCAGCGCCCTCTCATATTCTTCTCACGCCGCCCCAGCTGCCGAACCGCCCCGTCCGCAGCTCCAGCGGATCGTCGGCGATCGCCCGGCTCTCCGTCCGCACCGGCGCGATGGGCCGCGTCATGCAGAAATACCGGCTCTCGTCGGCCACATGGTCCTCCTGACTGGTGTCCACATCCTCCGGCGCCGTCTGGCTGTACAGCAGCCCCGGCACCGTCCGGATAAACGCCCGGCAGTTCTCGAACACATACAGCATGGGATATCCCTCCGCGTCGAAGCTCATCCGGTAGTGCATCTGCATCCACCCGGCGATGCGCCGGTTGTCCCCCTTCACGAAGAAAATGCGGTGCTTCAGCGCCGTCTCATAGATGCTCTCGCCCCGGCTGGCGTCCCAGATGGCCGGATCCGCCACGCCCTGTATCTGCCGTCCCCGCAGCAGCGGGTGCTCGTCCTCGATGCGCCGTATCTCCGCGAACTGCTTCTCCGGTGTCCACAGCACCCCTTCGTCCGGCGTGCCGGTGCAGCCGTACAGCTCCGCGATGCGGTACGCGCACCCGTCGTGGTCCACCGCCCACCAGCCGCAGGAAAAGGGCTTGGCGTAGCCGAAGTCGTAGCTGCGGTACACGTTCCACTCCCGCGGCACGTCAAAGGCCCGTATCACATGGGTCCACTGCCTGTCGTCGTAGTGAGCCGGATCGTCGGTGAATTCCTGGAACACCTGCCCGGCAAGCACGTCCCATTTTCCCTCCAGCCACGCCCGCCGCAGCTTGGGCGGCAGTGCCTCCAGCTGCCGGATGTACTCCGGCTGCCGCTCCAACAGCACCGCATTGTCCGTGACCCGTGCCGGGATGAAAGCGTAGTCCTCCGGGTCCTCCCCCGGCTCATACCGCCTGTCGATGAACAGCCGCTTGATATACCCGTGCCCCGGCCCGCCGGGGTTGCAGGTATAGTAGATGCGCTTGGGGAGATCGTTGACGCCTCTCAGGCAGGCGGCGATCTGCCGCATCCACTGCTCCTTCAGCTGGGTGGCCTCGTCCAGAAAGATGACATCGTACTCCGCGCCCTGGTACCGGTCGAGGTCGGCGTCCCGCCCGCAGTACCCGAACTGCAGCGTACTGCCGTTGCCGAACACGAACCGGTGCTCCCCCGCCCGGTACTCCGCCACCTCCGCCAGTTCCTGCCGCAGGAACGTCAGATGGTTGCTCTCCAGCTCCGGCAGGCTCCGCCGCACCAGCAGCAGCCGGATGCCCGGATACCGCAGGGCCAGCAGCTTCGCCTTGCACCGCACGGCCCAGCTTTTGCCGCCGCCTCTGGCGCCGCCGAAGGCGATATACTTCTTCCGGCACGCCAGAAACTCCCTCTGCCGCGGGTTGGGCGTTCCCAGTGCCAGCACCGCCCCCTTCATCGACTCAGCTCCTCCGCCTCATCGGACAGCACCACCCGCACCGTCTCCTTTTTCTGCTTCTCCGCCGGCTTAGGCGGCTCCATGGCCTTTTCCAGCCCCATCAGCGCCTGCAGGAGCGCCGCCAGCTCCTTGATCTCCTTCACGTCCGCCTCGCCCAGATCCATCCGTCCGGCGGCGGAGGTGGCCGCCCGGTACAGCTGCCGCGCCACGCTGGCCAGACTGCTCTGCGCCGCCGTTCCCCGCATCCGGCTCCACCGCCGCGGGCCGCGCCACTCCTCGTCCCGGGCATGCTGGCTCACCGCCCGCTCCGTCACGCCGTACTCCGCCGCCAGCGCCCGCAGACTGATGCCGCCGGCCTCGTACCGCTCCCGCATCTCCCTCCACGGGAGGTTTTTCCTTCTGCCTATATGTCCTCTCCCCCTCTCACCTCATACGCCGCCAGTATCTGGGCGGCAAAGTCCGCCAGACATTGCCGGCACACATTTTCGCCGCCCACCCGGTAGTACCGCTCGCCCCAGCCGATCTCGCCGCCGCACAGGCTGCACTCGGCCCACGGGCCCTCCCGGTCGCCCCGGGCGCGTCTCTCCTCGTGCATCGCCGTCACCTCCTCCCACCTTCCCCGCTCCCGCCCGCCGCAGTTGCCCTTTCCCCGGAACATCCTGAAATTCTTTTCCGCCCATGAAAAAAGCGCCCCCATGCCGCAGCATGGGAGCGTTTCCCGGATATTCCTCTTATGTCCGCGCCTTTTTCCGCGCCTTTCCCGCCGGACGGCACTCGCCGTACACCGCGCCGCCGATGATCAGCGCCGCGCCCGCGATCTGCAGGGGCGTCATGGTCTCGTGCAGCAGCAGTGCCGACAGCATCACGGCAAACAGCGGCTCCAGATAGCCGCACACCGCCACGGACTGGGCCGGCAGCCGCCCGATGGTGGAAAAATACAGCCCGCAGCCCACGCCGGTGTTCACCAGTCCCAGCAGCAAAACAGCCGACCAGTCCCCCGCCGGGATGTGCATGGAGAAGCCCTGCCGGCACACGGTGAATGCCGTCACTACCACGGCGGCGCACAGCAGCTGCACCACCGCGTTCTCCAGTCCCACCACCGTCTGCGCCTTCTTGTCCGCCAGCACCATCACCGCATAGCCCACGGCGGATAGTCCGGCGCACAGCAGTCCCCACGGACTTACTCCCGCGGCCGCCGCCTGTCCGCTGATGCAGCACGCGCCTGCCAGCGCTGCCGCCAGCGCCATCACCCTGGCGGGGGTGATGCGCTCCCGCAGCAGCAGCGGCGACAGGGCGATGACGATAGCCGGCCCGGTGTAGTTGATGAGCATGGCCAGCCCCACTCCGATCTGGTCGTAGGCCTCGTACAGCAGCAGCCACTCCGCTCCCATGGCCGCACCGGACACCGCGATGTATGCCAGATCCCTTCTGTGCCGCTGCACCGTGAACCGGTGCCCCGCCGCCAGAAACAGCCCCAGCAGCAGCGCGCCGCCCAGCACGGAGCGCAGCGTCACGATCTCATAGCTGCTCAGATGGATGCGGCTGGCCACCACGCCGTTGAATCCGAACAGCAGCAGCGCCGTCAGATATTTCCCGTATGCTTTCCTCATACTCTGCCTCTTTTCTCTTGCGGAATGCTCCCGCTTATCGTATCATAAGAGCATGTATTCCAAAAGCGAATATTTTATATGATTATCAGCACAAATCCGAATGAAAGAGGGTGTGCCCATGGACATGAATATCCTGAAATATCTGGCATTCGTCAAAACAGTGGAGTACGGCAGCTTCACCCGTGCCGCCGATGTCCTGCACTACTCCCAGTCCGGTGTCAGCCGCATGATCCGGGATCTGGAGTCGGAATGGTCCGTCACGCTTCTGGAGCGCAGCCGCACCGGTGTCGCCCTGACCTCCGCCGGCTCCCGGCTCCTGCCGCTGGCCAAGAGCCTGTGCGACCAGTACCGCCGCCTGCAAACGGAGGTGGACGACCTCCACGGCGTCCAGTCGGGCCTCATCCGCATCGGCGTATTCTCCAGCGTAGCCACCCACTGCCTCCCCAACATCATCCGCGCCTTCCAGCAGGACTATCCCGGCATCGACTATGAGCTGCTGCTGGGGGACTACACCGAGATTGAGACATGGATCGCCCAGGGCCGCGTGGACTGCGGCTTTCTCCGTCTCCCCACCGTCCCCTCCTTCGAGACTGTCTCTCTGGCGCAGGACCGCCTGCTGGCCATTCTGCCGGAGGAGCACCCGCTGGCGGCGCTGGAACGGGTCCCCCTGTCCGCCCTGTGTCAGGAGCCCTTCCTCCTGCTGGAAAAGGGCGCCCGTCCGGAGGTATCGGACATCTTCCAGCGCCGCGGCCTGACGCCCCGGGTACACTTCACCACCTGGGACGACTACGCCATCATGTCCATGGTGGAGAGCGGTCTGGGCGTCAGCATCCTGCCGGAGCTGATCCTCCGCCGCATCCCCTACCGCATCGCGGCCCGTGAGCTGGACGTTCCTGCCTGCCGCGAGATCGGCCTGGCGCTGCGCAGCACGAAGGACGCCGCCCCCGCCGTCCGCCGTTTCCTGTCCTACCTCCCCTGCCGCGACCGGCCCTGAAACCCCTCTTGCGCTTTCCGCCCCTCTCTATTTATAATGTAGGAAATCCCCCCATCTCTGACACCAAAAGGAGGCCCCCCATGCGCGAACTGAAAAACACCTGCCGCGCCGCCATCGTACAGGCCACCCCTGTCATGTTCGACAAGGTCCGTTCCCTGGAAAAGGCCCTGCGCCTTGTGGACGAAGCCGCCCAGAACGGCGCGGAGCTTATCGTATTCCCCGAGCTGTTCCTCCCCGGCTACCCCTACGGCATGACCTTCGGCTTCACCGTGGGCAGCCGCAGAGCCGACGGCCGCCAGGACTGGAAGCACTACTACGACAACTCCCTGCTGGCCGACGGCCCGGAGCTGCAGCAGCTCATGGACAAAGCCGCCGCTCTGGGCGTCTACCTCAGCATGGGCTACTCCGAGCGTGATGCCGTCACCGGCACGCTCTATAACGCCAACATGATGATCGCGCCGGACGGCCGCGCCATGAACCACCGGAAACTGAAGCCCACCGGCAGCGAGCGGGTGGTCTGGGGCGACGCGGAGCGGGACTACTTCCCCGTCATGGACACCCCCTGGGGCCCCATGGCCAACCTGATCTGCTGGGAGAGCTACATGCCCCTGGCACGGGTGGCCCTGTACCAGAAGGGCATCAGTCTCTACATCTCCCCCAACACCAACGACAACCCCGAGTGGCAGAACACCATCCGCCACATCGCCATCGAGGGCCACTGCTACTTCATCAACGCCGACCTGATCTTCCGCCGGGAGGACTACCCCGAGACGGTCAGCGCCGCGGCGGAGATCGCCGCCCTGCCGGACATCGCCTGCCGCGGCGGCAGCTGCTTCATCGACCCCTTCGGCCACGAGGCGTCGGAGACGGTCTGGGACAAAGAGGCCATCATCTACGCCGACCTGGACATGCAGAAGGTGCCCGCCAGCCGCATGGAGCTGGACTGCGTGGGCCACTACGCCCGGCCCGACGTGCTGGAGCTTCGCGTCAACGAGAAATAAGAAAGAGAGCGGCTCAGCCGCTCTCTTTCTTATTTCTGCCGCGCCAGCGCCGCCGCCACGAACCCCTGAAACAGGGGATGGGGCCGGTCAGGCCGGCTCTTGAACTCCGGATGGAACTGGCACCCCACATACCACGGGTGCTCCGGCAGTTCCACGATCTCCACCAGCCGCCCGTCCGGAGACGTGCCCGCCATGCGCAGGCCCGCCGCCTCCAGCTCCGGCCGGAACTCGTTGCTGCACTCGTACCGGTGGCGGTGCCGCTCCCAGATCTCCGCCGTGCCGTAGGCCGCCCGCGCCCGGGAGCCCTCCGCCAGCACACAGGGGTACTTCCCCAGCCGCATGGTGCCGCCCTTGTCAGTGATGCCCACCTGATCGGGCATCAGGTCGATGACCGGATGGGCGGTGGTGCCGGAAAACTCGGCGCTGTGGGCATCGGCCCACCCCGCCGCGTGGCGGGCGAACTCGATGACCGCGATCTGCATGCCCAGGCAGATACCGAAGTAGGGTACGCCTTTCTCCCGTGCGTACTGTGCCGCCAGAACCATGCCCTCAATGCCCCGGTCGCCGAAACCGCCGGGCACCAGGATGCCGCTGCAATCCCCCAGCACCGTTTCAATGTTCTCCGCCGTCAGCGTCTGGGAGTCCACCCATTTGATGTCCACATGGCTGTCGCAGGCCGTGCCCGCGTGGAACAGAGACTCCGCCACGCTGAGATAGGCGTCGTGCAGCTCCGTGTACTTGCCCACCAGCGCGATCTGCACCCGCTTGTGCACACCGTGGATCTTCTCCACCATGGCCCGCCACCGGGTCATGTCCGGCACGCCGGCGCCCAGCCCCAGCTTGCGGCATACCACCCGGCATAGCCCCTCCTTCTCCAGCAGCAGCGGCACCTCGTACAGCGTGGATGCCGTCACATTGGGGATAACGCAGTCCTCCTCCACGTTGCAGAACAGGGCGATCTTCCGCCGCACGTCCTCCGTGATGGGACTGTCGGTACGGCACACCAGTACATCCGGCTGGATGCCCACGCTCAGCAGCTCCTTGACGGAGTGCTGCGTGGGCTTGCTTTTCAGTTCCCCGCTGCCGGGGATGGACACGATCAGCGGCACATGGATGTACAGCACGTTCTCCCGACCCTTTTCCGCCGCCACCTGCCGGATGGCCTCCAGAAACGGCTGGCTCTCGATGTCACCCACCGTGCCGCCGATCTCCGTGATGACCACGTCGGTGTTCCCGTCGTCCATGGCATAGACCCGCCGCTTGATCTCGTCGGTGATATGGGGGATGATCTGCACCGTGCCGCCCAGATAGCCGCCCTGCCGCTCCCGGTTCAGCACCGCCCAGAACACCTTGCCCGAGGACACGGAGGCGTTGCCGTCCAGCGCCTCGTCCACGAAGCGCTCATAGTGTCCCAGATCCAGATCCGTCTCCGCGCCGTCGTCGGTGACGAACACCTCCCCGTGCTGATAGGGGCTCATGGTCCCCGGATCCACGTTGAAATACGGATCGAACTTCTGGTTGCGCACCCGCAGGCCGCACTGCTTCAGCAGCCGGCCCAGCGACGCGGCGCAGATGCCCTTGCCCAGCCCGGACACCACGCCGCCTGTCACGAAAATATACTTCATCCCCGCCATCTCCCATTAAAAAATATGCTCCTATCCTACGCCGCCGGAAACAGGGTGTCAATGCGCTGAAATGTCAATATTTCCGCGAATTTTGCCGTCAATATGTAGAAACACGGAGAAATAGTTGCAAAGCCTCATTTTTCTCTTGCATCCTGCGGTTTACAGTGGTAAAGTAGGAATAGTCTCACCCCTCCGGGGTGTTTTTTTGCGCCCTCCTGCCTCGGCCCCGCACGATATCCCTCCGCGCTCCGTATTCCTTTGCCAGCTTATCTCCCCCCATCCCCCGCCCGCAGGCAGCCGCTCTGCGCCGCAAAAGTACCGCACCAAAAGAAAAGAGACATCCTTTCGGATGTCTCTTTTCTTTTGGTGCGCGAGGCGGGACTTGAATTTAACAAAGAGAATTTTCAGCAACAAATTACATCAAATTATGTGATATTCAGTTCTGAAACTATAAAACATGGTATCAGTCAGTCCAGTTGTTTTATAGAAGATGGCCCGCTAAAGGGTCAGAATAAGGGTCAATCCCGAAATACATAAAAGGAGTATCACACAGTGGAAAACACTTACACAAACCACGAGGGCTTTTACCTGCCAAATCTTACCTTACCGAGAAAAGAAGAATCGTCCTGCGGACGCTATGGCCGCCTGCGGCTCAAGTACCTTAAGGAGCATCGGAGGGTCTTATACATCAATCTATTGACCTCCGGCGAGCTGACACGGCACCTAAACGAGATAGATCGGCAGGCACGAGAGATGATGGAGCTGCTGGTGAGGCAGATGGCACAGGCGCAGGGCATCACCGAGCAATTGAAGGCTGAAGATCAAATGGCGTGGGTCGGTGCTATGAATAACATCCGCAGCGCAGCGGAAGAAGTGGTGATGCGAGAGGTGGTGTTCAGGTAACAAAAACAGGCAGTCCCCCGGGCGTTTAGACGTCCGGGGGACTGCCTGAATATTATGACAGAATAGGTTCCAATTAAAAATTGAGACAGTTCATTGCTTTTGAAACAATGCGATCACATGCAATGAGGGGTCTGTCCCAAATTCTGTGTAAAAACCGCAGGGCAGTGTAAAATAGAGCAAA
>URST01000070.1 GCA_900550585.1 uncultured Eubacteriales bacterium
TCCTTCAGCCCCGCCACCGCGCCGCTCATGGTGTCCATGCCGAACATCAGCGTGGCGAAACCCAGCAGGATCATGCCGGTGTCCTTCTTCTTGCCGTTTTTGCAGAACATATAGAAGATGATGCCTACCAGCGCCAGCACCGGCGTGAAGGACGTGGGCTTCAGCAGGTTGATGAACACATTGCCGCTGCTGATGCCCGCCATGCTCAGCAGCCACGCCGTCACGGTGGTACCCACATTGGCGCCCATGATCACGTTGATGGCCTGCCGCAGCGTCATCAGGCCGGAGTTGACAAAGCCCACCACCATCACCGTGGTGGCCGAGGAGCTTTGAATGACAGCGGTGATGGCAAGGCCCGTCAGGAAACCGGTCATGACCCGTCCGGTCATTTTGTCCAGCATCGTCCGCAGCTTGCCGCCGGCCCGGCGCTCCAGCGCCTGCCCCATCAGATCCATGCCGAACAAAAACAGGCACAGGCCGCCGATCATCGTCAGCGCATTGAAAATCGTCATATTGCTCTCTCCTTGATTTTACACATTTGTGACCATCCGCAGGATAACACGCCATTGTCAAATCCAATGTAAGTGTTTTGTAAAATCTGTGTAAAACCCGGGTGCATGAGAAAGGAGGGCACGCCGCCGCGCGCCCTCCCGCCATATGCCTTTTTACAGTACGCCGAAATGCTCCAGCAGGATCTTCACGCCGATGAGGATCAGGATGGCGCCGCCCACGAACTCCGCGCGGTTCTTGTACTTGGCGCCGAAGATGTGCCCCACGAACACGCCGCCCACGGAGATGGCAAAAGTCGTACAGCCGATCAGGGCCGCCGCCGCGCCGATGGGGATGGCCAGCTCCACCATGGAGAAGCTGACGCCCACGGCCAGCGCGTCGATGCTGGTAGCGATGGCCAGCATGAAAAGCTCCTTGTGCCGCAGCTCCGCCGGCTCGACCTCCTCGTCCTCCTTCTTAGACAGGCTCTCCCGGATCATGTTGCCGCCGATCCACGCCAGCAGCACAAAGGCGATCCACGGCGCCATCTTCGTCACATGCCGGGCAAACTGGGAGCCCAGCAGCCAGCCGGTCAGCGGCATCAGCGCCTGAAACACGCCGAAATACGCGGCGAGGAGCAGCGTCTGCTTCTTGTTGATCGTAGGCATGGCCAGTCCCTTACAGATGGCCACCGCAAAGGCATCCATGCTCAGGCCGATGCCCACCAGAAAGATCTCCAGTAATGTCATAGTGTTCCCTCTCCCATTATAAAATCACCGGCACGGGCCGGTGGATGGTCATGCTGTCCGGCGTCACGCGGCAGCTGTACGCCGCCACCTGCACCCCCGCGGCCGCCGCCTGCCGCAGCGCCGCGCCGAAGGCCGGGTGCGTATCGTCGTTGGGCGCGAAGTCCGTCACATCCTCCATCTGGATGACAAAGAATGCCGTGGCCCGGTGGCCCAGCGCCGCCGCCCGCATCAGCTCGTGCAGGTGCCGGACGCCCCGCTCCGTGGGCGCGTCCGGGAATCGTGCGTGTCCGCCGTCCTCCAGCGTCACGCCCTTGACCTCCACCAGATGCAGGCCCTGCGGCCCCTCCAGACAGAAGTCCAGCCGGGACTGTCCGAACGTGAACTCCGGCTTCAACGTCTCCGCCGACGGGTCGAACGTCCGCGCCCACTCGGCAAACGCCCGGTTGGGGGCCTGCGCGTCCATGTTGATGAGCCGTGCGCCCTTCTCCACCGCGATCAGGTCGTAGGCCGTCTTTCGCGCCGGGTTAGCGGCCTTTTCCAGATAAACAGCGGCGCCCGGCACCAGCAGCTCCCGGCAGCGGCCCGTGTTCTTCACATGGCACACCACCGTTTCGCCGCTGTCCAGCGCCGCGTGGGCGATAAAGCGGTTGGGCCGCGCCAGAAACCGCGCCCGTATCACCTGTCCGTACTCCACGCGCCATCCCGCTTTCTTTTTGGTATAGACCTGCATCATATCACAAATATTGTCCTTTGGAAAGCATTATTTTGCCGTGTCTGTCCATATGCCGAAAAAAATCATCGGAATACGCAAAAAAGGCTTGCAAAATGAAAAATCATCGACTATAATAGCCGTGTCAAATGGATATGCACCTTTAGCTCAGTTGGTAGAGCACCTGACTCTTAATCAGGGTGTCCAGGGTTCGAGTCCCTGAAGGTGTACCATGTCAGAAGATCACCGACCCCACCGCCGGTGATTTTCTATACGGCCCGTTGGTCAAGTGGTTAAGACAGAGGCCTCTCACGCCTTTAACATCGGTTCGAATCCGGTACGGGTCACCACAAAATGAAAGGACACACGAGGTGTGTCCTTTCATTTTGCGATACCATACTTCATATCTTATATGCCTGCCGCGAGGCAGGCCATTACTGCATACAGGAGCATTTTATGGCTAAAAACATCCGCTTATCCGACCACTTCTCCTATTCCAAGCTGCTACGCTTCACGCTGCCGTCCATCGTCATGATGGTGTTCACCTCCATCTACGGCGTGGTGGACGGCCTGTTCGTGTCCAACTTCGTGGGCAAGACGGCCTTCGCCTCCGTGAACCTGGTGATGCCCTTCGTGATGATCCTGGGCGGCATGGGCTTCATGATCGGCACCGGCGGCACGGCGCTTGTCTCCAAGATCCTGGGCGAGGGCGACCCGGACACCGCCAACAGAACGTTCTCCATGATGGTGCTGTTCACGCTGGCGCTGGGCATCGTCCTGTCCGCCGCCGGCATCATTTTCATGCGCCCCGTCTCCCGCTTTCTGGGCGCCACCGACGCCATGATGGACGACTGCGTGCTGTACGGCCGCATCGTCACCGGCTTCACGTTCGCCTTCATGCTGCAAAACGTGTTCCAGAGCTTTTTCATCGCGGCGGAAAAGCCCAAGCTGGGCCTGAAGGTCACAGTGGCGGCGGGCCTGACCAACATGGCGCTGGATGCCCTGTTCATCGCCGTGTTCAACTGGGGCGTGGCCGGCGCGGCTGTCGCTACCGGCCTGAGCCAGTGCGTGGGCGGCGTGCTGCCGCTGGTGTACTTTCTGCGGCCCAACAGCAGCCTGCTGCGCCTGTCCCCCACCCGCCTGCGTATCCGGCCCATTCTGGCCGCCTGCGGCAACGGCTCGTCCGAGCTGATGAGCAACATCTCCTCGTCGGTGGTGAGCATGCTCTACAACTTCCAGCTGATGCGTCTGGCCGGCGAGGACGGCGTCTCCGCCTACGGCGTGCTGATGTACGTCCAGTTCATCTTCATCTCCATCTATATCGGCTACTCCATCGGCTGCGCGCCGGTGGTCAGCTACCACTTCGGCGCGCAGAACCACGGGGAGCTGAAAAACCTGCTGAGCAAGAGCGTCCTGCTGATGGGCGGCACCGGCGTGGCCCTGACGGCACTGGCCATGGTGCTGGCCGATCCGCTGTCCCGCCTGTTCGTGGGCTACGATGCCGGGCTGTTCGCCCTGACCAGCCACGCCTTCCGCCTGTTCGCGTGGTCGTTCCTGCTGGCGGGCTTCAACATCTACGCCTCCGGCTTCTTCACCGCCCTGAACAACGGCGGCGTCTCCGCCGCCATCTCCTTCCTGCGGACGCTGGTGTTCCAGTCCGCCTCCGTGCTGATCCTCCCCATCTTCCTCGACGTGGACGGCATCTGGTGGGCCATCACCGTGGCGGAGGTGTTCGCGTTTCTGATCTCCGTGACGTTCCTGCTGGCCAAGCGCGGCAAATATCATTATATGTAAGACTTGCGTCTCCATCAGCATAGTGATATACTATGCTTATCTTGAAGGGGGTCTTATCATGCTGGTTTCCACCAAGGGGCGCTACGCCCTGCGGGTCATGCTGGAGCTTGCCCAGCGTCCGGCAGACAGCTATACGCCGCTGCCGGTCATCGCGGAAAGACAGTCCGTGTCTGAAAAATATCTGGAGAGCATCGTCGTGCTGCTGTCCCGCGCGGGACTGGTGGACGGTGTCCGGGGCAAGGGCGGCGGCTACCGCCTGACCCGCACGCCCGCCCAGTACTCCGTGGGTGAGATCCTGCGGCTGACGGAGGGTTCTCTGGCGCCCGTCACCTGTCTGGAGGGGGAGGAGAACACCTGTCCCCGGGCCGGTCACTGCCACACCCTGCCCATGTGGGAGAAGCTGGACAGCCTCATCAACGGCTATCTGGACAGCGTCTCGCTGGCCGATCTCCTGCAGCAGACCGACGGCAGCAGCCTGTAACGCCCTGCCGGGCACAACGCGCCCTGCGCGCATAAACGGAGGACACCCATGGAACAGCTGACACGCACCATGATGGATCTCATCGCGTCGGAGGTCTGCGGCAGGCCCCTGGACCTGCCGCCGCTGCCGGAGGAGACGGCGGCGGAACTGTACAGGCTCTCCGCCGCCCACGATATGGCGCACCTGACAGGCAGCGCCCTGCTGCGCCGCGGGCTGCTGCCCGCCGGCCGCATCCGGGACGCCTTTGAAAAGCAGGTCATGCTGGCCGTCTACCGCTGCGAGACCCAGCGCGGAGAGCTGACCCGGCTGCGGGACGCGCTGCACGCGGCGGGCGTTCCCTTCCTGCCCCTCAAGGGTGCCGTCCTCCGGACGCTGTACCCGGAGCCGTGGATGCGCACCAGCTGCGACATCGACATTCTGGTGCCGGAGGAACAGGCCGCCGATACCGCCCGGCTTCTGTCGGAGCAGCTGGACTATACCGTGGGCGCCAGAAGCACCCACGACATCGGGCTGACCGCCCCCTGCGGCGTCCATCTGGAGCTGCACTTCACCCTGCTGGAGGAGGGCCGCATCGTCAGCGCCGCGCCGCTCCTCACCGCGGTCTGGAGCTATGCGTCGCCGCTGGAGGGCACCTGCGAATATGTCCTCAGTGACGGGATGTTCTGCCTCTACCACATGGCCCACATGGCCAAGCACGTTCTCAACGGCGGCTGCGGCGTCCGTCCGTTTCTGGACCTCTGGCTGCTGGAGCACCGGGTGTCCTTTGACGCCGCGGCACGCGACGCCCTGCTGGCGCAGGCCGGTCTCACCGCCTTTGCCGCACAGGCCCGGCACCTGTCGGAGGTTTGGTTCGGCGGCGCTGCCCACAACGACGTTACCCGTGACATGGAGCGTTATCTCCTGACCGGCGGCGTCTACGGCTCGGCGGAAAATCTGATGAACATGCAGCAGCTGCGGCAGGGCGGCAGGGCGCGCTATGTACTGTCCCGCGTCTGGATGCCCTATGCGAGCCTGTGCTGCAAATACCCCTCGCTGGAGGGCCGCCCCGCCCTGACGCCCCTGTACCAGCTGCGCCGCTGGGGACATCTGCTGCTGTCGTCCGCCGACACAAAGCGCAGCCTGCACGAGCTGCAGCTGGCCGCCTCCACCACGGAGGACAGCCACGCCCGCACCCTTGACCTGCTGAACAGGCTGGAGCTCGACCCGTAAATGCACACAAAACGCCCCTCGGCTCTCCGCCGAGGGGCGTTTTTATGTCAACTTACAGCATCACCGGCGTCATCCGCAGCTCCTGCCCCGGCGCCATCTGCGCCGCATCGGGCCGGGCCAGCACATATAGATCGGTGCACCGGCTCTCCGCCGCCAGCAGCGCCTCCGCCGCCGGGCCGAGACGCGCCGCGTCCGCCGGCTTCGTCAGCACCGGCGTGCCCGCGTCCCGCATCTGCCGCAGCAGACGCCGCCCTGTTTCATTGGCCGCCAGCACCCGCAGATACGGCACCGCTGCCGGCGGCTCCGGCAGCATCAGCCACGCCGCCAGCACCATCCGCCGCAGCCGCGCCAGGGGATACCGTTTCGTCTTGGCGGCAGCCAGCACCTCCTCCAGCGTGCCGCCGGTGCGGGCTGCCTGATACAGCCGGTTGCCCAGTCCCTCTCCGCCGCCGTCGTACCGCCGCCAGTCGTCGGCGGTCATGGTGCGCAGCCGCGCCAGAATGGCCCGCCCGCACAGGGACGGATCGGTGACGCGGCCCGCCGCCTGCTCCCGCCGCAGGATATCCGCCGCCGCCGGGGGCATGTACGCCGCCGCCTGCTCCGTCTCTCCCGCCGCCAGCAGCTGCCGCAGATAGGACGCCGAGGCGAAGCCGCCGGATGCCTCCTCACCGTGCTGTGCGCCGGTACGCCGCACCGTCCGGGCGGTCAATGGGCTTCCCAGCCGCCGGACGGCGCGGAGATATTCCACCGCCAGCGTGTTGTTGGGGCTTGCCAGCAGCGCCGCCTCCTCCGTCCCCAGCAGGGTGGCCAGCGCCGCCTGCCGCCGGGCGGCAAAGGTGCGCCCGTCCTCCGGCAGCGATGCCAGCGACGCGGTAAATTCCGGGCTTTCCAGACAGTCCGCCGCACGGCGCAGCCCCGCCAGATCGCCGCACTCCGAGCCGAACACCAGCTCCGTCACTACGCCGGTGCGGGTCAAAAGCTCCACACCGCCCCGGGCGAACCGCTCCGCCGTGGACATGGCCCACACCGTGGGCACCTCCAGCACCAGGTCGGCACCGCAGGACACGGCCATCTCCGCACGGGACAGCTTGTCCGTCACGGCGAAGCCGCCCCGCTGGGTGAAGTTCCCGCTGATGGCGCAGACCACCGCCTCCGCCCCGGCCTCCCGCGCCTGCGCCATCAGGTATGCGTGACCGGTGTGGAGCGGATCATATTCACAGATGATGCCTGCAACGGACATAGCCGCCCTCCTTGCGTTGATTCTCCCGGTATTTTACCACAAAACCCGCCCGCATTGCAACGCGCCCCTTGACTTTTCCCGTCAGCGGTCATTACAATAGAGAAAACGGTTTTACAAGGAGGACTGCCCATGCGCATCGGACTGCTGTACGCCATGAAGGGCGAGATCGAGAGTATGCTGACGGAGGAAACACCTCTTTTGCAGGAGAAGGCCGGCGTGTCATTCTACCGCATCCGGGAGGACATCATCGCCTGCTGCGGCGGCGTGGGCAAGGTCAACGCCGCCATGGCCGCCCAGCTGTTCATCGACCTGTACCATCCCGACCTCATCCTGAACGTAGGCGTGGCCGGATGCTTCGAGGATCTGCCCATCGGCACGCTGGTGCTGGCGGACCGCTTCATGCAGCACGATATGGATACCTCCGGCATCGGCGACCCCGTGGGCCTGATCTCCACGGTGAACCGCATGGACTTCCCCACCGCCCGGCTGGAGGACGCCCGTGCCGCGCTGGACGCTCTGGGCACTCCTTACCGCGTGGGCAGCGTGGCCACCGGCGACTGGTTCGCCACGGAGTGTGACCGCGCCCGGTGGATCGCCGATACGTTCCACCCCCTGCTCATCGAGATGGAGGGCTGCGCGGCGGCGCAGGTGTGCTGGCGCAACGGTGTGCCGTTCCTGGCGCTGAAGTCCGTGTCCGACTGCGTGCTGGCCCATCACGACTTCTACTTCAACTTCCCGCAGGCCATGCGGGACCTGAACAGGACCGCGCTGCCGCTGGCGCAGCGCCTGCAGGAGGGCTGAGACATGGAGCGTATCGCAAGCTTTACCGTGGACCACAACGTGCTGGTGCCCGGTCTGTACCTCAGCCGCCGCGACGGCAGTGTGGTGACCTTCGACCTGCGGTTCAAAAAGCCCAACACCGGCGACCTGCTGACCAATGCGGAGATGCACTCCGTGGAGCACATCATCGCCACGCTGCTGCGGAACTCCGACAGGAAGGACGCGGTGGTGTACTTCGGCCCCATGGGCTGCCAGACCGGCTTCTACTTCCTGTTCGACGGGGCACAGCTCACAAACGGGGAGGCCATCCGCCTTCTGCAGCAGGTGTTCACCGCCGGCGCGGCCTACGACGGGAACATGCCCGGCAGGTCGGCGGCGGAGTGCGGCAACTACCGGAACCTGGACACGGCGCTGGCCCGCGAATGCTGCCGGTACTACGCCGCGGTCATCGCGGACTGGAACGAAGAAAAGCTGGCCTATCCCACCGGAAAATAAGGAATTTTTTCAGGAAACAGCGGGTATTTCTGTTGACAAACGGAATATCCGCTGTTATACTTGATGAGCCGCTTTGAATGGGCATCAAGTTCCGGCCTGTCCGGACGCCCCCGACAGCGAGTCCGTAATAAAGGAAAGGCAGGTGCAACAAGTAATGCAGGCTATTATCGTGACTGGCGGTAAGCAGTACAATGTCAGCGAGGGTGACACTCTGTTCATCGAGAAGCTGGACGTCAACGCTGGTGATTCCGTGGTTTTCGATCAGGTGCTGGCCATCGTGGATGGCGAGAACACCAAGTTCGGCACTCCCGTGGTGGAGGGCGCGAAGGTGGACGCCACTGTCGTGAAGAACGGCAAGGGCAAGAAGATCCGTATCTTCAAGTACACCCCCAAGAAGGGCTATCGCAAACGGCAGGGCCATCGTCAGCCGTACACCAAGGTCGAGATCGGCAAGATCACGTTCTAAGGCAGGATGACCACTGTTACATTCCTCACGGAGGAATCGCGCATCATCGGTTTTGATGCCAAGGGCCACAGCGGTTACGCGGCCGAGGGCGAGGATATCGTCTGCGCCGCCGTGACCAGCGCCGTGCGGCTGGTGGAAGCCACCGTCAACGACGTGATGGGACTGTGCGCCGCGGTGAAAGTCAACGAGAAGGACGCCTCCATCTCCCTGCGTCTGCCCGGCGGGCTGGCGCAGACGGCGGAGAGCACGTGTCAGAACCTGCTCACCGGCCTGATGGTCTATCTGGCCCAGCTCCACGACGAGTATCCGGATCATATCGAAGTCATGGAGGCGTAAGACCCTCCTGTTCCCGCGAAAGTATCTTACAGAAAGGATGGTACTGAAGTATGCTGAACATTTCTCTGCAGTTCTTTGCCCATAAAAAAGGTATGGGCTCCACCAAGAACGGCCGTGATTCCGAGTCCAAGCGCCTTGGCCCCAAGCGCGCTGACGGACAGTTCGTGCTGGCCGGCAACATTCTGGTGCGCCAGCGCGGTACCCATATCCACCCCGGCACCAACGTGGGCAAGGGCACTGACGACACTCTGTTCGCCATGGCGGACGGCGTTGTCCGTTTCGAGCGTCTGGGCAAGGACCGCAAAAAGGTCTCTGTCTACCCCGCTGAGTAAACACGCAGCAAAAGCTCCCGCCGGAGGCGGGAGCTTTTTCATTTCACTTGACAAAAACGCGGCGCCGCGTATATAAATGATGCAATATCGTTGACCTTTTCCCGCTTTTCGGATAAAATAGCATTATCGTGGCGTAATAGGTACATTTTCAGATACAGTGAGGTAGACACCATGGCAACTGGTTTTATTGATAAGGCACGGATCACCGTGCGGGCCGGCAACGGCGGCAACGGCGCGGTGGCCTTCCACCGGGAAAAATACATCGCCGCCGGCGGCCCCGACGGCGGTGACGGCGGCAGCGGCGGCTCCATCATCCTGAAGGTGGACGACAACATGTCCACACTGATGGACTTTCGCTACAAGCGCAAGTATGTAGCCGGCAACGGCGTGGACGGGCAGGGCGGCCGCAAGTCCGGCAAGGACGGCGAGAGCCTGACCATCCGCGTGCCCCGGGGCACGCTGGTGCGCGACGCCGAGACCGGCGAGATCATCAAGGACATGTCCGATGACGCGCCCTATGTGCTGTGCAAGGGCGGCCGGGGCGGCTGGGGCAACCAGCATTTCGCCACACCCACCCGTCAGGTGCCCCGCTTTGCCAAGGCGGGCCTGCCCGGCGAGAGCCACGACGTGGTGCTGGAGCTGAAGCTGCTGGCTGACGTGGGTCTGGTGGGCTTCCCCAACGTAGGCAAATCCACGCTGCTCAGCGTGGTCAGCAAGGCCCACCCCAAGATCGCCAACTACCATTTCACCACCCTGTACCCCAACCTGGGCGTGGTGTATGTGGACGAGGGCGCCAGCTTCGTCATGGCGGATATCCCCGGCATCATCGAGGGCGCCAGCGAGGGCGCCGGTCTGGGTCACGACTTCCTGCGGCACATCGACCGCTGCCGCCTGCTGGTGCATCTGGTGGATGTCTCCGGCAGCGAGGGCCGCGACCCCATCGCCGACTTCGACGCTATCAACGCCGAGCTGCGGGAGTACAGCCCGGAGCTGGCCACCCGGCCCCAGATCGCCGTGGCCAACAAGACCGACCTGCTGGCGGACCCCGCTCAGCTGGATGCCTTCCGCGCCCATGTGGAGGAGCTGGGCTACGAGTTCTTCGCCATGTCCGCCGCCACCCATCAGGGCACGCGGGAG
>URST01000071.1 GCA_900550585.1 uncultured Eubacteriales bacterium
GTCTGAGATCGTGCGCAGCCGGTTTCCCATCGACTACAATCCACAAGCAGGAAAGTCGGTTGTCTGGCTTCGGTTTCTTTCCGATCTGCTCTACCCGGAGGACATTCCCACCTTTCAGGAGTATATCGGCTATCCCTCGTGGATGAGGCTTACCAGATACTGCTGAGCAGCAATGCGCGGGAGATATTGGATGCAGCCGGATGTGCGGATGCCAAGATCACTTGGGGCAGTAAGTCAGTAGAACCTGTGGAAGCCATTGTGCGGGCAGCCGGATTGCGCTGAGCAATTCTGAAACAGTCAGCAAAAAAGCATTGTGGAGAAGTAGGCTGGAATGTATAGGGAATGCTGCTGCGCATGGATTCCCTTTGCGGCAAACCAGTCTGCCTGTGGCTGCCGGAACGGTTCAAAAAACCAAATACATCCACCTATGTGCAGGGTGTAGAAGGGCTGACGGATTATACCGGTCCTGTTTCTGAAGGCTTTGATGTGATCGAGCTTCCTACGGCAGATTATCTGATGTTCCAGGGCGAGCCGTTTGCCGAGGAAGATTACTGCGATGCGATCTCTGCAGTACAGCAGGCCATGAACGGATATGATCCCGACATCATCGGCTACTGTTGGGATGACAGCAATCCCCGTATTCAGTTGGAACCCCGCGGCAATCGCGGATATATTGAACTGCGGTCCGTGAAAAAGAAATAACGATTCCTACAGGGAAGATAACTGGTATAAACGGAATACGCTTATCCCATCTCCATGATGAAGTCGATTCTGTATTCAGCAACTATTCCACCGTTCTTTCTCTGTATTAAATCTCCGATAGAGTGAGTCCTTCTGGGAGGTCCATCATGAACCTCCCCTGGGTTCAGCAAATGGGCGCAGTCCTCCCTTGGCGGAGGACTGCACTTTTCTGCGGCCTTACTGCACGGAATACAGGTTGGATGTGCTGCTCCCATTGTCACGGTAGCGTGGGATCTTTTGCAGGTATCCATGCTGCTCCAGATCCGTCAAAGCCCGTTTGACCGTGGAGCGGGACAAGCGCATGTCGGACGCAATCGTCTTGATTCCTGGCCAGCATTTTCCCTCGCTGTCTGCACAGTCACGCAGATACATATAAACTGCCCTCGCTCTGGAGGGCAGTTCGGTGTCGGCATAAATTGTTCCGAAGTAACTCATAGATCCTCCTCACCATAGGTTTTCATTTGCTTTCCGCCCCTGCGCCGAGGCTTATCTACAGCAGGCTCATGGACAATGCCGCCGCGTCCGGAAACGGCATAGGTTCCACGCATATCCGCATTTTCCGTCTTATTTGACTGCTGGAGGTTGCGCTCCAGATCTTCACGGTTGGCATATACAGCTTGAGGGTGGTCAGCTTGGGCGGCAGCACGGTGAAGCTGTCCTCGCCGGGGGCGAGCGGCAGCGTGCGGCCATTGTCCCACTTCATAAAAATTTGTCCTTTATCGTCCACGAAGTCCACCTCGCCCTCCGTGCCGGGGAGAATGGGCGCGTAGGGGTCTTCCATCGAATTGAGCCGGATGCGGGTGCCGGGGGGATACTGCTCCTTGATAAAATTCACCATTTTTCTGTCCATCATCGTTTCCTCCATGTTTTGCTCTCTGTCGTAAAACTCCAGCTCGTAGATCACGCCGCGATCTTGTTTTCGGGTATCCTTCACCTTTACCGTCGTACCATCAAAGATGTAATTGCCGGCTTTCCCAAAATCGGTGTAGAAGCCCTTGCCGTGGTTGCAGGTGGAGAAGGGATGCTCCGGCTGATCCTTGATCTTGGAATAGAAGCCCACCGTCTGCACCGTGGTCACCACACGGGTCAGCCCCACCATATCCGCGTGATTGGCGTGGCTGACGGTCTTGAACTCCACACCGGGGCGGATGAACCGCTTCAGCTCGGAAAGGCTTTTGAATGCGACCGGCTCTCGCTGCTTTTTTGAAGCGTCCATTACATTCCACCGAAGGTCATGCCCTGCTCGGACCGAGGCTCGTGATCCTCCTGCCGGCAAGGGGCTTCCTCGCCGTAGAAGTCGAAGATCATGTCATCCACCGCCTTGCGGAGGTTGGAATCATCGGTCAGCACCTCGTAGCGGAATCCTGTGGTCGGGCGGTACGGCAATTCTTCCCTCACACACTTGAGAAAGGCTTCGGCATCGGTAAACTCCTGCACGTCGCCATTGGCAAAGGACACGTGGCCCACCAGAGGCTTGTCCCGCGCCATGTTCTGCCGCTGGACATCCAGATCATAGGCCGTCAGATACCCGTTATAGTCACCAGGGGACGGATTACAGCGCAGGCAGTAGCGGTAATGCTCCGTTTCCACGATGTAACCGTAGTTTTGTGTCCAGCCACCGCTGATTTTGCCACCGCGGGCATAACAGAAACGCTCCATAGCGAAGCGGTTTTTCAGCACACTCTCCCGCAGCGTGTCCACGACCTCTTGCAGCTCCGCTTTGAACACAGGGCTGTTCAGCTCCTCCGGGCCACGGGGCCACCATGTATGCCAGAACTCGTTGCCGCTGCGCCCGAAGTCCATGCGGACACAGCCGACAGCGCCAAGACGCTTATTTTCTTCGGGGTGCTGGGCATAAAATAAGCCCGCCTCTTCCGGGCGGGTAGGTCGGATATGGAATTGTGTTGCATTTTTCAAGATTTTGGTCTCCTTTCGGTGTAGAATTTGGCTTTACACATTTTGGGGGGTGTGCTATGATGTGGCAAACTAATCGGGATTTGTGAAGGAGTGAGAATAGAAGTGCTTTGGCTTTTCATGGCGGTATTATCTGCCGTTTTTGCGGGTCTGACCTCGATATTAGCTAAATGCGGCATTAAAAAAACGGATTCGGATATCGCAACCGCACTGCGTACCATTGTTGTTTTGCTTTTTTCGTGGATCATGGTATTCGTTGTCGGCTCGGCAAATACGATAACCGCAATAGCATCAAAGTCTCTGATTTTTTTAATTCTATCCGGACTTGCGACCGGTGCCTCCTGGATGTGCTATTTTAAAGCGTTGTCGATCGGAGATGTCAATAAGGTCGTTCCGATCGACAAATCAAGCGCCGTCCTTACGGTTCTTCTTGCGATCATTCTCTTCAAAGAAACCAATCATCTTGCCGTCAAACTGATCGGCACGGCGCTGCTTGCCGTGGGCGTGTTTCTGATGATTGAAAAAAAGAACTCCGGAGCGAAAAACGAAAGGTCCGCATGGCTGCCGTATGCAATCGGCTCTGCTTTGTTTGCGGCACTGACATCGATACTTGCCAAAGTGGGTATCAGCAATGTTGAGTCAAATCTCGGTACGGCGATTCGCACCGGCGTTGTATTGGTGATGGCATGGCTCATCGTGTTCATGAAAGGTAAGCAATCGCAGGTAAAAAGCATTGACAAAACAGAGCTTGTGTTTATTGCTCTTTCGGGACTTGCCACGGGAGGCAGCTGGCTGTGCTATTATTATGCGATACAGAACGGCATCGTCAGCGTCGTCGTTCCGATCGACAAGCTGAGTATCTTGATATCAATCGGCTTCTCGTACTTTGTATTCAAAGAAAAGCTTACAAAGAAGGCGTTTGCCGGTCTTTTGCTGATGGTTTGTGGTACGCTGGCAATGGCAATCTGGGCATAGACGGATTTCAGTTTGTCTGCCTATCAAGCGGCTCGTTCCAAATGGATCGAGCCGCTTTTGCTTACATCATCCTCTGCCCCTGCCGCTGCTCCGGGAACGGCGGCTCTAAGCGGCGCAGCAGGCCGAACTCTGTTTTTGCCGCGCAGTCATTTCCCATGCAGTCCTGACCGTATTTCTCAAAATCCATACAGCCACGGCACAGGGGTCTGCCTCACACCCGGTCTGCTTACACTTCAGTTCCGCCTGAATGATCATCGTGAAAGCCCTCCCATCACCATGTGGCTGCTCTGGCTGCCGTTCATCACTTCTTCCATGCTGTAGTAGCCCTTGTACGCGATGTAACCCCGGTCGGTGAACATCCCGTCCTCCTCATTCATGCGCTCCGTGCCATACTTTTCATATTCATAAAAAGCATCGAGGTTTTCGTCATACTCAAAGCGGCCGGACTGCCGGATCATGTACTTGCCGTAGTCCTCCGGTGTGCGCGCGCCGGGGGCAAAGTCAAAGAGGTCAAGGCTTTCCGCAAGGTTTTTGATCTGTGCCGCGGACTTTGGCTCTGCCAGCATGACCACGGCGCCCAGCTTTTCCATATCCGCTTTTGATAACCCATCCGTCGCCTTTGCCAGTTCGTTGAGGTCGGAGAGGGTTTCGTACTCCATATCCAACAGGACATCCACCTCGTTGGGAAGCTGGCTGTCCTCCAGCCGCAGGCGGACATCGGCGGGATCTGTGATGCCCCCGCGAAGGAGGGCGCGGTCGATCTCCTCCTGCACCATGGGGAGAAACAGCCATGTGATGTGCTCGGTGTCCTCCGGCTCGCTTTTAGAGGTTACCGCAACGGTGATGGCATTCGGCTCATAGTAATAGCAGGGAAAGAACCGGCCGTCGTAGATCTGCTCCAACTTCATGCCGTTGTCATAGACCACGCCGTAGGGGGTGATCGTGCCGCCGCCATTTTCGATGAGCTGCCGTGCCGTTCCCTTTCCATCCAGCGTGCTCAGTTCATCCACGCTTGCGCTGCCGCCGTGCAGGTTCATATAGTGGTCACGGCCGATGGCGGCGAGGTCGGAAAAGTCGGTAATGACCGTGGCCTGCTGGCAGCAGAAGGTCAGGTTGATGAGATTCTTTAACTCAAACAGCTCCAGCTTGTGTGCCATCGCCTGAAACTGCGCGGCTTCGCCGGTGTCGAAGCTGTCCAGCCGTTTTGCGAGGTAGTTCAGCTCCTCTACATTGACCGTGAGCATTTCCGTGCGCTTGAGAACGGTATAGAAGCTGTCGATCTTTTCCACCTTGCAGTCCGCCTTGACCGCGTCGCCGATCTCCAACGCCTCCAACAGTTCCATGCAGTGCGCGTACTGGTCGCGGGGAATGGGGAACGGGATGGTCGCCACGCCGTACTCCGGGTGGCTGGGATTACTCAGAACTGCTTGAAACATTTTTCTCCTCCAATCCGTTGATTTTGTTCATGTCCGTCCGCAGACAAGTCCCGTCCGGGTGCCAGCAGACGATGCCGTGCCGTGGATAGGGGCAGCCGGCGCATCGCTCCGACTGCCGGCAATACACCGGCTCCGGCGGCTCCTGCACAAAAGCGGAGCTTCGTCGTCTGTCTGAGTTTCGCAGAATACTATTGGTCATCCGTTCTCCTTTCCGGGCTGCCGCCCTGAATTTTTCTCTGGAAACGCAAAAAGCACCCATTTTCTGTTGAAAATGGGTGCTTCTGCATAAGTGATTTAATTGTGTGGGGTAGGTGTATCTGAACCGTAGATAGAACAAGACCGTAAGGCGTTGGCCTTACGGTCTGTTGTTGGTGGAGATAAGCGGGATCGAACCGCTGACCTCTTGAATGCCATTCAAGCGCTCTCCCAGCTGAGCTATACCCCCATGGAGCCGAAACCTTTGATTTTACCGGGTTTCCAAGATATTTACTTTTGAGATGCGAGGATGAGATTGCGGGTTGCTTTGCCGGTGACTTGCTCTCCCAGCTGAGCTATACCCCCATATGTTGTTGTCCTGTCGCTGTCGACTTGCTTAGTATAGCATAAACCCGAAAAATGTCAACCCCCAATTTGCAAATTTCCCAAGAAATTTCTGCACATGAAATACCGGCCTCGTTCCATCCAGGGAGAGGGCCGCTTTGCGGCCCTCTCCCTGCATATGCGTCAGGTGTTTCCCGTATATCAGATCTTGATCGCCAGGTTATAAGCGGCCTTGGTGGCCTGCCACATGTTGCCCGGCTTCTGCGTGTTGTAGCTGTCGCCGATATTGTGTACCTCCGGCGCCACCATCTCCTGCTGGGCGGAGAGGAACGGCCGGTCGTCGCCGCGGTTGCCGATGGCCATGACCACCAGATCCGCCGGCAGCTGCTCGATGTACTCCTCCTTGGTCATCTTGGGCGCCAGAGGATTCTCCACGTTCTTGGGGATGATGGGCGCCCAGGTGCAGTAGGGATCGGGCACGGCCTTGCTGCAGTTCCGGGCCAGCACCACATGGCCGTTCTCGAACCGCACCACGCGGGCACAGTTGATAAGCTTGCCGCCGTCCGCCTCGAAGTAGTGGATGAGGTGGCCGCGGTTGGCGGTGCAGGCACCCTCCTCGAAGTTCTCCATCATCTCCACGCAGGTGACGCTGCGCTGCTTCTCGGTAGCCAGCCAGTAGGCCGTCTCCAGACCCACGGCGCCGCCGCCCACCACCACGATGGTCTTGTCGGTGTCGGCCAGCTCCTCGGGATGGGTCAGCAGCCATGTGGCGTCGATGTGCCGCGTCTCGGTAAGGCCCGGGATGGAAGGCATCCCCTCCCTGCTGCCGTTGGCAAACACCACGGCGTCGTATTTCCCTGCTTTCAGCTCCGCGTTGGTGACGGTGGTGTTCAGCTTCACCGTGACGCCCTTGGTCTTTTTCACCTGCGCGATGAGCCAGTCCATGTAGTTGTGCAGCTCGTACTTGCTCAGAGGTGCGCCTGCGGCGTGCATCTTGCCGCCCATCTTGTCGGACTTTTCAAAGACCTCCACCTTATGCCCGCGCTGGGCGGCGGTGACAGCAAAGTTCAGGCCGGCGCAGCCCGCGCCGATAACGGCGATCTTCTTGGCCTTCTCCGCCTTGGCGGGCACAGCAGGCAGCAGCTCCTCAAAGCCGGTGCGGGGGTTCACGGCGCACTGGGGATGTCCGCCCTCCACAAACTCGTTGACGCAGGCCTCCTGACAGCCGATGCAGGGCCGGATATCCTCCACCTTGCCGGCATAGGCCTTCTTGCACCAGTCGGGATCAGCCAGCACGGGCCGCCCCAGCATGACCATGTCGCACTTGCCGTCCCGCAGCGCCTTTTCGGCAATGTCGGGATAGCCCAGCTTGCCCACGGCCACGATAGGCACCTCCACCCCGGCGTTGGATCTGATGCCCCGGGCGGCAAAGTACTCCTTGGCCACCTTGGACACGTCCAGGAAACAGCCGGAGGGCATGCCTGCCGGCGGATGGGGCAGCCACCAGTTATCGTAGCAGCCCAGATCCACGTCGAAGATATCCACGCCGGCCTTCACCAGATTCTCCATATAGTTCAGGGTATCGGCGATAGAGCGGCCATTCTGGAAGTTCTTCAGGCTCTTGACGGTGTTCATCCGCTCACCGTAGGTCTCCGCCAGCGCGAGGCTCAGGTCGATGCGGTACATGATGGGGTAGTCCGGCCCCACCTTTTTGCGGATAGCCTTGATGAGGTCCACACCGAAACGCTGCCAGTCGGTGTACTTGCCCAGCCTGCGGCGGTTGAAGGCAGGGCTGGTCAGCTGATCCAGCAGGTAGCCCTCGTGGCCGTGGAGGTACACACCGTCGATGCCCATGACCTTGGCGTCCATGGATGCCTGGGCCGCGTTGCGGATGATGAGATCACACTCCAGATCCGTCAGGGGGCGGCAGGGCACGTCGGGCAGGTAGAAGTTGGGGTTCCAGGATGCGGACACCGGCAGCTGGTACTTGGTCAGCAGGCACTGGGGATTGCCCACGCGGCCCAGGCCCGGCGTCAGCTGGATGAAAATGCGGCTGCCCCGTGCGTGGACGCCCTGGGCCAGATCGCGCCAGCCCATAAAGTTGGTTCGGGTGCCGTCGATACGGGGGAAGTAGGAATAATTCCCCTTCTCCGTCACGGAGGCGTCGATGTGGTGGCTGATGGGCACAAGGCCGGTGGTCAGCAGGCCCACGCCGCCCTCGGCACGGGCGAAGAAGTATTGCAGCATCTTGTCATTGGGGCGGCCCGTCTCCTCCGCCATCTGACAGTTGCCCATAGGCGCCATGACCAGACGGTTCTTCACCGTCAGCTTATTGATCTGGATGGGGGAAAACAGCGACGTGTAGGGATACAGCTCCTTGGTCATGCGGGCGGTGCCCCCCTCGCGGTTCTCGCAGTCCGTGCGCACCCAGCTGCCGAAGCTGTTCACCAGCTGCTGTACCAGAATATCCTTTTTCAAAAGATTGTCCTCCCTTTCCTGTTTGGTTTTTCGCTCCTTTGTATTCCGACTCCAGCATAGCATATTCATCTTGCAGAATCAACAAAAAAGATGGTGAAAAAGCCAATCATTCGTTGCAACCTGCCACATTTTATGGTAGAATGATGTTAGCGATTTAACAATATCAGACACAAATCCCCCGCACTGTGGAGTAACGGGCAGTTCCTCCGGAAATGGCTGCGCCCCGTGTCAGGCAGAACCGGGAAACTGTCTGTGCCCCGGTACGCCGTGGAAAGCGGCGCACCTCTGCCGCCCCGGCAGGGTGCTCCCTGCCAAGCCATGACCCACATCATCCCGAAAGGACGTGACTTCCCCTTTGAACAGAGACACCAAGATCATCGCCGTCGCCGGTAAGGGCGGTGTGGGCAAGACCTCCATCTCCTCCGCCTTCGTGCGGCTGCTGGCGGAGGCCTATCCCGACAAGCGCATCCTGGCCATCGACGCCGACCCCGCCGTGGGCCTGTCCACCGCGCTGGGCGTGGAGGTGAAGGAGACGCTGGACGACATCCGCAAGAGCATCGTCGCCTCCGTGGAGGACGGTGCCCCCCGGGAGGCCATCGAGCTTCTCAGCGAGGCCCGCTACCGCATTTTCGACACCATGGTGGAGCAGCGCGCCTTCTCCTTTCTGGCCATCGGCCGGCCGGAGACGGCAGGCTGCTACTGCAAGGTCAACGCCTATCTGAAAGAGGTCATCAATCTGCTGGCCAACGACTTTGACTATGTGGTCATCGACGGCGAGGCCGGCATCGAGCAGATCAACCGCCGCGTCATGGAAAAGGTCACCCATCTGGTGCTCATCACCGACCCCAGCCGCAAGGGCACCCAGGTCATCGGGACCATCAAGCGCGTGGCGGACGAGCTGGTGATGTACGACCGCTGCGGCGCCATCATCAACCGGGTGACCGACTCCGCCATGATCCCCTACATCCATATTGAAGGCACTGAGATCCTCGCCTGCATCGGCAGCGACACCCAACACGCTGCCAACGACATCCGCGGCCTGAGTGTTTTTGATCTGCCTGCCGACGCGCCCGTGCTGGCAGGCGCCCGCGAAGCCCTGACGAAACTTGAGATCCTGTAAAAATCACATTTGGAGAGAGGTGTAATTCTTGAGAGATCTGAAGCATTTGATCTACTTCGAAAATCTGCTGGAAAACGCCGACAATGAGCTGGTAAAGCAGGCGCAGGCGGATGGCAATCTGGCCATCGGCTATACCTGCTACCACATGCCCGAGCCGCTGCTCAACGTCGGCAACTGCTTTTCCGTGCGCCTGCGGGCGCCGCGGACAGGCTCCCTGGACATCGCCACCTACTACATGTCCAACTACACCTGCGAGTACGCCCGTGCCCTGGTGGAGCGCGGCATGGAGGGCGGCTATCAGTTCCTGGACGCCCTGGCCGGCGTGGACGCCTGTTCCATGATGAACCGCGCCATGGAGCACTTCGAGATCCTGCAGATGAATGACAAGCCCAATTTCTTCGTCTCCCACTGCGACATCCCCTACAAGGTCACGGACTATACGCTGGATTCCTATGTCAGGCAGATGCGCCGCCGGGTGCTGGAGCCTCTGGCGGAGAAATACGGCGTGGATACCTCCGATGCCGCCATCCGCAAGGCCGTGGCGGAGCACAATGAGGTCTGTTCCATCATCAGCGAGATTGGCGAGATGCGCAAGGCCGACAACCCCGTTATCACCGGCTATGAGTTCCATGTGCTGAATCTGGTGAGCTTCACATGTCCCAAGTATCTGATCCTCCCCTATCTGCGGGAGACGCTGGAGGAGCTTAAGACCCGCAAGCCCGACGCCAAGCCCGCCTTCCGGGCCAGAGTCGCCATCGTGGGCAGCGAGATCGACGACCCCAGCCTGACCAAGCTCATCGAGAGCTGCGGCGCGCTGGTGGTGTCCGACCGCTACTGCTTCGGTTCCACCCCCGGCCGGGAGGTCATCGAGCTCAACGACGATGAGGACGCCCTGCGCCAGATCTGTCTGCACATCATGCAGCACTCCGAGTGCGCCCGCTACATCGCCGACGAGAAGGTGCA
>URST01000072.1 GCA_900550585.1 uncultured Eubacteriales bacterium
AGGTCCTCGATGTCCAGCTCGTCCTCCACGTCCTGGATCTCGGTCTTGCGGTCGTCGCCGTACTTGTCGGCAATGGCGGTCAGCTCCTCCTTGAGGATGGACTTTACCAGACCCTCGTCATTGAGGATGCGCAGGAAGTAGGCGATTTTCTCCTCCAGCTCCCTGTACTCGGTCTGCAGCTTCTCCCGGTCAAGGCCCTGCAGGGCCTTGAGACGCATGTCCAGAATGGCCTGGGCCTGCACGTCGTCCAGTCCGAAGCGGGACATCAGGTTTTCCTTGGCGTTGTCGTAGCTGCTGCGGATGATCCGGATGACCTCGTCAATGTTGTCCTGCGCGATGAGCAGGCCCTCCAGCAGGTGGGCGCGCTCCTGCGCCTTTTTCAGGTCGAAGCGCGTCCGGCGGACGATGATCTCCTCCTGGAACTTCAGGTACTCGTCGATGATGTGGCGCAGGGACAGGATCCTGGGCTGCCGCTGGTTTTCCACCAGCGCCAGCATATTGATGGCAAACGTGGTCTGCAGCTGGGTCTGGGCGAACAGGCGGTTCAGCACCACCTGGGGATTGGCGTCGCGCTTCAGCTCGATGACCATGCGCATGCCGTTGCGGTCGGACTCGTCCCGGATGTCGGAGATTCCCTCGATGCGCTTGTCCTCCACCTGGTCGGCGATGGCCTTGATGAGCATGCGCTTGTTCACCTGATAAGGCAGCTCGGTGATGACGATGCGGATGCGGCCATTGCCGAACTCCTCAAACTCATGGCGGGCACGTACCATCAGGCGGCCCCGTCCGGTGGCGTAGGCGGCACGGATGCCGCTGCGGCCCATGATGATGCCCTTTGTCGGGAAATCGGGGCCCTTGACGTGCTCCATCAGGTCGCTGAGGGTGGCGTCCGGGTCGTCCAGCACGCAGATGCACGCGCCGATGACCTCCCGCAGGTTGTGGGGCGGGATGTTGGTGGCCATGCCCACGGCGATGCCGCTGGAGCCGTTGACCAGCAGATTGGGGAAGCGGCTGGGCAGCACGCGGGGCTCCCTGCGGCTCTCGTCAAAGTTGGGGTCCCAGTCCACCGTCTCCTTTTCGATGTCCCGGAGCATCTCGTTGGAGATCTTGCTGAGCCGGGCCTCGGTGTAACGGTAGGCAGCAGGGGGGTCGCCATCCACGGAGCCGAAGTTGCCGTGGCCGTCCACCAGCATGTAGCGCATGGAGAAATCCTGCGCCAGACGCACCAGCGCGTCATAGACGGAGGCGTCGCCGTGGGGGTGATACCGGCCCAGCACATCGCCCACGCAGGTGGCGGACTTCTTGAAGGGCTTGTCGCTGGTGAGGTTATCCTCGTACATGGCGTACAGGATGCGCCGGTGGACGGGCTTCAGGCCGTCCCGCACATCCGGCAGGGCGCGGCCCACGATAACGCTCATGGCGTATTCGATATAGGAATTTTCCATTTCCGGCACCAGCGGGGATTCCACGATGCGCTGGTTGGGGAAACGGATCTCCTCGGGGTCGTATTGGGGCTTTTTGCTCATCTGTTCCAGCCCTCCTTAATAATCCAGATTCACGGCGTACTTGGCACGCTGCTCGATGAACTCCTTGCGGGGCTCCACCTTCTCGCCCATCAGGACGGTGAAGGTGGCGTCGGCCTTCACGGCGTCGTCCAGCGTGATGCGCCGCAGGGTACGGGTGGTGGGGTCCATGGTGGTCTCCCACAGCTCGTGGGGGTTCATCTCGCCCAGACCCTTGAACCGGCTGATGTCGATCTTTACATTGGGGTTGCCGCCCCGCAGCTCGGCGGAGATGGCGTCCCGCTCCTCCTCGCTGAAGGCCAGACGGGTGGTCTTGCCACGGGTCAGCTTGAACAGCGGCGGCACGGCGGAATAGACGTAGCCGTTTTCGATGAGGGGCCGCATGAAGCGGAAGAAGAACGTCAGCAGCAGCGTGCGGATATGGGCGCCGTCCACATCGGCATCGGCCATGATGATGATCTTGTGATAGCGCAGCTTATTCTCGTCAAACTCCTCGCCGATACCGGCGCCCAGCGCCACGATGACGGGCTGCAGCTTGTCGTTGCCGTACACCTTGTCCACGCGGGCCTTCTCCACGTTGAGCATCTTTCCCCACAGGGGAAGAATGGCCTGGAACCGGCTGTCGCGTCCCTGGGTGGCGGAGCCGCCTGCGGAGTCGCCCTCCACGATGTACAGCTCCGTCAGCTCGGGGTTGTTCTCGTTGCATTCCCGCAGCTTGTCCGGCATGGCGGGGCCGCCCAGCACCGTCTTGCGGCGGATGGACTCCCGTGCCTTGCGGGCCGCCTCCCTGGCGCGGTTGGCGGTGAGAGCCTTGTCCAGAATGGTGCGGGCCACCACGGGATGCTCCTCCAGATACACCGCCAGCTGGTCGTTGACGATGCCGTCCACCAGCGTGCGGATGTGGGCGTTGCCCAGCTTGGCCTTGGTCTGGCCCTCGAACTGGGCCTCCGTCAGCTTTACAGAGATCACGGCGGTGATACCCTCCCGGACATCCTCACCGGAGACCTTGTCGCCCTCCTTGATCATGCCGTATTTCAGGCCGTAGGCGTTGAGCACGCGGGTCAGGGCCGCCTTGAAGCCCGTCTCGTGCATGCCGCCCTCCGGCGTGTGGATGTCGTTGGCGAAGGACACCAGCGTCTCGTTGTAGCCGTCGTTGTACTGCATGGCGATTTCCGCCGTGCTGTCCCCCTTGGCGCCGGAGAGGTAGATGACCTCCTCGTGCAGCGGGGTCTTGTTGCGGTTGATGAACGTGACGAACTCCCGGATGCCGCCTTCATAGCACATGGCCTCGGACTGCTCCCTGCCGGTGCGGGCATCGGCGATGGTGATGCGCAGACCGGCGTTGAGAAACGCCTGCTCCCGCATGCGGGTGTGCAGCGTCTCGTAGTCGTACTCCAGCGTGTCGAACATCTCCGGATCCGGCTTGAACGTGACGGTGGTGCCGGTGCGGTCTGTGTCGCCCACTACCTGCATCTCCTGGGTGATATTGCCCCGGGAGAAGCGCATCTCGTAGATCCTGCCGTCCTTGTGGACCTGCACGGTCAGCCACTCGCTAAGGGCGTTGACCACGCTGGCGCCCACGCCGTGCAGGCCGCCGGACACCTTGTAGCCGCCGCCGCCGAACTTGCCGCCGGCGTGGAGCACGGTGAACACCACCTCCAGCGCGGGGCGGCCCGTCTGGGCCTGGATGTCCACGGGGATGCCGCGGCCGTTGTCGCTGACGGTGATGGTGTTGCCCTCGTTGATGGTCACATGGATATCGGTGCAGTAGCCGGCCAGCGCCTCGTCGATGGAGTTGTCCACGATCTCGTATACCAGATGGTGCAGGCCGCTGGCGCTGGTGGAGCCGATATACATGCCGGGCCTCTTGCGCACGGCCTCCAGCCCCTCCAGTACCTGTATTTCCGCCGCGTTGTACTCATTGGTCACGACGGTCTTTTCCAAATCTGCCATATGTTATTCTCCTTTCCCCTGAGCGCGCCTGAGCAGCGTCTGGGAATTCAGCTGGGATATATAGATGATCTGCCGGTGATAGGGGTGGTCGCACACCACGAAGGACTTTGGGATGTCCTCGCAGGCGGTCTGTACCACACTCTCCTCCTCCGCGGCATGCAGAAAGGCTCTTGTGATCTTGGAGGTGGACGTGTTGTCCAGATCGAAGATGCCGATGATGCGCTTGTCCTCCAGCATCACGTTCTGCCCGATGTGCAGGTACGCCATCACAGCACCTCCCCGTCCCGGATATGGAATACCCGGCCCCGCAGCATGGTGTCCAGCCGGTCGTTCTCGCAGCAGGTGATGAACACCTGTCCGCCCCGTATCCGGTTGAGCACATATTCCTGCCGCCGGGGGTCCAGCTCGCTGAGCACGTCGTCCAGCAGCATCACCGGGTACTCCCCCGCGGCGTTTTTGTGTATCTCCCGCTCCGCCAGCTTCAGGCTCAGCGCCGCCGTCCGTACCTGTCCCTGTGAGCCGTACTGCCGAGCGCTGCGGCCGTTGATAAGCACCTCCACATCGTCCTTGTGGGGGCCGGACAGGCAGAGCCGGCTGGCCCGCTCCGCCGCCAGATGGGTCTCCTGATGGCGCCGCAGCGCCTGATAGATGTCCTCCTGGGACGCAAAGGCGTTCTCCACGGTCCTGACGGTCTGGTAGGAGAGCGTCAGCTCCTCCCTGTCGCCGGAGCATTCCAGATGCGCCTGCCGGGCATATTCCGCCAGCGACGCGCAGAACCGCGCCCGGTAGCCGATGAGCACCGCGCCCACACGGCACAGCCGCTCGTTGAACTCCGGCAGCATCTCCAGCAGCTGCGGGTGCTCCTCGCTGTCCCGGAGGATGCGGGTCTTGTGCTCGTACAGCCGCCCGTATTCCGCCAGCGCCTCGGCATACCGGGGCCGCAGCTGGCACAGGGACAGATCCATGAACCGCCGCCGCTCCGCCGCGCCCGCCCGGATGAGGAACAGGTCCTCCGGGCAGAAGAACACGGTGTGCAGCACGTCGGACAGCACCGCGTTGGTTTTGGCCGGCACGCCGTTGACCGTCATTTTCCGCCGTTTGCCGCGAAAGATCTGTATGTCCGTGGTGAACGTCCTCTCCCGGGACAGGAGCTGCGCCGTGACGGACGCCTCCTGCCGGTCAAAGCCGATCAGCTCCCGGTCGCCGTGGGCGCGGGGACTTTTTCCGCAGGACAGGTACACCATGGCCTCCAGCAGGTTGGTCTTGCCCTGGGCGTTCTCGCCGTAGATGACGTTGCAGCTCCCGTCAAAGTCCAGCGTCTGCCGCCGGTAGTTGCGCCAGCCGTCCAGCGTCAGCTTATCGATCCGCATAGATGACCGCGTAGTGCTGTCCGTTGAAGCACACGTCATCGCCGGGGCGCAGCTTCTTGCCCCGCATGGTGCACACCTCGCCGTTGACCGTCACGTCACCCTCCTGGATGACGAGCTTGGCCTCGCCGCCGGTCTGCACCGCCGCAGCCAGCTTCAGCAGATCCTGCAGCTTGATATATTCCGTTGTGATACTGATCGTTTCCATATCTGTATTGTACCCTTATTTTGTTTATTGTGCCTTCAATCTTACGGGAAGTACCATATAAAGGAACTCGTCCCCGCCGTCCACCGGCGTGATGATGCAGGGGGAGATGCCGGTATTCAGCTGCAGGTGCACCTTGTCCGCCGGAGCGTAGCGCAGGGCGTCCATGAGGTAGCGGTTGTTGAATCCGATCTCCAGCTGCTGGCCGTCGCCGCTGATGGGGCAGATGTCCTTGGCCTCGCCGTTGCCGGTGCGGGCGGAGAGATAGACGCGGTCGGCGTCGAACAGGCAGCGGACAGGGCTTTTCAGCTTCTCGCTGATGACCACGGACACGCGGTCCAGGCTCTCCAGCAGGGCCTTTGTCTCTACCTCCACGCAGATGGGGTTGTTTCTGGGGATGGCATTGCGGTAATCCAGGAACTCGCCCTCCAGCCGGCGGCAGATGAGCTGGGTATTCTCCACCTCAAACATCAGGTGCCGCTTACCCTGCACCACCGTCAGCAGCGCGTCGGTGTCGGCGCAGATCTTCTCCACCTCGTTGAGGGCGGCGCCGGGGGCCACAAAGCGAAACGCGCCGCCGTCGATGCGCTCCAGCGGCTCGCGGCGCAGCGCCAGACGGAAGCCGTCCACCGCCACCATGGTCAGGCCGGTGTCGCTGATCTCGAACAGCGCGCCGGTGTGGATGGGCCGGGACTCGTTGGTGGACACGGCAAAGCTGGTCTGGTTGATCATGGCCTTGATGGTCTTTTGCTGGATGGACACGGAAAACTCGTCGTCCACGGCGGGCAGCTCGGGATAGTCGTCGGCGGACAGGCCGGGCAGCTCAAAGCTGGCGTCGCCGCAGACCAGCTTCACCACATATTTCTCGTCGGCGGAGAACACCACGATATCGTCGGGCAGGCGGCGGATCATCTCGCCGAACAGCCGGGCGTTCAGAACGATGCGGCCCTCCTGATGGATCTCGGCGGCCACGGCGGTGCGGATACCGGTCTGCATATTGTAGCCGGACAGCGTCAGCTGGGTGTCGCCTTCCAGCAGTACGCCCTCCAGCGCGGGGATGGAGCTTTTGGCAGCCACGGCGCGGGACACGGTACTGACGGCCTGCTGGAGCAGTGTCTTTTCACAGGAAAATTTCAGCATCTCGATCTCGGTCCTTTCTTGTATTTGGCAGGCATATTTCTCAGAAACAAATCATAAACTAATCATTTTTTAGTAACAGGAGTCGTAGGGGCTGCAGTTTGTGGAAAAGCCTGTTTTTCCCTGTCATACCAAGGGTTTTCTTTCCACAGCCATGCTGGAAACAGCCCCCTGCTTATCCACCGTTTTTCTCTTTTTCCGGTTATCCACAGGTTTTCCCCGTGGATTTCACAGCGTTCGTGGAAAACCTCACCGCTTGTTGTTGATGTTGGTGGTGATCTCCTTGACCCGCTCGGCAAAGGCCGGGTCGGTCTGCATCTGCTGCTCCACCTTCTGCAGGGAGTGGAGGATGGTGGTGTGGTCGCGGTTGCTGAACTCCTTGCCGATGTCGTTCATGGGCAGGGCGTTCATCCGCCGGATCAGGTAAATGGCCACCTGACGGGCTGCCACAATGTCCCGGCCCCGGCTCTGGCCCCGGATGGTGTCCTCGTCCAGATGGTAGTACTTGGCCACATAGCTGATGATGATCTTGGGCGAGGGCACGTACTCGTTGCTCTTGAGCAGCATGTCCCGGACAGCCCGGCCCACGGCCTCCTCGTCCACCTGGTCGCCCAGCAGGTCGCGGTAGGCCAGTATTTTATTGAGGGTGCCCTCCAGCTGCCGCACGTTGGAGGTCACGTTCTCCGCGATGTAGTCCGTCACCTCGTCGGGCAGCTTGACGCCCAGCGCCGCAGCCTTGTTCTGGATGATGGCCAGCCGCGTTTCAAAATCCGGCGGGGCAACATCCACCATCAGACCCCATTCGAACCGGGTGCGCAGGCGGTCCTCCAGCTGGGTCATCTCCCGGGGCGGCCGGTCGGAGGTCAGCACGATCTGCTTGCCGGACTCGTACAGGGTGTTGAAGGTGTGGAAGAACTCCTCCTGGGTCTGGATCTTGCCGGCGATGAACTGGATATCGTCCACCAGCAGCACCGTGGCCTCCCGGTACTTCTCCCGGAACTCCGCGTTCCGGTTCTCCCGGATGGAGCTGACCAGCTCGTTGGTGAAGTCGTCGCCCTTGATGTAGACGATGCGGGCCTCGGGCCGGCGCTTCTTCACCAGATGGGCGATGGCGTACAGCAAATGGGTCTTGCCCAGACCAGAATCGCCGTAGATGAACAGGGGGTTATAGCTCTCTGCCGGCTTCTCCGCCACGGATTTGGCGGCGGCGTAGGCCAGCTTGTTCTGCGGCCCCACCACATACGTCTCAAAGGTAAAGGCGTCGGAGTCGAACAGGTCGCCGGGCCGGTCGGGGGCCACGCCGTGATAGGCGGCCAGCTGCTGATCGTTGAGGATCTTGACCTCCATGTCCGTGGAGAAGATGTCCTTCAGCGCCGCCTTGATCTGGGGCAGGAACCGGGCCTCCACGGTGTTCTTTTTAAAGGCGTTGCTGCAGTGCAGCACCAGGGCCGAATCCTCCATGGTCACCACGGAGATCTCGTCGAACCAGGTCTTGATGGTGGTGTCGGACAGCTCGCCGCTGAGCCGGGCGAGGATGCTGTCCCACAGGTCTGACAGTGATTTCAAAGGAAGCGCTCCTTTCTTCTATCCTGTGTGTCTCGTCTCATGCGCAAAGAGCGCAGAATATCCCGTTACATTATACCAGAACCGGTGGAAAAAGTCCATTACATATTCTAAATATAAAGCAGATTTCTTTTTGCCGCGGCGGCGCTTTTTGCGGCGGCATGGGGAATTTTATGTTGACATGGTGGTTTTCGTTATGTATAATGTATTTCGCGCCGTTTTTCGGCGTCTGATGTGTCGACTGCGGCAGGGAACTCACGGCCTCTGCTGTCGAGTAAGAGCGGCGGCTCCGTTCCGCCGCCGGATATTTTTCAAAATGGAGGTGTCATGCAATGTTCCGTACCTATCAGCCCAAGAAGCGCCAGCGCTCCAAGGAGCACGGCTTCCGCAAGAGAATGGCCACCCGCAACGGCCGCAAGGTGCTGGCTCGCCGTCGTGCCAAGGGCCGCGCTCGCCTGACCCATTGAGGTCGCGGAAAGTGCATCGCACAGTGAGATAAAGCCTTGAGGGACGGTGGATCAGCTGCCGTCCCTATTGGTGTTTCTCCGGAAAAACGCGGTGCGTCCGCCAAGGATACCGGAAAAAGAGGGAACATATGGATCCGCGCGTAACGGTAAAGGAAAACGGCGATTTCCGCCGCATCTATCGCAAGGGCCGCTCCGCCGTCTCCGGCGGCGTGGTGGTCTACTGCATGAAAAACCGGCAGGGTATGAGCCGGCTGGGCGTCACCGTGTCCACAAAGCTGGGCCACGCGGTGGTGCGCAACCGTGTCCGCCGCCGCCTGCGGGAGCTGTACCGCCTGCATAAGCAGGACATGCTCCCCGGATACGATGTCATTGCCGTGGCCCGTGTCCGGGCCGTGGACATGCCCTACGCCAAGCTGGAAAAGCAGTATCTGCGCTGCCTCAGCCAGCTGGGACTTTTGCGGGAGGACGTATGAAAAAGCTCCTGCTGCGGGCCATCCGGTTTTACCGCCGGGCCATTTCACCCCTCTTTCCCCCTACCTGCCGCTTTGTGCCCACCTGCTCTCAATACGCGCTGGAAGCCATTGAGAAGTACGGGGCGGCCAAGGGCGGCTGGCTGGCGCTGAAGCGCTTTCTGCGGTGTCACCCCTTCCACAAGGGCGGCTGGTATGATCCGGTGCCCTGAAAGAACCTGAAAGCCTCGTTCTATTTTACAACGAAGGAGATCACCCATGTTTGCACAACTCGGATACTACATCTGCGTACCGTTCGCGTGGCTGACCCGCCTGTTCTACACCTGGACGGGCTCCTACGGCGTGGCACTGATCCTGTTCACCCTGCTGGTGAAGCTGGTGCTGCTGCCCTTCCAGCTCAAGAGCAAGAAAAGCATGCTGCGCATGAACCGCATGCAGGGCAAGATCAAGGATATCCAGACGCGGTATGCCAACAACAAGGAAAAGCAGCAGCAGGAGATGGCCGATCTCTACGCCCGCGAGGGTGTGAACCCCATGTCCGGCTGCCTGTGGTCCTTCATCCCGTTCCCCATCCTCATCGCCCTGTACTACATCATCCGCACCCCGCTGCGCTACTTCATGAGCCTGTCCCAGACCGTGATCGCCGAGGTCACCACGCTGGCGGCGTCCCTGGGCTACACCGCGGCTGCGGATGGTCAGGCCGCTGCCTATGAGCAGATCTATCTGGCCAAGTTCATCCACGAGCACTGGGCCGATTTCGACGGCAAGTTCGCCGGCCTGATCGACCTGGACTACAACTTCCTGGGCATGGACCTGTCCTCCGTGGGCAAGGACCTGTTCAGCCAGTTCCCCTCCGGCGGCTGGCCCGTCATCGGCATCCTCATCCTGCCGCTGATCTCCGCCGGTCTGCAGTTCCTGATGACCATGATCTCCATGCGGAGCAACGGCAACACCCAGATGAACGGCTCCAGCAAGGCCATGATGTACATGATGCCCCTGATGACGGTGTGGATGGGCTACATCCTCCCCGCCGCTCTGTGCGTGTACTGGATCTGCAACGCCGGCTTCTCCTGCATCCAGGAGCTGTTCCTCAACAAGCATTTCAATAAGATCCTGGACCGCGAGGAGACCGACAAGGAACGCGAAAAGCGGGAAAAGCGCTATGCCAAGATGCAGGCGGCCCGCGAGAATTACAACCAGCAGCTGGCGTCTGCCAAGGGCGACAAAAAGCCCCAGCCCCAGCAGAAGAAGAAAAAGTCCTCCGACGGCGAGCACCGCGGCAGCACCACTGAGGCCGGCCGCGTGGGCCAGCGCCCCTATGCCAGGGGCCGCGCCTTCAGCGAGGAGCACTACAACGACAACTGATAAGGAGTTTTGTCTATGAGTTATATCGACGTAACGGGCAAGACTGAGGACGAGGC
>URST01000073.1 GCA_900550585.1 uncultured Eubacteriales bacterium
GCGATGTAGATGGGGATATAGATGGCGTACAGGGTGATGATGGGCAGCTCGGAGGAGTCGAACTTGAAGGGACCGAAGCCTTCCATGATGGCGCCGCCGTAGAAGTACAGCAGCCACAGGGAGCTGACCAGCAGGCCGAACACGGCGGAGTTATTGGCCATGTTGGTGTTGGGGTCCACATTCTTGAACATGGCCAGCTTGGGGCTGTTGCTCTCAGCCGCCAGATCGAACATGCCGCGGGTCACGGCCATGGTCAGGCCGTTGCAGGTGCCCCAGCAGGAGATGACGACGAACACGAAGATGGCCGCGCCGCCTACCTGACCGAAGATGTTCTGGAACGCGATCTTGGCGCCGGCCTCGCCGCCGGCCATCATGACCTCGGACTCCACCGCACCGGCCAGGCCGATGTAGTAGATAACGTACACGATGGCGACGATGACGGTGCCGATCAGCAGCGCGCGGGGCATATTCTTCTTGGAGTCCTTCAGCTCGGTGCCGATGGACGTGGCGCAGATCCAGCCCTCAAAGGCAAAGGCCAGGGACACGATGGCGCCGAACAGGCCCTCGGTGAAGGGCATCTCCGTAACGACATTGGAGAAGTTAAACTCGGTCATGCCGTTGGTCAGGCCCACGATGGTGCCCACAACAGCCATGAGCAGCAGGGGGATCAGCTTGATGATGGTGGTGCAGATGGCGAACTTACCGGCCAGCTTGGGAGCCAGAGCGTTCATGGTGTAGGTGACGACCATGAACACGCCGGCCAGCATCATGGTGCGGCCGCCAACCACAGCGTCGTCCCAGCCCATCAGCACGCCGAAGTAGCGGGCGGGCAGCCAGCTCAGCACGGACACCAGGGAGGGGTAGTAAATGACGGCCATGAACCAGCCCACATAGTAGCCGTAGGTCTTGCCGCAGGAGGCGGCGGCGTAGCCCACCAGACCCTCCACGCCCTCGTGGCTCTGGGCCACGACGCCGAAGGTGCAGGCGCTGATGATCATGACGACGCCCATGATGATGAATGCCAGGATACCGACCGACAGGTTGCCGCCGGTCTTGGTCAGGACGGCCTCCGCCTTGAAGAACACGCCGGAGCCGATGACTGTGCCTACCACCAGTGCGATGGCCACAGGCAGGGTATACCGTTTTTCCATACTTGTTTCCTTTCTGATTTCTCTCCTCGATTTGATTGTGACGGATTTCACAATCGCATCCCTATTATACCGTGATGATAATTTATTAACAAGCACTTTTTGCGGTCGGGAGGGAGAAAATTTGTCCTGTTTTTTAGATATTATGCCTAAGTCGCGCTTTACAGCGCTACACTGTCCCTCTCCGGTACAGTTTCACAGTGCGAAAATGCGGCGCGGAGAGCTTCTCCGCGCCGCATTTCTGTGCGTCTTTTTATACGTTGAACCGGAAATAGATCATATCGCCGTCCTTGACCACATACTCCTTGCCCTCGGAGCGCAGCAGGCCCTTCTCCTTGGCGGCGGCCACACTGCCGCCGCAGGCCATCATCTCATCGAAGTTGATGGTCTCCGCCCGGATAAAGCCCCGCTCGATGTCGGAGTGGATCTTGCCGGCAGCCTGCGGCGCCTTGGTGCCCTTTCTGATGGTCCAGGCGCGGCACTCGTCCTTGCCGTAGGTCAGGAAGGAGATGAGGCCCAGCAGGTCGTAGGAACACTGGATCAGCCGGTCAAGGCCGGACTTTTCGATACCCAGGTCGGCCAGGAACATGGCCCGCTCCTCGGGATCGTCCAATTCGGCGATGTCCTGCTCCAGCTTGGCGCAGATGGGCAGCACCTGTGCCCCCTCCTTGGCTGCCAGATCCCGGACGGACTGAAAATAACCGTTGCTCTCGTAGTTGGCAAAGCCGTCCTCGTCCATATTGGCGGCGTAGATGATGGGCTTCAGGCTCAGCAGATCCGCCGTCTCGATGATGGCGCGGTCCTCCTTATCGCACTCGAAGGTGCGGGCGGACTTGCCGGCATCCAGATGGGCGGCCAGTGCCTTGAATACCTCCGCCTCGCGGAGGAACTTCTTGTCGCCCTTGGCAGCCTTGGCCGCCTTCTCCACCCGGCGGTTCACCATCTCCAGATCGGCCATGATCAGCTCCAGATCGATGGTGCCGATGTCGCCCAGCGGGTCCACAGGCACGTTCTGGCTGGCGTCAGCCACCACATGCATGATGTTCTCGTCGTCAAAGCAGCGCACCACATGGACGATGGCGTCGGTGCGGCGGATGTTCTCCAGGAATTTGTTGCCCAGGCCCGCGCCCTGGCTGGCGCCTTTCACAAGGCCGGCGATATCCACAAACTCGATGACCGCCGGGGTCTTTTTGTCCGGCTGGTACATCTCCGCCAGCTTGTCCAGCCGCGCGTCCGGTACGGCTACCACGCCCACATTCGGTTCGATGGTGCAGAACGGGTAATTGGCGCTCTCCGCGCCGGCGTTGGTGATGGCGTTGAACAAGGTGCTCTTGCCAACATTTGGAAGACCCACGATTCCGAGCTTCATAGAGGATGACCTCCCTTATCTTTTTCGAACATATATCATACCATCTTTCCGCGCCGCATGCAAGGGCGCGCGCAAAAAAGAACGCCAAAGCAGCCTTTTGCGGCGGGCGGCAGGTTTTGGGGGTTTGTATTTTCGCCGGGATATGCTATAATCCTTGCTGAAATACCTGAGAGGAGGGGCGGCCTTGGAACGAGGGAAGCTTCAGAAAAAGCTGCATCTGTCCGGGATGGACAGCCGCGCGGCGGAGCTGGCAAAGCAGCGCGGTCTTGGCCTTGAGATCACGGAGTTCTGCTGGGCCCCGCGGCTGGAGCAGTCCGATGCCATGGCGCTGGCGCGCCGGCAGGCGCAGGGCGCGGCGCGGCTGTGGCTCCACGCGCCGTTCGCGGAGCTGTCCCCCTGCGCCATTGATCCGCTGGTGCGGGACGCGGCGCTTCGCCGGTTCCGCCAGGCCATCGGAACGGCTGAAGCACTGGGCGTGACACGGGTGGTGGTACACGGCGGCTTTATCCCATTGGTATACTTCCCGGAGTGGTTCGTGGAGCAGTCCGTCGTTTTCTGGAGGGAGCTGCTGGCGGATGTACCGGCAGACATGGTGCTGGCGGTGGAAAACGTGATGGAGCCGGGGCCGGACATGCTGGTGCAGATCGCGGCGCAGGTCAACGATCCCCGGCTGGGACTGTGTCTGGACGTGGGGCATGCCAACACCTCCGTCAGCAAAACGCCGCCTATGGAGTGGATCGCCCCCATGGCCCCGTGGCTGCGGCATGTACACCTGCACAACAACGCAGGGGACTGGGACCTCCACGGCCCGCTGGGCAAGGGGAACATCCCCATGGAGCAGGTGCTGGACACCCTGCTGGAGACCTGCCCGGCGGCCACCTATACCATTGAAAATCAGGACTGCGCACCATCTCTCGACTGGCTGGCGCGGCAGGGCTATCTGGAGGAACAGGCATGACAGAACAGGAGCTTTCGGCATACATACAGGCCATACGGCCCGCCGACGAGGCGGCTATGGCGGCGGCGCGGCGGCGGCAGGAGCGGCTGGCCAAGCCGCCGGGCAGTCTGGGACAGCTGGAGGATATGTCCATCCGGCTGGCAGGCGTG
Source organism: uncultured Eubacteriales bacterium (assembly GCA_900550585.1). Classification (GTDB taxonomy): domain Bacteria; phylum Bacillota; class Clostridia; order Oscillospirales; family Oscillospiraceae; genus Vescimonas. The sequence goes on from URST01000073.1 coordinate 3,625, forward strand.
ACGGGACAGATATTCCCCCCTATGGACAAATGCCGTGTGGCGGTATTCGCCGCCGACAACGGCGTGGTGGCGGAGGGCGTATCCTGCGCACCGCCATCCGTAACGCTGCAGCAGGCGGTGAACATGACCCGGCGCAAAACCGGCATGTCCGCTATGGCGGCGGCCTTCGGCGATGATGTGGCGGTGGTGGACGTGGGCATCGACGGCGATGTGCCGCCGGTGGGCATTCTGGACCGCAAGGTGCGGCGCGGCACCGGCAGCATCGCCCGGGAGGACGCCATGACCCGGCAGCAGGTGCTGACGGCTATGGTCGCCGGCATAGAGCAGGCGGCGCGGGCAAAGGCCGACGGCGTGACGGCGCTGGGCATCGGCGAAATGGGCATCGGCAACACCACCCCATCAGCGGCGGTGCTGGCGGCGCTGACCGGTGCGGACATTGAAGCCGTCACCGGCCGCGGCGGCGGGCTTACCGATGAGGGCTTTCTGCGGAAAAAGACAGTGCTGCGGCAGGCCCTGGCGCTGCACCGGCCCGACAAACATGATGTTATCGGCGTGCTGGCCGGCGTGGGCGGTCTGGACCTTGCCGCCATGACCGGCGCGTTTCTGGGCTGCGCCCGCCAGCGGATACCGGCGGCGGTGGACGGCTTCATCTCCATCACGGCGGCGCTGTGCGCCGTGCGGCTGTGCCCGGCGGTGCGGGATGTGCTGTTTTTGTCCCACGACTCCTATGAGGTAGGTTACCGCATCGCGGCGGAGGAGCTGGCGCTTCAGCCCTGCCTGCGTCTGAACATGCGGCTGGGCGAGGGCAGCGGGTGCCCCCTGCTGTTCCGGATACTGGAGGGGGCCTGCGGCGTGATGCGGGGCATGGCAACATTTGACGAGGCATCCATTGAGGACGGCTATCTGGACGAGATACGGGCGGTGGATGCCTTTACGGTGGAGGGCGCATGAGAATACTGTTCATCGGCGGCTGCAAAAGCGGCAAGAGCAGCACCGCCCAGCGCACAGCGCGGGCGCTGGCGCAGGACGGCCCCATGTACTACTGGGCCACCATGGAGCCTCACGACGACGAGGACCTGGCCCGCATCCGGCGGCATATCGCCGACCGGGAGGGCTGGGGCTTCGCCACCATCGAGCGGGCACGGGACCTGACGGCGGGACTGTCGGGCGTCGACCCGGCGGGCACGGTGCTGTTCGACAGTGTGACGGCGTGTCTGGCGGCGCAGATGTTCGAGGGCGGTGGCATGGACGCCGGTGCACCGGCGCGGGTCGCGGAGCAGCTGCTGGCTGTCAGCCGCCACCCGGCCCACTTCGTGTGCGTGTGCGACGGCATCTGGCAGGGCGGCGAGGACTACGACCCATGGACGGCGGCGTACACCGCCGGTCTGGCCCGCATCTGCCGGGCGCTGGCGGCGGAGTTCGACGCGGTGTGTGAGATGAGCATGGGCCTGCCCCATGTGTGGAAGGGGGCGCTGCCCCATGCGTGACTGGGTATACGGCTTTTTCATGGCTTGGGGCATGTTTCTGGCCATCCCCTGCCCGAAAAAAATATGGTGCGAGACGGCGCGGCGGAAAATGCTGGCCTGCCTGCCCTTTGTGGGCGCGGTGGTGGGCGCGGCATGGGCGCTGTGCGCATGGCTGGGCGGTTTTCTGCCGCATCCCCTGGGCGCGGCGCTGTGCGCGGCGGCACCGTGGCTGGTGACCGGCTTTCTGCATCTGGACGGCTTCATGGACGTGTGCGACGGCATCCTGTCCCGCCGGGATCTGGAGACACGGCGGCGCATCCTGAAGGATTCCCACTGCGGGGCCTTCGCGGTGATCTGCATGGTGCTGCTGGCCATGGGTCAATGGAGCGCGTTTCTGTCCATGGCGGACATTCCCCTGCTGCCGCTGGCGTTGATCCCCGTATCCAGCCGGGCCGCGGCGGCGGTGGCGGTGCTGACGCTGCGGCCTATGAGCACCAGCCAGTACAGCGCCATGGCGCGCGGCGGCGTGCCGGTGTATGTGTCGGCGGCGGTGCTGGCGGCGGCGTGTATCGTCCCGGCGGTGCTGTGGGGCAGCTTTGCCCCGCTGGCGGCGGCAGCAGGCTACGGTCTGGCCATATGGCACGGGTACCGGCAGTTCGACGGCATGTCCGGCGATATCTCCGGCTTCGGACTGGTCCTGGGAGAGCTGTGCGGCGCGGTGGTATTGGCGTTAGGGAGGTAAATTGGTATGGAATTGGTGATCGGCGGCGCGTTCCAGGGCAAGCTGACCTGGGCGCTGGCCCATTACGGACTGACGATGGACGATGTGTGCGATCTGGCGGTATCGCCGCCGCGGGCGGGCGCAAAGTGCTACTGCCATCTGGAGGCGTTGAGCCGCCGGGAGGCCGACATGGCGCAGTACCTGCCGCTGTTTGAAAACGCGGTGATGGTGTGCCGGGAGGTCAGCGGCGGCATCGTCCCCATGGACGGCGAGGAGCGGGCGTGGCGGGAGCGCCACGGCACGTTCATGCAGGACATGGCCCGCCGGGCGGACCATGTGACCCGCGTATTCTGTGGACTGACGGAGGTGCTGAAATGAAGCTGACCCTGCTGCGGCACGGCGACACGGAGGGAAGCCGCAACGACCTGTACTACGGCGCGGCGGACATTCCCGTGCTGCCGGACTCATTGGAAACACTGGCAGCCCGGGCCAAAACCGGCGTGTATCCCACGGCGGCGCGGTACTACACCAGCGGCCTGCTCCGCACGGAGCAGACGCTGCAGGCGCTGTACGGCGATGTGGCGCATGTGCAGCTGCCGGGACTGCGGGAGATGGACTTCGGCGATTTTGAAATGCGGAGCTATCAGGAGCTGCAGGACGATCCCGCTTTCCAGGCGTGGTGCCAGGACGCGGAGCACAACACCTGCCCCAACGGGGAGAGCGCGCCCCAGGTGCTGGCCCGGAATCTGGCAGCCCTCCAGCCGGTGCTGGACGCCGGCCAGGACGCGGTGTGCATCATCCACGGCGGCGTCACCGGCGGACTGATGATGCACTGGTTCGGCGGCATCCGGTACGACTATCCCGTGGCGCCGGGCACCGGGTATCAGGTGACATTCGAAAACGGCAGACCGGTGTCCTACCGGCCCGTGCCGTAAAAGAAAGCAGCAGGAGCGGCGGGCTATGCCCGCCGCTCCCTTTTGTTACCGCACCAGCTTGCGGCCGGCGGAATATTCCGCGTTGATGTCGGCCAGCTCCTTTTCGCCGTCGATATACGGCTGATAGATGCTGTCCACGCGGCCGCCGCCGGAGTTGCCGCAGCCGTTGCAGCCATCGCAGCTGGCTCCGCAGGCACTGAGCGCCCGCCGCACGATCTCCTCACGCTGTGCGCGGGTGGTGTCCTTGATGAGCAGAGACTGCATGGCGTCCACCTCCCTTGTTACCCCGCCATGGCCAGCATGTTCTCCATGAGAATGCCGTAGCCCTGGGTGGGGTCGTTCAGCAGCACATGGGTGACAGCGCCCACGATCCGTCCGTTCTGGAGGATAGGGCTGCCGCTCATGCCCTGCACGATGCCACCGGTGGTGTCCAGCAGACGCTGGTCCGTCACCTTCAGCAGCAGATTGCGGGTGGACTGACTGCCGGGGAACACCCGGATGATCTGCACCGTGTATTCCGCCGTGTCATCATCGGAGATGGTGGCCAGAATGGTGGCAGGTCCGGGTTTTACCTGGCGGGCTGCGGCGACGGGAACGGGCGTACCCGCCTGGAGGAAATCAGGGTCCGCCACCGTGCCGAAAATGCCGCCGTCGCTGTTGATGCAGACGGTGCCCACGTCACGCTGGACGGAAAAGTCGCCTTTCAGCTCACCGGGGTCGCCCTTGACACCCTTTTTCACCGCTTTGACCGTGGCCTCCATGATGGAGCCGGAGGCCAGCGGCATCAGCTTGGCCGTGTCCACGTCGGTGATACCGTGGCCCAGTGCGCCGTAGCTGCCGGTGGCGGGATCGTAGTACGTCAGCGTGCCGATACCGGCCATGCTGTCGCGGATCCACGCACCCAGCTGCCACGCGCCGTCGGCGCCCTGTGTGGGCACGGCGGTAACGGTCAGATCTCTGCCGCTGCGGCGGACGGTCATGACCAGCGGCTCGCAGCCGTTGTCCTGCAGGAGATCGCGTACCTGCTCGGTGGAGGTGATCTTCGTGTCACCCATGGAGAGAATAAGGTCCCCTTCCTTCAGGCCGCAGTCCCGGGCGGGACAGGGGCTGCCCTCCGCCAGTCCTACCACCAGCGCGCCGTCGGCAAACAGCTTGATGCCCACGGCCTTGCCCAGCGGGATCACCGTCCGTTCACCGGGTGATGCCCAGACCTGCTGGAGGCAGAGCGAGAGGGAAAATACCAGGGCAAGCAGCCTTGCGGTGCTTTTGCGGAGGCTGCCTGTGCGATGCGTTTCACGCAGTTCATACAAGCGTCTCACCCCTTTGTGGAATTGTCGCCGGCGACAGCGTTACTTTGTGCCGGAACGGGGCGGGACATACCGTGTAAATTCAGGGCGAATTGGCGTTGGGGACGCTGGAAAATTTTTCAGCTGTTGTCCCTGCTGATGGGCGCGCGGTACAAAAGGCGCTTGAGCTTTTTGCCGTCAAAGGGGATGAGCGGATAGAGATACCCCTTCCCCACCAGCGGTTTTGTGGTGGCCATCAGCACCAGCATGCCCACCACACCGGCAATAAAACCCCACAGGTCGAAAAGCCAGATGAGGACCAGCAGCAGCATACGGCACAGCTTGGTGGCGTAGCCCATCTCATAGCTGTGCTGGGCGTAATTGGCGATGGCCACGAAGGCCATGTATACCAGCACCTCCGGCACCAGCCAGCGGGCCTGCACGGCGAAATCTCCCAGTATCAAAGCGCCGATCATGCTGAAGGAGTTGCTCAGCACGTCCGGCGTATTCAGAGACGCCAGCTTCAGCACATCAATGATCAGCTCCACCAGCAGGAGCTGGATAATGAGGGGGACGAAGTATTCATCCTGTATCAGCAGAAAATGCAGGTTCTCGTGGAGCGTATCCGGGTTTTTTACCAGCAGATACCAGACCGGCGTGACGAACACCGTCAGAAGCAGCACCACCATACGGACGATCTGGAGATAGGAGCCGATGAGGGGCGGGAAGTAGTAGTCGTTGATCTCCTCGGTGAACCGCAGCAGCGTGGTGGGCAGCAGCAGCGCCGACGGGGAGTTGTCCACCATCACCACCACATCGCCCTCCATGATGCAGGCCGTGGCCACGTCGGGGCGCTCCGTATACCGAACCTTGGGAAAAGGGTTCCAGAACTGCCGGGGCGACAGGGCCTCCGCCACCGATTCCTGGCTCATGGCGATGGAGCCCACCTGCATATTTTCCAGTTTTTTCCGTATCTCCGCCAGCAGCTCGGGGTCGGCCTTCCCGTCCATGTAGCACAGCACCACATCGGTGTGAGAGCGGTTGTCCAGCTGCATCCGCTCCAGCGTCAGGCGGGAGTCGCGGATGCGGCGGCGCAGCAGGGCGGCGTTCTGCATCAGGTTCTCCACGAAACCGTCGTGGCTGCCCCGGAGGACGCGGCTGGTGTCCGGCTCCTCGATGGAGCGGGTGGGGAACTGCTTGACATCCATGAGGATGCCGCCGGCGTAGCCGTCGATGACCAGCAGGGTCTTGCCGGCGAACACGCCCAGCACCGCCTCCTCCCTTTTCAGGCAGACGGCGGCGTCGCAGGCGGTGACGCAGCGGCTGAGAAAGGCGTCCAGCGTGGGGACATCCGTCAAACCGGGCAGGGCCAGCCACTGGGCGATCATGCGCTCAAGGATGTTCTCCTGCGCATAGCCGTTCACCACCCACAGTCTGGCGCGGCGGCCCCCGATGGTAAGGCTGCGGGCCGTCATGTCAAAGCAGCGGCCCACGCCCAGCTCGCCGTCCAGCAGCGCTGTTCTGGCAGAAAATTCCTGTTTCATTCCGTGGTTCCTCCCCGCACATTTTTGGATAGTATGGGAAAAACGGCGCAGGAGTATGCAAAAACGGCGCGTCCGCAGACGCACCGTTTTTTCGATAGGATTCAGTTTTCGTACAGGATATCCCTGGCCACAGGCTGATAGAACAGGCGCTCCGCCTCGTCAAAGTCCCGGGTGCGGCCCAGGATCCACATGAGCTTGGCTACCGCCGACTCCGTGGTCATGTCGTAGGCCTCCAGCAGCCGCAGGGTGCTTTTCAGCCGTCCGCCCACATGGTACACCGTCAGGTCGCTGCCCTCGTTGGGCACCTGGGTGGTCATGAC
>URST01000074.1 GCA_900550585.1 uncultured Eubacteriales bacterium
CCCGCGCCCCAGTTGCGGCTGACGAAGCTGGCGCAGGCGGTGTAGAACGCCGCCATCATGTTGAACACCAGCGTATCGGCGTTGGCGGCAGCCGCCGCGCCGGAGACGGTGATCTCGTCGAAGGAGTTGAGGCCCGCCTGTACGAACAGGTTCGCCACGGCGAAAATAGCGTTCTGCAGGCCGGAGGGAATGCCGATCATCAGGATGCGCTTGGCCGCCATCCTGTGGATGCGCAGCTTCCGCATGTCCAGACGGCAGGCGTCCTTCCGCCGCAGCAGGTGGACAAAGATGAGCACGGCCGACACCCACTGCGCGATGGCGCTGGCGATGGCCACGCCCTCGGCGGACATATTGCAGCCGATGACGAACACCAGATTCAGAATGACGTTCAGCACACCGGCCACGGACAGATAGATCAGCGGGCGCTTGGTGTCGCCGGTGGCGCTGAGGATGCCGTTGCCGCAGTTGTAGATGCCCATGCCCGGCAGGCCCAGCGCGTAGATGCGCAGGTACAGCACGGCGCCGGGGAGAAACTCCTCCTTGGTATTCAGCAGCCGCAGCATCGGCTCGGCAAAGAACAGGCAGATCACGCACACCAGCACGCCTGCGCCCAGACAGATCAGCAGGGAGGAGTGGGTGGTGCGCTCCACGTTTTCATCGTCGCCGATGCCCAGCCAGCGTGCCACGGACACATTGACGCCCGCGCCGATGCCGATGAGCAGGCCGGTGAACAGGGACACCAGCGTGGTGGTGGAGCCCACGGCGCCCAGCGCGATATAGGTGTTGTAGGCGTACTTGCCGGCGATGGCCACGTCGCTGAGGTTGAACAGCACCTCCAGCACCTGCGTCAGCATCAGCGGCAGGCTGAACAGCAGGATATTTTTCCACAGAGAGCCGCTGGTCATCTCGACCTTTTTCATACTGTACCTCCCAACTTCCGGCGCCCGGATTTTCTACATAATATATAACACAGCTTTCGCAAGGCTGCAAGAGCAGAGTATAACACCGCCCACGGGGCAAAGCAAGCATATTTACCAACAGATTTTCCTCCGGAAAAACCGGGGCGGATTGTGCACAATGTATTCCCATACGGAAAATATGGTGGATTTTTCGCCCGCTCATGTGCCGCATTTTGAAATTTTCATCTGCCGGTTGCCCCGGCGCGCCGGATGTGGTATGCTGGGTGCAGCAAACGAGAGGAGCCGCCTATGAAACTGATCCTGATCGACATCGACAATACCCTGCTGGATTTCGACGCCTACACCCTTCAGACCATGGAGGAGGGCTTCGCCCACTTCGGCCTGCGGCCCTACGAGCCGTGGATGTACGACGTGTTCCACCGGGAGAACAACAAGCTCTGGCGGCAGATCGAGGAGGGCACCCTGACGTTTCAGGAGCTGGAGAAGATCCGCTGGAACAACGTGTTCGCCGCGCTGGGCATAGACTTCGACGGCCCGGTGTTCGAGAAATACTTCCGCGCCGCCATCCACGAGAGCGCTATCCCCGTGCCCGGCGCCCATGAGCTGCTGGAGGCCCTGCGCGGCCGGTATCTGCTGGCCGCCGCCAGCAACGGCCCCTACGAGCAGCAGCTCCACCGGCTGGCGCTGGCGGGCATGAAGGACTGCTTCACCTACTTCTTCATCTCCCAGCGCATCGGCGCGTCCAAGCCGTCCCCGGTGTTCTTCGACGCCGCCTTCCGGGAGGTCAACGAGGGCCGCGAGGTGCCTGTGACTCCGGCGGACGCCGCCATCATCGGCGACTCCCTGACCTCCGACATGGCCGGCGGCAGGGGATACGGCCTCAGGACCGTCTACTACCGCCGCCCCGGTGCCGCTCCCGCCAATGACAGCGTGGACATCACCGTGGAGGATCTCCGGGACATCCCCGCACTTCTGTAAAAAAAGAGACGTATGCCCCGGCATACGTCTCTTTTTTACGTTTTCGGTGTCAGCAGCGCCGTCCGGTGCCGCAGGTAGTACCCGTACCCGGCGATGTCCGCCAGCAGCCACCCGATGGGAATGGCCGCCCAGATGCCCGCCTCGCCCACCGGCTCTGCCAGCGCGTAGGCCAGCGCCACGCGGGTGCCCAGGGAGATGACCGTCAGCACCACGCTCATGCCGGGCCGCTGCACGGCGCGGTAGAAGCCGTACAGCAGGAACAGGCACCCGATCCCGGCGTAGAACGCCCCCTCGATGCGAAGATAGAGAACGCCGGCGGTGATGACATCCGTCTCGCCCGCCTGCACGAAAAGCCCCATCAGCGGACGGGCAAATATCACCACCAGCGCCGCCACGGCGCAGGAGAAGGCGGCGCTCACCGCCGTGGCGTGCCGCAGCCCCTGCCGCAGCCGCTCCGGCTGCCCGGCGCCGTAGTTCTGGGCCGCAAAGGTGGAAAAGGCGTTGCCGAACTCCTGTACCGGCAGATAGGCAAAGGCGTCGATCTTCACGGCGGCGGCAAACGCCGCCATGACCACCGGTCCGAAGCTGTCCACCAGCCGCTGCACCAGCAGGATGCCGAAATTCATGGCCGACTGCTGCACGCAGGTCAGCAGGGACAGATCCAGCAGCTCCCGGAGGGTGCGCCGGTCGAACCGGAAGTCCTCCCGCCGCGGCAGCAGCTCCCGGCACCGCCGCAGGGCGTACACCGTCAGCCCCAGCCCGGCGGCGTACTGGGCGATGACCGTGGCCGCCGCCGCGCCGGATACGCCCCACCGGCACACCAGCACGAACAGCAGGTCCAGCCCTACGTTCAGCAAAGCTGCGCCGCCCAGAAACCACAGCGGCGCGGCGGAGTTGCCCGCCGCACGCAGCAGGCAGGCAAAGTAGTTGTACAGAAACGTGGCTGCCAGCCCCGCGAAGATGATGCGAAGATAGCCGCCCATGTCGTTCAGCAGCACCTCCGGCACCTGCAAAAACCGCAGGATCGGGGAGAGCAGGGCATACACCAGCCCCGTCAGCACCGCCGTTACCGCCCCGATGAGGCAGAGCGCCAGTGCGGCAGCCCGGCGCAGGGACGCCATGTCCCCCCGCCCGATGCAGATGGCGAACAGCGCTCCCGCGCCCATGGCCAGCCCCAGAAAAATGGAGGTGAGGAACGTCATCAGCGTGAACGCCGAGCCTACCGCCGCCAGGGCGTCCCGGCCCAGCGCCCGCCCCACGATGAGGGTGTCCGCCACATTATATAATTGCTGCAGAAGGCTCCCCACCATCATGGGCAGGGCAAACAGCAGCAGGCTGCGGGTGATGCCGCCTCTGGTCATGTCCCGATACATAGAAACTCCCTGTGCAAAGGAACGGGAGCCGCCGGCTCCCGTTCCCCGTGTGATGTGTCGTTTTGGCTCAATAGCCGAACAGCATGGAGCGCTTGATGTCGGCCAGGCAGTGTGCGCCGCACATGGCCATGGTGTCGGCCAGCTCGGCCTTCAGCTTGTCCACATAGACCTGCACGCCCTCGGCGCCGCCGCCGTATACCATGTTCACAAAGGGCCGCCCGATGAGCACGGCGTCCGCGCCCAGTGCCAGCGCCTTGAACACGTCCATGCCGGTGCGGATGCCGCCGTCCACCAGAATGGTCATCTGACCGCCCACCGCGTCCGCGATGGCGGGCAGCACCTCCGCCGTGGCGGGGCACTGATCCAGCACCCGGCCGCCGTGGTTGCTGACCACGATGCCGCTGGCTCCGGCCTTCAGCGCTTTTTTGGCGCCGTTCACCGTCATGATGCCCTTGAGGATGAAGGGCTTCTCCGCCATCTCCGCGATCTGCCGCAGCTCGTCCACCGTCTTGCTGCCGGCGGGCGGCGTCAGGTTCTTCAGGAACGGCAGGCCCGCCGCGTCGATGTCCATAGCGACGGCGATGGGGTTGGCGGCCTTCACCAGCGCCAGCTTTTCCTCCACCAGCGCCATGTTCCACGGCTTCACCGTGGGTACGCCGCAGCCGTGGTTCTTCTTCAGCGCCTCGGACGCCGCCTTGATAACGGCGGGGTCGATGCCGTCGCCGGTAAAGGCGGCGATGCCCGCGTCAGCGCAGGCGGACACCAGAATGTCGTTGTACGTCAGGTCGTCGTACTTATCGCCGTAGTGCATCTGCATAGCGCCCACCGGCGCGGCGAACACCGGCAGCACCACCTTCTTGCCGAAGAAGTCGTAGGACGTGTCCACCGGCTTGTTCTCGCAGATGGTGTCCATGTTGACGCACAGCTCCTGCCACTTCTGATAGTTGCGGATGAAGCCGGTGCCGATGCCCTTGGCGCCGGGGCCGGGCACGGTGTTTTTGCAGGCCAGTCCGTTGCAGCTGGGACAGGACTTGCAGTACGGGCCCATGCAGGTGCGGGCGTTGTTGAGGATCTCCTGATATGTCATGAAAATATACCTCCGTTTTCAGGGAATGCGTACCGCCATTTTACGCTGTCGGCGGAAAAAAGCAACCCCATTTTCTGCTTTATTCGTGGTGGAAGCTGGTAACGATGGGCGTTTCCTTTTCCGGCAGGCCGTACTGCGCCTTTCCCAGCTGAATGGACTTCATCAGGAACGCCATGTTCCGCCCCAGCGTCCGCATGGTCTGCAGGCCCTCCTTGTCCTGCCGCACCTCCTCCGGTGTGTTGCCGTACACCATGTTCCAGTACTGGCTGCTGGCAATGGGCATCCCGGCGATGGTGAAATACTTGTTCAGCACATCGAAGCTGGCGGTGTTGCCGCCCCGGCGGCAGGACACCACCGACGCGCCCACCTTCATGGTCAGGTTCCGGATGCCGGTGCTGTAAAACAGCCGGTCCATGAACGCCACCGCGCCGCCGGCGGGGGAGGCGTAGTACACCGGCGCGCCGATGACCAGAGCATCGGCCTCCAGCAGCTTGGGCGCCGTCTCGTTCACCACGTCGTCGAACACGCACTTTCCGGTAGCGCGGCACTTGCCGCAGGCGATGCAGCCGTGGGTGGTGCGTGCCCCGGCCTGTACGATCTCCGTCTCGATGCCCTCGGCCTCCAGCGTCCGGGCCAGCTCCTCCAGCGCCGTGTAGGTGCAGCCCCTTTCGTGGGGACTTCCGTTGATGAGCAATGCTTTCATAGCCAGACCTCCTTGGGTGATTTTGCGGCCATTATAGCATACTTTCTGCAAAAAGCAACACCGTGCGCCCCGCAAAAAAGCCCTGCGGAAGGCTCGTGCCTCCCGCAGGGCCGTTTCTCACGCCTGCTGCGCCGCGTATTTCTCCAGAATGCCCCGCAGCGCCGACAGGGAGCTGGTGTGGCACCGCTCGATGATGGTGCCGCTGCCCTTCAGCTCGCTGAGTGCGCCCTGCACCAGCTTGTGGGACATGGTGTTGGTGAAGAAGATCGTCAGATCCGGCCGGCCCAGCTTGTTTTTCAGCCCGCCTGCCGGCTTCGTCAGCACCTTGGCCTGACACCGGTACGCGCCGCACAGCTCCTTATAGCGGCGCTCCATGCACTCATTTCCACCCAATATGACAACGCTCATACACGCCGCCTCCTTCAGTTGAATTAGTTAGACATCTCTAACTGCTTGCTATCATACCAGAACCGCCGGGGATTTGCAAGACATTTTTTACATTTTCTTCCGCCGCTGTCCCTTGCAATTTCCGCGGCCCTGTCCTATAATGTCCAAAAACGCAGGCCCGGACGGGCCGAAAGGGGGCAGCGGTATGCGTATCGTTGTAAAAGTGGGCACCTCCACACTGGCACACGCCACAGGGCGCCTGAACATCCGCCGCATGGAGCATCTGTGCAAGGTGCTCAGCGACCTGAAAAACGCCGGGCACCAGATCATCTTGGTGTCCTCCGGCGCCATCGGCATGGGCGTGGGTAAGCTGGGGCTGCCGGGCCGCCCGGCGGACATGCCCAGCAAGCAGGCGGCTGCCGCCGTGGGCCAGTGCGAGCTGATGTACACCTACGACAAGCTGTTCACGGAGTACAGCCACACCGTGGCCCAGCTGCTGCTCACCGGCGAGGACATCAGAAGCGAGCAGCGCAGCCGCAACGTCCGCAACACCCTGACCCGCCTGCTGGAGCTGGGGGCGCTGCCGGTCATCAACGAGAACGACGCCGTGGCCACCGACGAGATCGGCGTGGAGAACACCATCGGCGAGAACGACACCCTGTCGGCCATCGTGGCCGCCGCCATCGGCGCGGATGTGCTGGTACTGCTGTCGGATATCGACGGCCTGTACGATAAGGACCCCCGCCACCATCCCGATGCCCGCCTCATCCCCACGGTGGAGCGTGTGGACGACGACCTCTACACCCTGGCGGAGGACAGCAGCACCGGCCTCGGCACCGGCGGCATGGTCACGAAGCTGCGTGCCGCCGCCATCGCCACCGCCGCCGGCTGCGAAATGGTCATCGCCAACGGCGCCGCGCCGGAGGTGCTGTACGACATCGCCGAGGGCAAGCCCGCCGGCACCAGATTTCTCACAGGGAGGGCCGTGAAATGACCACCATCGAGCTTCTGCAGAAAACCAGGGTCGCGTGGCCCGCACTGAGCACCGCCCCGGCGGAGGAGAAAAACCGCCTCCTGCTGGCCATGGCCGACGCGCTGGAGTCCCACATCCCCGCCATCCTCGCCGCCAACGCCCGGGACATGGCCGACGCCGAGGGTCACATCTCCGCCGTGATGCTGGACCGCCTGCGGCTGGACGAGGGCCGCGTCCGCGCCATGGCTGACGGCGTCCGCGCCGCTGCCGCCCTGCCGGATCATACCGGCCGCGCGCTGGCGCAGTTCACCCGCCCCAACGGCATGACCATCACCAAGGTGCAGGTGCCGCTGGGCCTTGTGGCCATCATCTACGAGAGCCGCCCCAACGTCACGTCGGACGCGGCGGCGCTGACCGTGAAAAGCGGCAACGTCTGCATGCTCCGCAGCGGTAAGGAGGCCTACCGCTCCTGCCATGCCATCGTGGACGCCCTGAAGGACGGCATCACCGCCGCCGGCGGCGACCCCGACATCGTCAACATCGTGGAGGACACCACCCACCAGAGTGCCAACGACATCATGCAGGCCCGCGGTCTGGTGGACCTGCTGATCCCCCGTGGCGGCGCGGGACTGATCCGCGCCTGCGTGGAGAGCGCCGCCGTCCCCTGCATCGAAACGGGCACCGGCATCTGCCACGTCTATGTGGACGCCGCCGCCGATCTGGACAAGGCCGTGCGCATCATCACCAATGCCAAGACCAGCCGCCCCTCCGTCTGCAATGCCGAGGAGGTCTGCCTGGTCCACGCCGCCGTGGCGGACAGATTCCTGCCCCTGCTGCGCCGCGCGCTGGTGGACGACCGCATCGCCGCCGGGCAGACCCCGGTGGAGCTGCGCCTTGACCGCCGCGCCGCCGCCGTTATCGACGGCACCCCCGCCTCGGACGCCGACTTCGACACCGAATTTCTGGATTACATTCTGGCCGTGGCCGTGGTGGACAGTCTGGATGACGCCATCGCCCACATCGCCGCCCACTCCACCCATCACAGCGACTGCATCGTCACGGAGGATGCCGCCGCCGCGGCCCGCTTCACCCGCCAGGTGGACAGCGCCGCCGTATATGTCAACGTCTCCACCCGCTTCACCGACGGCGGAGAGTTCGGCCTGGGCTGCGAGATGGGCATCTCCACCCAGAAGCTCCACGCCCGCGGCCCCATGGGGCTGGACGAGCTGAGCACCTACAAGTACGTCGTCACCGGCGACGGACAGATCCGCTGACACAAAAAGGCTCCCGGCCATCGGCCGGGAGCCTTTTGTGCCTTCATATGCGGCGCGGTCATACATTTTCGTGGTGTGCCGTCCGCTCCTCCATGGGGATATAGTGCCCGTGGATGGTGACGGCGCGGTACGCCGGACGCATGATGCGGTGGCACGTCACCAGCTCCTCCATGCGGTTGGCGCACCAGCCCGCGATACGGGCGGAGGCGAACAGCGGCGTGAACACATCCTGTGGGATGCCCAGCATGGTGTACACCAGACCGGAGTACATGTCCACGTTGGCGCACATGGGGGTGCTGTCCCGGCGGCGCTCCTGCACCAGCGGAATACCCAGCTCCTCCACCTTCTGCAAAAGGGCGAAGTCCTCGGCGTAGCCCTTGATCTCCGCCATGTGCTGCGCGTATTTTTTCAGCAGCACCGCACGGGGGTCGGACATGGTGTACACCGCGTGGCCCAGTCCGTACAGCTTGCCGGAGCGGTCGCCCGCCTCCTTGTCCAGCAGCTTCACCAGATAGTCCCGGATGGAGCCGTCGTCGCGGGGGTCCACATGCTCCTTGACGTAGCGGAACATCTCCATGACCTTGGCGTTGGCGCCGCCGTGGAGCGGACCCTTCAGGGAGCCGACGGCCCCGGCGATGGCGCTGTATGTATCCGTCCCGCTGGAGGACATGGCGCGGCAGACGAAGGTGGAGTTGTTGCCGCCGCCGTGCTCCGCGTGGACCATCAGCATCATGTCCAGCAGGTGCGCCTCCTCCTCGGTATAGTTGGTGTCCGGCCGGATCATCCGCAGGAAGTTCTCCGCCGTGGACAGCTCCGGCACAGGGAAGTGGATGTGCAGCGAGTCCCCCTGGAAATAGTGGCGCTTCACCGCGTAGGCGTTGGCCACGATGGAGGGGAAGCACCCGATGAGCTTCACCGACTGCAAAAGCAGGTTCTCGATGGACGTGTTGTCCGGGTCGGGGTCGTAGGAGTACAGGCTCAGCACGCTGCGGGCCAGCTCGTTCATCATGTTCCCGCTGGGGTGCCGCATGATCATGCCCTCGGTGAATCCCTCCGGCAGCTTCCGGGCCTGGCTCATGATGCTGTTGAACCGAGCCAGCTCCTCTCTGGTGGGCAGATAGCCCATCAGCAGCAGGTACGCCACCTCCTCAAAGCCGAAGGTGCCGGCGCTGCGGTGGGCCTCCACGATGTCGTTGAGCTCGATGCCCCGGTAGTACAGCCGTCCGGGGATCGGCACACGCTGGCCGTCCTGCAGCAGATAGCCCTGCACGCTGCCCACCTTGGTGACGCCCACCAGCACGCCGGTGCCGTCGCTGTTGCGCAGGCCCTTCTTGACCTCGCCGTGGTAGAACTCGTCGCCGATGGCGTATTCCTCCTGGATGCGGCGGCTCAGCGGCCCCGTGTAGCGCTCCAGAATACCGGTATCCTTCTCGACCATGATGCGTTCCTTTCTCCCGCGGCGTCCGCGGGCTGTTCATCCTGCTGCCCCGATTATAGCGCGGCACCTGTTGTTTTGCAAGATAAAAATTTGCAAAATTCATAAATGACGGATAAATTTCCTGACAATAGGGAAAAGTGGGGAAAACGGCAGGACAAAATGCAATAATTTATTTTTTAACTTTCATTTTTAGGCTTGCCATCCGCGAATAATCTGTTATACTGTAACCTATCAAAAATTCTCCCGAAAAGGAGCGTGACCATATGATCCAGCTGCACCACGGCGGCGTCACCCTGCGCGGCGGCGCGCCGGTACCCGCGAAAGCCGCGTCCCCGGCGGACCGGGAAAAGACCATGGCCTACCAGATCCTCCGCCGCCATGACAAGCCCGCGGGGGACGGCCTGCTGCACCTGACCTTCGACAGTCTCATCTCCCACGACATCACCTATGTGGGCGTCATCCAGACCGCCAAGGCCAGCGGCATGACGGAGTTCCCCGTGCCCTATGTGCTCACCAACTGTCACAACAGCCTGTGCGCCGTGGGCGGCACCATCAA